>JBFWMF010000007.1:0-143272 GCA_050251735.1 Desulfitobacterium sp.
GTTTAGCGATATTGGTTACGTAGAGTGTCAGCTCATTCATCTGAACAATAAGGATTAGGTTTTCAAAGAACGTTCGGGAAGGTTTTATAACCTTAACCCAATATCTATCTTACAAGGAGGAATTTAAATGTCAAAAATCGCAGAAGTCAAAGCTATGGTAGAAGCGGGTAAAGCGAAACTCGTACCGGGTCTTGTTCAAGAAGCTCTTGATGCAGGTAATGCGGCGGGAGATATTCTTGAGGGCATGATTGAATCTATGGGTGTCGTTGGGGATAAGTTCTCCTCAGGGGAACTTTTTGTACCGGAAATGCTCATGGCAGCCAAAGCTATGTCGAAGGGCGTAGAAGTCCTGAAGCCTCATCTCACAGGCGATAGCGCCAAGTCCTTAGGCACATGCGTTATTGGTACAGTCGCAGGAGACCTCCACGATATCGGCAAAAATCTCGTGGCTATGATGTTAGAAAGCGTGGGTTTTACTATTGTGGATCTCGGAGTAGATGTATCTGCCGAAAAATTTGTCAATGCTGCTAAGGATAACGCGAACGTTAAACTTGTAGCTTGTTCCGGTCTCTTGACCACCACGATGCCTGCGATGAAGGAAACAGTCAATCTGCTCAAAAGCAGTGGCCTTTCCGGTGTCAAGGTAATCGTCGGAGGCGCACCGGTGAGCCAAGAAATGGCCGATATGATCGGTGCTGATGGCTTTGCTGCTGATGCAGGTGGAGCAGCTGTAAAAGCGAAGGAATTGGTAAACGCTTAATGGCGTCAATCAACCTATAAACGGGACCAAGAGAATAGGGAGGCGGATATTCATGTTAACCAAAAAGCAAAACCTATTGGAAACCATTCGCGGCGGTAATCCGGATCGTTTTGTCAACCAGTATGAGTTTATGGACATCATCTTGGAAAACCCTATCGACTTCATGGCTCCTCCCGGAGGCGAAGTCAAGACGGGTTGGGGAATCACCTTCAGATGGCCCGAAGGCCAAATCGGTCAGTTTCCTGTCCATGATGAAGCACATAAGGTGCTTAAAGATATCACCAAATGGAGAGAGCAAGTCAAAGCCCCTGTAATTCCTGATACCGATGAAGCATGGGCTGCTGCCGTGGAGCACGCCAACAGAATCGACCGCAATGAGCAATTCGTTACGGCCTTCGTAGCCCCCGGGGTTTTCGAAATGTGCCATCACTTGATGAGCATGGAAGATGCTTTGATGGCCTTATATGAAGAACCAGAATATATGCACGAGCTGATCGACTATCTTACAGAATATGAACTGAAACTAGCAGAAGTCATCTGCCGTCGTCTTAAACCCGATGCCCTCTTCCACCATGATGACTGGGGTAGCCAAAAGAGCACCTTCATTTCCCCGGCGATGTTTGAAGAATTCTACCTTCCTGCTTACAAGAAAATCTATAGCTACTACAAGCAACATGGGGTTGAGCTGCTGGTTCATCACAGCGATTGCTACGCCGCATCCTTCGTGCCTTTCATGATCGAAATGGGCATTGATATTTGGCAAGGCGTTATGACCACTAACAACACTCCTGAGCTTATCAAAAAATACGGCGGAAAGATCAGCTTTATGGGCGATATCGACAGCGGTGTCGTTGACTTCCCAACTTGGACACGGGAAATTGCCGCCAGAGAAGTGGAAAGAGCTTGCACCAATTGTGGAAAACACTATTTTATCCCCTGCCTAACGCAAGGCCTGGGATTTAGCTCCTTCCCTGGAGTTTACGATTGTGTAAGCGAAGAAATCGATAAGTTTAGCAAGAAAGTGTTCTAAATCATCAATAGCAAAGCCTTCGGAGCTGGTCTTCGGAGGCCTTGTTTTTCCAAGAGGAGAGGTGAATATATGAGTTCTGGCATCATAGATTTAATGTCCTACATTAAATCCCTCGGTGTAGATCACTGTGCACATATTCGTACCCAAGATATTCCCTTTAATATTGATTTTAGAAAGCCCTGCGAGCAAAACGTCTGTGGGAACTACAAGAAAAATTGGATGTGTCCCCCCGCTGTGGGAGATTTTGAAGAGCTTCGCCAGAAGGCACTATACTATCAAGAGGGCATTCTGTTCCAAAAGGTGTATCAGCTGGAGGATTCCTTTGATTTGGAAGGAATGCAAGAGGGGACGGTAGAACACACCAAGATATTGTTGACTGTAATAACTAAGCTCAGGGAAACGGGTCTCTTTAAAGACTTCTTGCCGCTCAATGTGGGACCGTGTACGGCCTGTGAGCGCTGCTCTATACTTGATGATGATGAATGTCGCTCTCCGGATGCAGCTATTGCTTCGGTGGAGTCCTATGGTATCGATGTAACGAACTTACTCAAACAATGCGGAATACCTTATAATAACGGTAAAAACACCATGTCCTGTGTAAGTCTCATCTTGATTTGAAACAAACAGTTTCTGCCTATTACCTTGGCAGAAACTGTTTGTTTTACTTAGGCATGCGTGGGCAAGGTTGCTCATCCCGTGATTTTCTTAATGATGACATTAAGAATTCAGATGGGTAATATTAGAGGATTTGTGAGAAAGATGTCAAATTATCATAACAATGACACATGTAGGAACTTTCACAAAAAAGGAGCTAAAATCATTATGAATACAACACTAATGAAAATTTCAACCATCGGAAGCTCCCAAGCGGTCGCGGATGAATTGTATCGGGTGGTGTCAATTTATTTTGGGCAGAAAGTTGAATTGAAAAATCGGTATTCGATTAAAGAAATGCCCGCTGTTTTAAACGACGACCTCTATATTGCACTTCCTACAAGAGTAGAGGAAGCTTCAAAGTATGTGAAGAGGGAACAGATCTTTCCTTTGGAACTCATCCCAGAAGACATGCTTTATATCAGACTTGCCCGAGTTCCCGCAGGCTCCAATGTCGTTATTTTCAACAATAATTCTTCCCAAGGTAAGGCCATAGAGAAATATCTTCTGGAACATGAAGTCAATCATGTTCAATATCGAATAGCTCCCTATGCTGAAATAGAGGATGCCCAGCTTAAGGAAATCTTACAAGCCGCTGATCACATCGTCGGTATGCATGGTTTTGTAGGTAATCGAGATATTCTATGGACTAAGTATGGGAACTATTTTGACAGAAATAAGGTTTCTGTCATTGAATTCCATCGAACCATAAAACCCGAAGATATTCTGCACCTAACGGAGAAGGTCGTTGAATTTAACTTTAACCAAGTTCTCTTCAATACACAAAGTATAAGCTTTGACTTAAATGCTCATATCGAAGAGGTTACGAGCTCGATGGAGGGTATTGTTGATTTTCTAGCGGAGACGAATGGTCGGATTTTAGAAGCGGACAGCCAAGTGAAAAAACAAGTGAATCGAATTGACGAGACCATCGAAATTACAAAAGAACTCAATACCAACGCCCAAAAAATTGAAGAGCTTATTGATACCATAAAAATGATATCCGACCAAACCAATTTGCTGGCCCTCAATGCTGCTATTGAGGCGGCTCGCGCCGGAGATGCCGGGAGAGGATTCGCTGTAGTCGCCAACGAAGTTAAAAAGTTAGCAGAGAAAAGTAAACAGTCCATTCAGTTTATCCAGCAGCAGGTAACAAATATTAGGCAGACCAATAATCGCACCGTGCCATTGCTGCAATTTCTGGCTAGTGAAATTACGGAGATGGATGAGATTATTAACAAGATCCTGGCAAGTTCCACGATCAATCAGACGGAGGCCAAGTCAATTTCTGAGGCCCTTAGTCGTGTGACACGGATCAGTGAACAGCTTACCAGTGAATTTGTTGCCTTTAGTTTTTAGGGAACTTTTTTTAGGAAACAAGATGTTAAGTTGACAACAATAGAAATGCGACCCTTCAGGTTATCATCTGAAAGGCCGCATTTCTGTTTTTTCCTATGCCGATTTTGCTTGACAGTAAAACCTTCGCCGCAAAACATTCGATTTAATTATTCTCTGCAAATTGCTTATTTCGCTAACTCCTGGACAGCCTCAATAGCACGCTCAGTCTCTGCCAGGGTGTTAAAATGTGAAAAGGAGAAGCGAATCGATCCATCAAGGTCAAGTTTCTTGTGTATGAGCGGGGAGCAGTGAGCACCGGCTCGAACACAGATGCCATAGTTTTCATAAAGAAGACTGGCTCCTTGGGCGCAGTCATAACCTTCGATATTAAGTGAGACAATAGGCACACGCACCGGTGCTTCCATATACCCATAGACGGTGACCTTAGGCAAGTTAACCACAGCTTGAGCAAAGGTACGGGCCAAGGCATCAGCTTGTTGATGAATAGTCGTGAGACCTGTGGAACGGATGTAACGCACCCCGGCCAAAAGCCCGGCGATACCATGGACATTTTGGGTGCCGGCCTCTAAGGCGTCAGGTAGCTCTTCGGGATGACGGGGGTCGAAGGTATGGTGACCGCTTCCGCCAACCAACAAAGAGGAGGGTTGAAAACCTTCCCCAAGACAAAGCCCACCAGTACCTTGGGGGCCATAGAGAGATTTATGACCGGTAAAACACAGTGCAGAGATTGTTTTATGCATTCTGATCGGCAAAAGCCCTGCACTTTGAGAAGCATCCACGATCAAGCGAACGCCACGGGCGGCGCATAATTCGCCGATGGCCTCTATATCAAAAACATTTCCGGTTACATTGGAGGCGTGGGTCATGACAACCGCTTCTGTATCGGGCCGGAGGGCACCGGCTATCTGATCCAAAGGGATGCGCCCTTTCTCATCAGCGGGGACCACAGTATAGTTCCCTTGCCGATAAACAGGTCGCAAGACAGAATTGTGATCAGCTGCCGAAGTGACGATATGTCCACGGATGCTACCGATCGCAAGGTTTAGAGCGGCAGTGGCATTGGCGGTAAAGATGACCCGCAGGGGGTCCTGAAGACCGAAAAAGTCAGCAAGCTCCATTCTGGCATCCATTAAGGTGCGCAGAGCATTTAAAGCAGGAGGATGTGCTCCCCTGGAAGCATTGCCTAAAGTATTCATGGCTTGCATGACTGCCTCTTTAACTTCAGCTGGTTTTTGCAAAGTTGTAGCGGCATTATCAAGATAAATCATAATTTCCTCCACTATATGAGATGCTAACACTTAATAAGCGGGACGATAGTACCGCAATTCGTTATCGCTAATCAGTAAGAATCAGTTCTATTATAGTATAAACCAAAAAAAAGCGTTATGATAGAATTGTTATTTAGCTACGAAGGAATCCCCAAATAGTTTGTGGAATACTTTGTAGGATGAAAACAGGAAAGGGGATTCTATTCTTGAAATCATTTTTATCAAGCTGTACCACGGGTGGTTGCGGAGCAAAAATAGGCCCCGGTGAGCTATCGAAGGTTCTTTCGGCGTTACCCGCCTTTCATAATCCGAATCTCCTTGTAGGGTTTGATGCCTCTGACGATGCCGCAGTTTATCAGATGAGTGAAGATACAGCTATTGTTTCTACGGTAGATTTCTTTACACCCATGGTAGAAGATCCGCGAACCTTTGGCCGGATCGCTGCCGCCAATGCTTTAAGCGACGTCTATGCAATGGGGGGATCGCCTCTTTTTGCTCTCAATCTTGTCTGTTATCCGGAAAGGGAGGAGCTCCAAGCTTTAGGTGAAATTTTAGCAGGCGGGGCAGAAAAACTGCTAGAAGCCGGAGCGGTCCTTTGCGGTGGGCATTCTATCTACGATCGAGAGCCGAAATATGGCTTAGCAGTCACGGGCTGCCTCAATCCGCACAAGATATGGAAGAACAATACTCCCCAACCGGGAGATCAACTGATACTCACCAAGCCCGTAGGAGTTGGTATCATAATGGCAGCCTTGCGCGGGGAGATGGCAGAGCCTGAGGCTATCGAAGCTGCCCTGACCTCTATGCAACGCCTTAACAAATATGCCGCCGAAAAAATGCACCACTTCCCTGTTCACGCCTGTACGGATATTACCGGCTTTGGCTTGCTTGCCCATGCACGGGAAATGGCCGGGAAAGAGACCTCAGTCGTTCTCTATCCCTCTCAACTACCATACATACCCCAAGCCTACACCTATGCAGAAGGTTATTTGCTTACTGCTGCCGGTCAGCGCAATCGCAATTTTATGGAGGGTGCTGTGGACTTTGGCGAGACATCGTTTCCTTTACAGGAATTAATGCTTGATCCTCAGACTTCCGGCGGTTTACTGTTCAGCGTACCCAAGGCTTATGGGGAAGAGGCCTTAAGTGCTATCCAGGAGGCAGAGCCTCAGGCCAGAATCATTGGCGAGATTCTACCGCGTTTTGACTTGCCTATAATCTTGAGATGAGAAATCAGCAAACAAACCAAGCTAAGGGGAAACCCAATGAGGAGGGAATAATAATGACAACCATTGATGCTTTAGGTCAAGTATGCCCCATCCCCGTAATCCGCACCAAAAAGGCTATCGAAGGATTAGGTGAAGAGGGGGGAGTTGTCGTAGTATTGGTCGACAACGATATAGCACGCCAAAATCTGCAAAAGATGGCCTCGGGAATGGGTCTACAAAGTGAATACGCGCAAAAAGAAAATGGCGTCATTGAGGTGACGATAGTAGCCGGTGAAGGCTGTGTGCTGGAGAATGACCAAACTGCAGAGGATTCCGGATTAGTCATCGCTATCGGACGGGATACGATGGGAGAAGGCAGTGAGGAGCTCGGGCGAATCCTCCTCAAAAGCTTCATTTTTTCTTTGAGAGAACTGACTCCGCCGCCCACTCATCTCCTTTTCTTTAATTCGGGAGCCCAGCTGACCAGCAGTGACTCGAATAGCTTGGAAGACCTGAAAGCTATGGCTGATCAAGGCACCAGCATTCAAACTTGCGGTACCTGCACCAACTATTATGGCATCTCCGATAAACTTGGAGTTGGCGAAATTGCCAATATGTACGCCATCGTGACCATCATGGCCGGAGCGAAGCGCTTGATCAATATTTAGGGGGTATTATGTGCTCTACATCATAACGTTCCCCAACACTCATATGGCTATTTTAGCTGAGAAATCCCTGCAGCAAGGAGGCTTTTCGGTAGGCGTTATGCCGATACCCTCTAGCATTAAAGCTGGCTGTGGTATTGCTTTGCGGGTCACCGATGCCCAATCAGCAAGTGCTCATTTGTCAGAAAATGAAATCCTTTTTGCGGAGATCTACCAAGCGATAACCACTGAGAAGGGAACAACCTATCAAATAACTGCAAATGAGGGAATAAAATGATGGTACAAGAACGTATTGCAAAACTAAGAAAACTAATGCAAGAGAATCAGGTGGACGCCTATATTGTACCGAGCTCTGACTCTCATCTCAGTGAATATGTAGCAGATCACTTCAAATGCCGGGAGTGGATCTCGGGCTTTACCGGTTCCGCAGGCACAACGGTGATTACCTTATCGGATGCAGGTCTCTGGACAGACGGCCGTTATTACATTCAAGCCGAAAAACAGCTCCAAAATTCTGGAATCCGTCTGTTCCGTGGAGCAGATCCCCGGGTTCCTAGTTATACAGAATGGTTAAAGGACCTTTTACCGACAGGAGCATCTGTGGGCTTTGATGGACATGTCTTCTCCACTAAACAGGTTCAAGATATGGAAAAGGAATTTCAAGGTCAAGTCACCTTAAAATTCGGTTCTGATTTAATCGGGCAATTATGGCAGGATCGTCCTCCACTACCGACCACAGATGCCTTTATCTATGATACAAAATATGCCGGTCGGTCCCGTGGGGAAAAGTTAAACGAACTCCGTGAAAAAATCAAGGGCAAGGGAGCCAAAGTCCATGTACTCACAGCCTTAGATGATATCGCCTGGCTTCTAAATATCCGAGGTGCTGATGTCCCCAATAACCCAGTGACTATAGCCCATGTCTTAGTCACTGAAGAGGCTTGCTATTTATGTATCGATGAAGCTAAGGTTTCCGGTGCCATGAGAGCAGAGCTAGAGGGCGAAGGTATCCGGATAACAAAGTACGCAGACATTGTGAAGCTCCTGAAAGGGTTGCAAGCTAAAGATTCTGTCCTCTTTGACCCTGAATTGCTCAACGCTGTTCTTTATCATGCCATCCCTTCCGAAGTGAAGAAGGTGGAGGGAGCAAATCCTACCGCTCTCCTCAAAGCCGTTAAAAATGAGACTGAGCTAGAGAACCTACGGACGAGCTCTATCCAAGATGGGGTTGTCATGGTTAAATTTATTAAGTGGCTCAAGACCAATCTCGGCAAAGAACCGATAACTGAGCTTACAGCCGGGGATTACCTGGATAATTTGCGCCGGGAAAACAAGGAATGTGTCGGCCTTAGCTTCGATACTATAGCCGGTCACAAGGATCACGGGGCCATGATGCATTACAAAGCCACCTCTGAAAGTGCCTATACCCTAAACCCAGAAGGATTCCTCCTCGTGGATTCCGGCGGTCAATACTTCGGAGGGACCACAGATATCACTCGCACCCTTGTTTTAGGCCCCCTGACCGACGAAGAGAAAAGAGATTATACCCTCGTGTTGAAGGGCCATATTGCCTTAGCTACCGTGAAATTCCTCCATGGCGCTACAGGCTCTAATTTAGATGTTTTGGCCAGACAACCTATCTGGAAATATGGCCTCGATTATAAATGCGGTACCGGCCATGGAGTGGGGATGTTCTTAAATGTCCATGAAGGTCCTCAAAGACTGAGCCAAACACCCAACACCGTAAAGCTTGAAGAAGGTATGATATTAACCAATGAACCCGGTATTTACAAGGAAGGCAAATTTGGCATTCGTACCGAGAATATGATGGTGGTCGTTAAGGATGAAGAGACCGAATTTGGTCAATTTATGCGCTTCGAGGCCCTGACCTATTGCCCGATTGACATTACGGGCGTGGACCAGAGCTTGCTCACTGATGAGGAAAAAGTGTGGCTCGCTGACTATAACACGATGGCTTACACCAAGCTGGAACCGTATTTGAATGACGAAGAAAAAGCTTGGTTAGCTCAAGAGATTGGGACTAAGCTGCAGTAATATAGAGGAGAGAAATGGATGAAACTTATTTCATGGAATGTTAATGGCATCCGAGCCTGTCTGAACAAGGGCTTTATGGACTTCTTTGAAAAGGAACAAGCGGATATCTTTTGTCTTCAAGAAACGAAGATTCAAGCAGATCAGGTTCCTTTTCAACTGGAGGGGTATCACCAGTACTGGAATTATGCTCAGAAGAAAGGCTACTCAGGTACTGCTGTGTTTACAAAACAGGAGCCCTTGCAGGTCACCTATGGCATCGGCAAGGAAGAGCATGATCAAGAAGGCCGCGTCATTACTCTAGAATTTGGGACCTTCTATCTCGTAACGGTTTATACCCCCAACTCTCAAAAAGAATTAGCGCGCTTAACTTATCGCATGACCTGGGAAGAAGAATTCCTAGCTTATTTAAAGAGCTTGGAAAAAACCAAACCCGTTATCTTCTGTGGCGACCTTAACGTTGCCCATACAGAGATAGACCTTAAAAATCCTAAAACCAATCGCAAGAACGCTGGTTTTTCCGATGAGGAGCGGGCTAGATTCACCGAGCTATTAGAAAATGGCTTTATCGATACATTCCGCTACTTCTACCCAGATAAAACAGAGGCCTACACCTGGTGGTCGTACATGTTTAACGCACGAGCCAATAATGCGGGGTGGCGAATCGACTATTTCTGCGTCTCGGAAACCCTCAAGGACCATCTGAAGGATGCCCTCATCTACTCCGAAGTCATGGGCTCCGACCATTGCCCCGTCGGCTTAGAAATCTCTTCCCCATTTTCCTGAGACTTGTTTTCCGGGGGTGTTCCCTACATGTAGGGAACGCCCCCGTGACGTTCTGAGTTTTCTCGAGCTTTTGTTATAGATCAGTTGACATAAATAAAGAGATGTAATAATATAATTTCTATAGCGTTGACCTACTACCTTAAATTAAATACAATCCAATATCTTATCAAGAGTGGTGGAGGGACTGGCCCAATGAAGCCCAGCAACCGGTATTCCCTAGAATACAGCGGTGCTAATTCCTGCGATGGAGCCATTGATAGATGAGAGAGGAACTTAAGACCCGCAACCTCTTTCTTGTAAAGAGGTTTTTTTATTATCACATATGTGTTGAAACACTTGGAGGAGAGATAACATGCCGATCAATGTACCCGATGGCTTACCGGCTGCCGAAATACTTACCCAGGAAGATGTTTTTATCATGGAAGAGGGTCGCGCCGAGCACCAAGATATTCGACCCCTGAGTATTGTGATTCTTAACCTTATGCCCAATAAAATAATCACCGAAACTCAGATTCTTCGCTTGTTAGGGAATTCCCCCCTGCAGGTGGATATTACTCTCCTCTATCCGGAAACCCACCTGACCAAGAATACCCCTGAGGAATACCTGATTAAGTATTATCAGACCTTCGATAGTATTAAGGGCAAGAAATTTGACGGGATGATCATTACTGGTGCCCCCATCGAGCAAATGTCCTTTGAAGAAGTAGATTTCTGGCCGGAGCTCCAAAAGATAATGAATTGGAGTCAACACAATGTGTTTTCGACACTCTTTATCTGCTGGGGAGCGCAGGCTGGGCTTTACCACTTTTTTGGGGTGCCCAAGTATCCCTTACCGGGGAAAATGTTTGGGGTATTCCCTCATACCCTCAATCGCCGGGATGTCCGTTTGCTCAGAGGCTTTGATGATCTGTTTTATGTGCCTCATTCCCGGCATACGGAAGTCAGAAAAGAAGATATCCTAAAGGTACCGGAGCTGGAAATCCTTTCTGAGTCTGAGGAATCAGGGGTGTATTTAGTCGGGACCAAGGGCGGACGGCAGATTTTCGTGACCGGTCATTCTGAGTATGATCCCCACACCTTGAAATCTGAGTATGATCGCGATGTGGCACAGGGGCTCGCCATCAATGTTCCCCAAAATTATTACCCTGGAGATGACCCGAGCAAGCAGCCCACCGTCAAGTGGCGAGGCCATTCCAATTTGCTCTTTGCTAACTGGCTGAATTATTACGTCTACCAAGAAACCCCCTACAACTTGGACGAAATAAAGTAAAAAAGTATCTTAAGATAATATATCAGGGTCAAGGGTAAGAAGATCCGAAGAATCTAAATAAATACCCAAATAGAATTCAAATTAATCATCAGACAAGAAAGAAGGATGCAAAAATGTCAAACTACGCACAGGATCGGGAGGCTGCTTGGCAGCTTCTTAATGAATATGTAAAAAGTGAGACACTATTGCGACACTCGCTAACGGTAGAAGCAGTGATGCGTCATTTTGCTACCCTCTATCAAGAGGATCCGAACCTCTGGGGTAATATTGGCCTCCTCCACGATATTGATTATGAGATGTACCCCGATCAGCACTGCCGCAAAACGAGGGAAATTCTCACTCCCAAAGAATTAAGCGATGAATTCATCCGAGCCATCGAAAGCCATGGCTATGGCCTAGTCCATGATGTGGAACCCCGAGAGAATGTCGAGAAGGTTCTCTTTACCATTGATGAACTGACCGGTCTGATCTCGGCAACTGCCTTGCTTCGCCCCAGCAAAAGCATCCATGATTTAACCACAAAATCTGTCAAAAAGAAATGGAAGCAAAAGAGCTTTGCTGAGAATGTCAACCGTGAAGTCATCGAAGAAGGAGCAAACCGCCTCGGCAAAGCTCTCGATGAGATTATCGAAGAAACCATCAAAGGAATGCGCACGATCGCTTCAGAAATTGGCTTAGAAGGCAACATCGAAGCAGGTCAAGAAGCTGGAAAATAAACACGCTAGCAAAAATATACAAAATAGCTCTTGACAGTGGAAGTGTAATAGATTAGAATCATAACATCGTTAATCTATAGCTGAACACGATGAACGGACGTCCTACGCTGATTAGGTAAAGAGAGCTGACGGGTGGTGCAAGTCAGTCTATGAAGCCAATGGATTCCATCCGGGAGTGGCCAATGATGAATTGTGACGGGTTCCGCCCGATATTGCGGACATAAGTTGGCCGTATACGGCAACATGGGTGGCAACGCGGGAGTAACCTCTCGTCCCTAATTTGGGACGAGAGGTTTTATTTATTTTCGGCAATGCACTGCTTTTGCTTCTTCAGTTTGGAGAAGCAAGGTGGCATACATCATTGTCCATGTGCTGAGATCGGCTAGAACTTGGGTGGCACCGCGGAATACCCGCCCCAATACTGGGGTGGGTTTTGTTTATTTTTAAGTAACCAATATATGTTAATACACATAAATATTTATAATTAAGGGGGATATTACAAGATGAAGAAAGTCTACAATTTTTCGGCAGGCCCTGCTGTTCTGCCCCAAGAAGTCCTTCAAGAAGCAGCCACAGAAATGTTGGATTACCAGGGAACAGGTATGTCCGTCATGGAAATGAGCCATCGTTCCAAGACTATTGAAGGGATGATGCAGGAAGCAGAACAGGATTTGCGAGATCTGCTCCAGGTCCCTGACAATTATAAAATCCTTTTTCTTCAAGGGGGAGCATCCCAGCAGTTTGCCATGATCCCCATGAATCTCATGAAAAATCGAGTTGCAGATCATCTCAATACCGGGCAATGGGCCAAGAAAGCCATCAGCGAAGGCAAAATTTATGGGAAGATCAATGTTATCGCTTCCTCAGAGGATCAAAACTATAGCTACATTCCTGATCTTAAAAATCTAAAGTTCTCTGAAGATGCCGACTATGTCTATATCTGCCACAACAACACCATCTTTGGTACCAAGTTTAACGAGCTTCCGGAGGTGGGGGACAAACCCTTAGTGACGGATATGTCCTCGGATTTCCTCTCTGAGCCCATTGATGTTACAAAATATGGTCTAATTTTTGCCGGAGCACAAAAGAACGTAGGACCTGCTGGGGTCGTGATTGTAATTATCCGCGAGGATTTAATCACCGAGGACGTTTTAAACGGAACCCCCACCATGCTGAAGTACAAAGTACATGTCGACAATAACTCGGCCTACAACACACCGCCGGTCTATGGTATCTATATTTGCGGCAAAGTGTTCAAGTGGCTGAAGAAGCTCGGTGGATTGGAAGCTATGAAGAAAATCAATGAGGAAAAGGCAGCCGTCCTTTATGACTACCTAGACAACAGCACGATGTTTAAAGGAACTGTAGTCAAGAAGGACCGCTCCTTAATGAATGTTCCTTTTGTAACCGGCTCTGAGGAATTGGACGCTAAATTCATCAAGGAAGCGAAGGCTGCAGGATTAGAAAATCTTAAAGGTTACCGCACAGTCGGAGGAATGAGAGCTAGTATCTATAACGCCATGCCCATGGCAGGAGTCCAAGCTCTCGTCGACTTTATGAGAAAGTTCGAAGCAGAAAACAAGTAAGGAAGGAATCCTGTGTCGTTTCGAAAAACAGGAAGTAATTTATGTGGGGAACGGCACAGTGTCGTTCCGAAAGAAGAGGAGTGTTTAATATGTTCAAAATCAATTGCTTAAATAAAATCTCGGAAACAGGTTTAGGGCTTTTTACAGATCACTACGTGAATGTCGATCGTCACGAGGATGCCAATGGAATTCTTGTGCGCAGTGCAAAAATGCATGACCTAGATCTACCCAACACCATCGAGGCAATTGCCAGAGCAGGGGCCGGAGTCAATAATATTCCCCTAGAAAAATGTGCTGAAAAAGGAATCGTCGTTTTTAATACCCCTGGTGCCAACGCCAATGGTGTAAAAGAGATGGTTTTAGCCACTATGATTATGGCCGCCCGTAATCTTATTGGTGGAGTAAACTGGGTAACCTCCTGCCAGACGGATCCTGATGTGGCTAACTTAGTGGAAAAGAACAAGGCTAAGTTTGTCGGTACCGAGATCAAGGGCAAAAAGCTGGGAGTCATCGGCTTAGGTGCCGTCGGAATTCTTGTCGCTAATGCTGCCAATAAGCTGGAGATGGAAGTCTATGGCTATGATCCTTATATTTCCGTGGAGCATGCTTGGAAGCTCTCTAAGTTTATCAAGCCCATTAAATCTGTAGATGATATCTTCCGGGAATGCGATTTCATCACGGTCCATGTCCCCTTAACAGATTCCACTAAGGGTATGTTTAATAAGAATGCTTTCGAGCAAATGAAGGATGGAGTAATCCTCTTGAACTTCTCCCGAGATACTTTAGTCGAAGAGGATATGCTGCTAGAAGCTCTAAAGACAGGCAAAGTGGCCAAATATGTTACGGACTTCCCCAACCCAAAAGTCTGTGGGACAGAAGGAGTCATCGCTATTCCGCACTTAGGAGCTTCTACTGCTGAGTCGGAAGAGAATTGTGCGGTCATGGCAGTCGAACAAATGATGAACTATCTTGAGAATGGCAACATTAAGAACTCCGTAAACTATCCCAACTGTGATATGGGGGTCTGCACCCAAGCAGCCCGGATTGCCATCAATCACAAAAACGTTCCCAATATGCTGGGCCAATTCACCTCGACCTTAGCTAAGGAAAATGTCAACATCTCCGATCTTATGAACAAGAGTAAAGGCGGTTATGCCTACACCCTCATCGATATCGAGACTCCGGCCGAACCGGATATGATCGATAAGCTCCGGGAAATCGAAGGGGTCTTACGGGTCAGAGTCATTAAGTAAAAAACATCTACAGGATTTTGCTTTTCGTGTTCACTCTGTAAGCTGCGCGCACCCGTTCTAACGCTCAAGCACTTCGCTTCGTCGGGTTCCTGACTAAATCGCCATCCTTGGCTCTCTAGTCAGTTGGAAACGTCCTGTTTCCAACCCGACTCCGCTGCGTACTTTTCGCGAAGAACGGGTAGCTGCTCGCTTAGAAGTCGTTCTCTGCGATAAAGCAAAATCCTTGGGTAGTTTTTCAGGCAAAGAGGGACTTGACCCTTTTTGCAAAAAGCACGACGGAGGGAAGAAGATGGCAACCATTAGACCGTTCAAAGCCTTAAGACCTAGGAGAGATATCGCCCACCAAGTGGCGGCCCTCCCTTATGATGTCTATAATCGAGTGGAGGCTCTCGAGGAAGTACGGAAGGAACCCCTTTCTTTTTTGCAAATCGACCGCTCTGAGACGCAATTTCCTGAGGATTTTAATCCCTATGATCCTCAGGTCTACCAGAAAGCTCGAGAGCTTCTGCAGAAAATGATAGCGGAAGGTATTTTTGTTAGAGAAGAAAAAGCCTGCTATTACATCTATGAGCTCACCATGGATGGGCGAGCTCAAACGGGCTTAGTCGGGTGCGCAGCCATCGACGATTACTTGAATGATGTCATTAAAAAACATGAAAAGACCAGAGAAGATAAAGAGCTCGATCGCATCAATCATGTGGATGTATGTAACGCCCAGACCGGTCCCATCTTTCTTGCTTATCGTTCGCAGGCAGTGATCAATGAAGTGATTGAGCGCGTAAAAAAAGAACCGCCTCTCTACGATTTCACAGCCCCCGACGGTATCAAACATCGGGCTTGGCTGATCACTGAAGAACACGATCTGGGAAAAATAGAGACGGGCTTTGCGGCTATTCAAAGCATCTATATTGCGGATGGACATCATCGTACCGCTTCAGCTGTCAAGGTTGGACTCAAACGCCGGGCAGAAAACCCTGATTATACGGGAGAAGAGGAATTTAATTTCTTCCTTTCGGTGCTCTTTCCCCATGATCAGCTCATGATCTTGGACTATAATCGGGTGGTCAAGGATCTCAACGGCCTCAGCAAGGAACAATTTCTGACTGAGATCACCAAGTCCTTTGAGTTGGAAGTGTGGGGCGATACGCCCTATAAGCCGACTGAGAAAGCCACCTTCGGCATGTTTTTAGATAATGAATGGTATAAGCTCACGGCTCGGGCAGAAATCAGGTCAGCGGATCCTGTAGAGGGTTTGGATGTGTCCTTGCTACAAAATCACCTCTTGACCCCGATTCTGCAGATTAAGGATATCCGCACGGATAAGCGTATCGACTTTGTGGGCGGCATCCGTGGACTGAAGGAATTAGAAAAAAGGGTCAACACGGATATGAAGTGTGCGTTTGCCATGTTCCCAACCTCGATTCAGGAGCTGTTTGCCGTATCAGATGCCGGTCAATTAATGCCTCCCAAATCCACCTGGTTCGAACCCAAACTGCGCAGTGGATTATTTATCCACGAGTTAGATTCCTGAGTAAGGTAAGCGAGGTAAAGCTGAGGTAAGGATAAAAGCTAAACCGAGATACCCTATTAGGTAAAGATAGTAGATCGACAAAGGTTGCACCTTAGAGTAAGTAGCAGGAGAGAAAGTCGCTCGGAAGGAAGTTCCGTGACGGCTCTCCTGCTTTTTTGTGTTTAAAATCACCTTGAGTTTAACGGCTGATGAACCTACAATAGGTCTAAGAGCAATACCCTATTGGGTAGAAGATAATACTAAACGCAAGAATAATATAATGATCTCAAGATAATTCTAAGAAGATAGCGTAAACATATTGAAACATTACTAGAGAAGACTCACCGAGAGGAGGATGAGGATGTATACCGAAGAATCCCTTCAATTGCAAAATGAACTTTTGAACACCTTGGTAATCGGAGGCGGACTAAAAGAGCTCACGGCAAGCTTGTCGCGTTTTATGGGGAAGGAGGTTATTATCTCCAATCCCACTCATCGTATTTTGGAGTCCACACTGGCGGGTGAGAGCTTTAAGCAGGAACAATTCTTAGAAGTACTCCCTCTGAATCCCAGAGTACCCGGGCGAGTCCAGATTCTCGCAGGTGAGGAGCAGCTGGAAGCTCTTGTTGTTGAATTAAGTCGCAATCGGAAACGTTTGGGCTTTCTCTATATCTGCCATCCAGGCACAGATGAGGATAATCGTTTAAAGATATTAATCCATCAAGCGCGTAATGTCTGTGTATTAGAACTGCAAAAGCTAGATGAAATACAGGAGAGCAACCGCCAGTATCGGGACGCCTTTCTTTTTGATCTGCTCTATGGAAATATGGAGGAGAATGAGGACATCATTAGTCGAGCGAAAATCTGGGACTGGGATCTTAGCCTTCCTCATATCGTCACAGTGTTTGAGCTAGAGGACTACGAGGCCTATTCCCAAGACCATTACCTCGTCAGCACCCTACAGGATATCGTCCAAGCCGTCACCCTACCTTTAGATAAGGAGGCCATTCATCTGGCCAAAAATGAAGAAGTCATCTTAGTCCTCCCGGCCGAGGAGAAAAAGCGAAGAGACTACAAAGCCTATCTAAATATGGTCGTCAATCAAGTGTTAGCACAGGTTGAAGAGCGTTTGGCTCCACGGGTCGTTCGAGTGGGCGTGGGTAGGAAATATGATCAGCCTTCGGAAATATTTCGTAGTTACCAAGAGGCCAAGGTTGCAGTTAAGCTCAGCGCCTTGCTGAAGGGCAAAGGGCCGGCGACCTATTTTCGGGAGCTAGGAGTTGATCGGATTCTATATAACCATGACAAACAAGAACTGATTGAATTCCAGCGGGAAATGCTGGCGGAGCTGGAAGCTCATGATAAGCATAATACTGAGTTGCTTGATACCCTAGAGAGCTACCTGACTCACCATTGCGACTTAAAGGCAACCGCCAATGACCTTTTTCTCCACACTAATTCTCTTCGTTATCGGTTGAAACGCATTGAAGAGATATTGGACATGGACCTCGAGGATTTTGATACCATCGTTTCTTTAGTCATCGCTTATAAGATCAAGCATTTAATAAGCGTTAAGGAGAAATTATGAACAGCGAGCGACGAATTTTCCAGAATGTCTGTCCGCGCAACTGTTATGAGACCTGCGGTATTTTGTCCACTGTGGAAAATGGGAAACTCATAAAAGTAGAAGGAAATCCAAAGCATGGCTATACACACGGCCGCCTTTGCGCGAAAGGGTATGCCTATACAGAATACGTCTATAGTCCGCAACGCTTAAGACATCCCCTTAGGCAGTTCCCCAGAGGTTCGGGAAATTGGCAACGATTAAGCTGGCCGGAAGCTCTCGAGTTTATAGCTGAGAAGATATTTGAACTTCATGACCGCTATGGCTCATCCCTAGCTTGCGGCTACAGTAAATATTCCGGAAATCTGGGACTTCTGCATTCTGCCACCGAAGGAATGTTCAGAGGGCTAGGCTCACATACCAAGCTACATGGAGATTTGTGCTTGGCCGCCGGAGATGATGCTTTAATCTATAATCGCGGTCAGGTCAGCCTTCGTGACCCAGAGGAAATGGCGAAAGCGAAAACCATCGTCCTTTGGGGGGTGAACCCTGCCCGCACAGCTATTCACCAATGGAATTTTATTAATCGAGCCCGTGATAAAGGAGCTAAGCTCGTCGTGATCGATCCCTTGTTTACCCCGACGGCGGCTCAAGGAGATATCTATCTACAGATTCGACCGGGGACCGACGGACTTTTGGCTATGGCCGTCCTGAAATATTTGCTGGACGAGGGACATTTAGATCATGCTTATCTAGAGGAGCAAACCCAAGGTTGGGAGGCCTTTCGAAGCTACCTTCTTGAAAAAGTATCCCTGGAAGAAGCTAGTGCCGTGACTGGGGTGCCTCTGGAGGGAATTATAGAACTGGCGGATTTATATCGCGAGCCCCCCTGCGCTACCTGGACCGGTTTTGGTCTCCAGCGCTATTCCAATGGTGGACAAACTGTTCGCGGTATTGATGCCTTAGTTGCTTTGACCCAAAATGATCATAAGGAGGGTGGGGGATTATACTACTCTAACCTTCCTAATATCTTTCCGCTCCATATGACGAAGTTTCCAAGACCGCCGGAGCAGCAGAACAGCCAGGAACGAAGCCTGAGTGCCGTTAATTTTCCTCAAGAAGCTCTGGAGCTGAAAGATCCTCCTCTAAAATTACTTTGGATAGCCGGTCATAACCCGCTGACTCAGGCCCGAAATCACCACCTCTGGCTGGAGCTCTTGAAACAATTGGAGCTTATCGTGGTGGTGGACTTATTCATGAATGAAACGACCGCCCAAGCTGACCTTGTCTTGCCGGCGGCCAGCCCTTTTGAAGAATACGACTTGCATCAAAGCTACTGGCACCAATGGATCGCCATTAATGAAAAAGCCATCCCTCCCTTCTATGAAGCCCGCAGTGATCTGGAAATTGCTCGCAACCTTACTCAAGTCCTTAATGAACGGCGACCGAATTTTTCGAGCTTTCCGTGGCAACTAAGTGCGCTGGATTGGATTGAGAAAGAATTAACCCCGAGAATTCTCCAGCAGTTAGGGATTGAGAGCTGGGAAGACCTTCTGCAAAGGCCCCGCAAGCTCCAATTGACGGAGGACGATTGGCATAGCCAAGGACATTCCTTCGAAAAAGGTAAGTTCCGCCTTCACTCCCAAGTAGCTAAGGACAATCAATTGCCCGCCTTAGTGCGCTTCCGTGAACAGAATAATCCTTCCGATTATCCCTTGCGCTTGCTTACCCCTCAGAGCTTACTGAGGATTCATTCCCAATATCGAGGTCTCAGCTGGTTGACTGGTGAATCTATGGTTGATCAAGTCGAGCTCAATCCACAGGATGCGGAACAACGTGGTCTTCACGCGAAGGATCAAGTCATCGTGTTTAATGACCGTGCCTCTTCATCAAAGAAGGTGAAGGTAAATCCTTTTCTCCCCCGCGGAATTGTCTTAATGGCTCAGGGTAATGCCACTAATCAATTAATAACCGGGCAAAATGCGGATATGGGGGTTCGCACGGCTGGGTCGAGAGGAGCGGCCTTCTATGATTCCTGGGTCGAGGTGAAAAAGAAATGACGATAATCAATGCTAAGGGCTTTCTCTTTGATGTAGACCGTTGCGTCGGTTGCCAAGCGTGTGTCTTAGCCTGTAAAAATGAGAATAAAACTGGTAACGGGGTCTGGTGGCGAAGAGTAAGTGAACAGGAGGGTGGTTCTTATCTTTCGATTTCCTGTAATCATTGCTCCAGTCCCGAGTGTTTTCGCGTCTGTCCGGAGCATGCTTATGTGAAGAGAAGGGACGGGGTCGTCCAAATCGATTCTAATCGTTGCGCAGGATGCCAGACTTGTGTAAAAGCCTGCCCCTATGGCGCCCCCCAGTTCGATCAGGTAGCTAACCGCACCAGCAAATGTAATTACTGTATTGAGCGACAAAAGGCGGGCTTGCTACCGGCCTGTGTGACCGCATGTTCTACAGGGGCTCTACAGGTCTTAGATCTAAACAAAAGTCGCGGCAGAGATACGGTGGCCACCGTGGAAGGCTTTCCTGATATTCGCCTAACAAAACCATCCATTCGTTTTTATCCCCGCAAAGACAAGAAAAGATACTGGTTAAAAGACTGATAGCTTATCGTATTTACCCAAACGCTGTAGCTGAGGAATCAAGCATTTCCTCAGCTGCAGCTTTTTCTTTATCTCATTAAATTCCTGCCCCAATAGGGGGGAACATCAAGATTACAAAAATCAGATAGTTTATTTGGAGCTTTGTACAAAATAGTATTTGCAATAATGGGATTGTAAAGGGGGTGTAAAGAATGATCGCAAAAGAATCAATCCAACAAATTGAACCTTTACTCAAAACCCGAGCTTTCCTCTATGATTTTCTAAGAAGGACTTTTCTCCAAGAACCCACCCTTGAATTTCTTGCTTCCATCAAGGACAGTCGTCTCTTTGAGAATTTTCCCTTTGAAGAGGATCAAGAAGAAATTGCCTCGGGTGTAAAGCAAATTCTTGCGTTCACGAAAGAGAAGGATGTAACAAGCCCAGAGGTTTTTAATTCCTTACATTGGGATTATACTCGTATGTTTATCGGTCCGGATCGTTTGCCTGCACCGCTTTGGGAATCTGCTTATATGAATGATGACCGGCTCGTTTTCCAAGAGCAAACCCTTGTCGTTAGGCGTGTTTATCTGAAGTATCAGTTCCTACCGGAGCGCTTTAAACAAGAGCCTGATGATCACTTAGGCTTAGAACTGGATTTTATGTACCGACTTTGCGAATTAACCTTAGAATCTTTGCAGCAAGAGAATTACACAAAGCTAAAGGAAGTCTTAATAGATCAAAAAGCTTTTCTGCAAGACCATCTATTGAAGTGGGTCCCCGAGTTGGCGAAAAACATTATCAAAAGTACTAACCTAGCCTTCTATGAGGGAATAGCAAAAGTGCTTAATGGGTATCTCGCTTTAGATCTAGAAGCCCTTGAGGAACTTTTAGATATAAATTATGAAGTCTCTTGAAATTTAATGGAGGTGAATTAACGTGGCAAATCTCATTGAGAAGGCAAAGAATTTTAACATGAGCAGAAGGTCCTTCCTTGGTTTATCGGCTGGTGTTGTAGCAACGGCTACACTTCCGGGCTGCGGATTAACCAAAGTAGATTCGTCAACGGTAGCAGCGAATCTAGCTAATAAGGAAGGAAAGTGGCAACCGGTAGCCTGTTGGCACAACTGTGGAGGGCGTTGTTCGAATAAGGCCTACGTTGTCGATGGCGTCGTTGTTCGACAAAAGACCGACGATACCCATCCCGATTCTCCGGATTATCCCCAACAAAGAGGCTGTAACCGCGGTCGTTCACAACGGATGCAAGTATTTGGCGTGGACAGACTTAAATACCCTATGAAACGTAAGAATTGGGAACCCGGCGGTGGCAAGAAGGAATTGCGTGGTCAAGATGAGTGGGTTCGTATTTCTTGGGACGAGGCCTATGATCTTATCGCCAGCGAAATTAAACGAATTAGTAGTAAATACGGTAATCGAAGTATATTTGCCCCCTATCCAGGGGACATCGGTCAGGCATTGGCTTTGGCTGGTGGATATACCGGTATGTGGAGCACAGACTCTTGGGGTTCCTGGCGTTGGGGTCCTGAGAAATTTGGTATGCCTGAAGGCTACTTTACCTGGAGTATCAATGACCGTATTGATTTACGGAAATCTCAATTAATTGTTTATATTGGTGGCAATCCAGCTTGGAGTGCCGGAGGTAGCCCAACCTATAATTACCTCCAAGCTAAAAAAGCCGGAGCTAAATTTATCTTTGTTGACCCATTCTTTAACGATAGCGCTGAATTATTGGCAGACCAATGGATTCCGATTAACCAAGGCACTGATCATGCGATGTTCTTGGGAATGGCTCACACTCTAATTACCGAAGATGATCCTGTGAGTAACAAGCTCATTGACTGGGACTTCCTGAATCGCTGTACCGTTGGCTTTGATAAGGATCATATGCCGGCAGGAGCAGACCCGAAAGAGAATTTTAAAGATTATGTACTAGGTATCACGGATGGTCTTCCTAAGACCCCAGAATGGGCTTCCGAAATTTGCGGTGTCTCACCCGAGGTTATCCGCAACCTAGCCATCGAAATTGCCAAAACCGAGCGAGTAGCTTTGCATACCGCTTGGGCTCCGGCGAAGACTCATAACTCGGATTCTTGGCCTCAGATGTTCATGACCTTTGGAGCCATGACTGGTTGCATCGGTAAAGAAGGCTGTTCCACAGGAGTAAGCTGTCACTATGCGACAGGTAATGGTGGACCTGCCCTTGTCACTTATGGCTTTACCAATGTTCCGCCGGTCCCTAATCCGATCACGGAAAGCATCAACTGTAATGAAATGTGGACAGCTATCCTTGATGGCAAATACACAGCTGGTTATAAAGATGTTAGAGATATCAATATTCAAATGATTTATCATGGTGAAGAAGCCGTTCTACAAACGCGAGCTGCCCAAACTAAGGGAATCGAAGCTCATCGGAAAGTGGAATTTGTTGTTGGTCATGGTCAATTTTTAACCACAAACTGTAAATATGCTGATATTGTACTTCCGGTTAATACCCCTTGGGAAAGAGAAGGCGGATTTCCTTGGGACATGAACCGTGAAGCTATGGTCTGGTGGACAAAGGTGACCGACTCCCTTTATGAATCAAAGACGGATATGCAAATTGCCCAAGAGCTTGCAGAGCGCTTAGGTTTTAAAGCTGAGCAGGTTTGTCCTTTCAATGAGAAACAAAGATTCTTAAATCAGCTTGCCGGTTGTCAGGTGATTAAAGCAGATGGCAAGGGCATGGAACCCCTAATCACGATTACCGAAGCAGAGATCAAAGAGTGGGGCGGAACAATTAAACCGCAACAAGGACGTATCTCTCTAACAGAAGCTCTCGAAACTGGACTATACCAAGTAGAGCGTAAACCTGGAGATAATCTGGGCTTCATTGCCTTCGAAGACTTCTACAAAGATCCTGAAAAGAATCCACTTACGACAAAAAGCGGTAAGTTGGAGATTCATAGCCAAGCTCTAGCTGACTTTATTAAGGCCTATGGTTTTACAGAAATCCAGCCAATTCCAACCTATACCCCACCTATTGAAGGCTATGAAGAAACCTTTAAGGATTTTAAAGGGAAGGTTAAAGGGGAGTATCCGCTTCAAGTTATGAATCCTCACTATCTGCGCCGTTCGCATAGCGTATTTGATAATAACCCCTGGCTGCGGGAAGCTTGGCCCAATCCTGTGTTCTTATCGACTCAAGATGCCGAAGAACGTGGAATCAAAGAAGGGGACACAGTTTTAATTAGAAGCAAACATGGTAAAACCCTTCGCCCTGCTCATATCACTGAAACTCTAAAACCTGGTGTAGTAGGTCTTACTCACGGTGCATGGGTTGAGATGGATGAAAAAAATCAAGTCGATAAAGCGGGATCCGATAATATACTCACCGGACCGATCCCAACAGGGCAAGGTATTGGAGGTTGGAACTCCACCATTTGTCAGGTTGAGAAGTGGACTGGGGAGCCTCTTCAAGAAGACGTAAAATGGCCACTGCGGATTGTTCTATAGAAAGGAGTGAATGACCTTGGCACAAAAAGGCTTTTATTATGATCAAACGGCTTGTATCGGGTGCAAGGTTTGCCAGGTAGCCTGTAAGGATAAAAACGATTTGAAAGTCGGACCCCGTTACCGGCGAGTGTATGATATGGAAACAGGAAAATATCCGAACCCCCGTCGTGCCCATTTTTCCATTAGTTGCAACCACTGCGATAACCCAAAGTGTGTAGAAAACTGCCCCACCGGGGCCCTTTCTAAAGGGTCCGAGGACGGACTGGTACTTCATGATCGTGAAAAATGTATCGGCTGCCGACTTTGCATCTGGTCTTGTCCCTATGAAGCCCCTCAATATAAAGAGGATGAAGGCAAAGTGGGAAAATGCGATGGCTGTTCAGATTTGCTTGCCAAAGGCGAAAATCCAGCCTGTGTCGATGCTTGCGTGATGCGTTGCCTCGAATTCGGCGATATTGAAGAATTACGCCAGAAATACGGCAAAAATGCCGATGCTAAAGGCTTGCCTTCTTCAAGCACCACCAACCCAAATCTCGTAATCAATGCCAAACAAATCTAATCAACCTTGAGAAAAGGAGGTATAAGTCATGTTATTTGCAGAAGAGTGGCCTTTGATGTCCTTTACCCTCTTGAGCCAGCTGGCAATTGGAACTTTTGTGATTCTAATGCTTATTAAAGCGGGCGTCGGCAACAAGGACTCCCAAACCGCAAAAGCGATAAATTTTGGCGTAACTGCCGTTGGTCCCATCACTTTATTAGCTCTCGTTTTCTCAGTGTTCCATTTAGGTGACCCTCTAGGTGCCCCCCGTTCCATCTTGAATCTAGGCTCTTCATGGTTGAGTCGTGAGATTTTAACTGCCGGTGGCTTCTTTATCCTTTGGCTAGCCTATTGGTACCTAGCTCGCCAAGGCAAAGAGAACAGCGTCTTAGGTTGGCTTACCGCTTTGCTGGGTCTAGTTGCCGTATTTAGTATGGCGAGTATCTATAGTTCCTCGGTTCGTCCCGCTTGGGATAATGCAAATACCTATATCGCCTTCTTCGGGGCAACCATCGCCATGGGAGTATTGGGTGCAGCCGGTGCGATTGCGTATGGCATGAGGGGGAGAAGTCTCTCTGCTGAAATGACCAAAAGCTTAAAGACCATGGGGTATATCGGTGCTGCGGCGGTGATACTTCCTTTGATCTATCTGCCCCTATTCATTTCCGGACTTAAGGGTGGAGACGTGGCTGCCGTCGCTTCCGCTGAAATCTTAACGGGCAGTATCGGGCTTTTGGCCATCAGCGGATTGCTTTTGATCGTGGGAATAGTCATCTTACTCTATGGACTCTCTAAAGGCGGTACACAGGTAAAAGCTGTTTCGAGTGGCACGATTTTTCTGGCCTTACTCTTAGTCCTTGTGGGTGAGCTTATGGGTAGGTATCTCTTCTATGCCATTGGGGTATCCCCGATTATCGGAGGCTAGATGTGATCTGACGAAGAATGTTGAATACCATTCCCGGGAATTTGGACGAGGGCGTGTGAAAAGCTAGATTTCACACGCCCCCGTCTTTGCGGCTTTTACACTACCCCTTTTTTGTACAGAAGAAAGCATAGCCTTAGCATCCATTATTATCCTAGAAATATTCCATATAAATTTTAATAAAACCAGTTGACATTTAAAATAATTCTAATATAATAATAAACATAAAGAGCCTTAACAACTAGCTCAGATATAATATAAGAATGAAGGAGAGATTTGAACGATGAAAAAATTTGTTTGTGCAGTCTGTGGATACATTTATGAAGGAAATGAAGCTCCGGAGCAATGTCCACAATGTAAAGTAGGTAAGGAAAAGTTCGTTGAGAAAACCGAAGGTAATCTTCAATGGGCTGATGAGCATAGAATTGGGGTAGCTGAAGGTGTTGATCCAGAAGTTATCGAAGGCCTAAGAGCAAACTTTATGGGTGAATGTACAGAAGTTGGCATGTATCTGGCTATGAGCCGTCAAGCAGATCGCGAAGGATTCCCTGAAGTTGCTGAAGCATACAAGCGCATTGCATTTGAAGAAGCTGAGCATGCGGCAAAATTTGCGGAACTTCTGGGTGAGGTTGTTGTAGCGGACACCAAGAAAAACCTTGAGATGAGAGTAGAAGCTGAATATGGTGCAACTCAAGGTAAAAAGGATCTCGCAACCTTAGCAAAGAAGCTCAACTTGGATGCTATCCATGATACCGTCCATGAAATGTGTAAAGATGAGGCCCGTCATGGCAGAGCCTTCTTGGGACTTCTCAATCGCTACTTTAAATAAGGTAAAAACCTCGTCACGTGTAAGTTCGGTAAAATTCGACAAACGTTTAGAGTAATGGAGGCAAGGGCAGTGGAAGCACGCCCTTGTCCCTTTATATTTCTCTTTAGGAGGAATGGCCATGGCACCCGATGTTCGACAAGTCAAGCTTGTGTCGATATTTAATCTTCTTAATCAACTCGGCAATAAAAACACCCTTAAAGAATACTTGAATGGAGTAATTGATTTTCTCGCGGATTGGACCGGATGTGAGAAAATCGGTATTCGAGTTCTCGGTGAAGGCGATGCGGCCTCTTATATGGTCCATCGGGGATTTGATGAGGACTTCATCTCTTCAGAGGGCTGTATTTCGATTCATGAGGATGAATGTGTCTGTTCGCGAGTGCTGAGACAACAATTTATCGAGGATGACCAGCCTTATATCTATGAATCGGGCACTTACTATGATCGCAACTTTACTCAGCACATTGGAGAATTGAGCTCGGAACAACTTGCCGATTTCCGCGGAGTATGTGCCATAAGAAGATTCAAGAGCCTGGTTGTAATTCCCTTATTTCATCAGAAAACAATTGTCGGAGTTATTCATATGGCCGATACCCAAGAGGGTAAGTTTGCATCGGGCGACCTACAATTCATTGAAACCATCAGGCCCCTTATAGAAGAGGCGATTTATCGGCACAATCTGGAGGAAGCTTTAAAAAATACAGTGCGCAGATATGAAGCAGAGGAAATGGTCATTCGTAAGCTTAAGTTTGAAGAGCGTCTAGCCAGTATTTCCGCTCGCTTTAACCAACAAGAGGATTTTAAAGTAGCTGCAGAAGAATCCTTAATGGACATTTTGGAGTTATTTAAGGCAGACTACGTCTGTCTGCGTCTTGGTAAGAGCTTAGATGAATACGCGAAGGCTTGTAGATCTGAAAGACAAAATTACAAAAGTCCAATTACAGAGGAATCCTTCCATGAATTAAAGAAACGTTGGGAAAAGGGCGAGATTCTTTGCCAGAAACCTGCCCACCAAGGGGAATTTCAAGAGATCGGAATGTTCTCTGAGGAAATTTTTGATAAGGATTCCATCTTAGCTTTCCCGCTCAACTTTAAAGGTTCTTTATTGGGAGCTTTCATCATTGTTAATATTTCTTCAGGAGGACTTCCCTTTCAAGAAATACTCAACCCTCTAAAACTGGTTACCGATACTCTTGCCAATGCCGTGGAACAAGGAAGGATCCATCAGCAATTAATGTGGTCAGAAAATCGTTACCGCACCATCTTCGACCATTCAGGAAGCGCTGTGCTGATTGTAGATGAAAATCTTAAAATACTTCTTTCCAACGCTCAAGCTCAGAAGCTTTTAAAGCTACCCCGGGAAGCGCTGGATCATCAAGCTTATTTAACAGAATTTCTCCCGGATCGTGAAGTAGAGCGCCTGAAGAACTATAACCGAAAGAGGCTACTCAAGGACCCCGAGGTGCCTACTCAATATGAAGCTCAATATAAGGACAGTCAAGGAAACATTAAGGATGTGATATCTTCTGCGGTCCATATTCCACAGACCACTCAAACTGTTCTTTCGATTATCGATGTTACGGAACAGAAGAGGGCAGAAGCGGAACTGCATTATTTAAGTTTACATGATAGCTTAACCGGTCTCTATAATCGTATCTTTTTCGATCAGCAATTACGTAGGTATGAAGTGGAATCAAGTGAAAAGACACTCTGTTTAATCATGTGTGATGTGAATGGATTAAAACTTATCAACACGACCTTTGGTAGCGAAGTTGGGGACCAAGTGCTTGTTACAACAGCAGGGCTTTTGGAAGCGTGTTTTCCGGACAGATTGGTAGCGCGCATCGGGGGCGATGAATTTGCTGTGATCATTGAACAAGATGAATTGATTGATCTTGAACAGGCTTGCCAGCAATTCCGTAGAATAATAGAAGAATACAAAGAGGATCATGTGGGCTTCCCCTTGGATCTCTCTTTAGGGTATGCTTGCTCTAAAAACTCTGGATTAAGTGGAAGCCAACTGGTGAAAAAGGCCGATGATGCCATGAACAGAGAGAAGCTGCATAATGACAAGAGCGCACGGAACTCCCAAGTGCAAATACTTTCCAAAGCTCTGGAGTTTCGGGATTTTATAACGGAAGGTCATGCGGAACGGGTGCAGAATCTAATTTTGGCGGCAGGGGAATCCGTAGGCTTATCCAACCAACGTTTATCTGATTTAAAGCTTTTTGCCCAATTTCATGATATTGGCAAAGTGGGTATTCCTGATCATATTCTCTTTAAGAAAGGACGCCTTACCGAGGATGAGTGGAAAACCATGAGGGAGCATTGTGAAATTGGCTATAGTATTGCTCAGTCTGCTCCTGATATCTATCCCATATCCGAATGGATTCTTAAGCACCATGAAAACTGGGACGGTTCAGGGTATCCTCTGGGTTTAAAGGGTGAAGAGATTCCTATCGAGTGCCGAATTCTCGCTGTGGCAGATACCTTTGATGCCATGACAAATGATCGACCCTATCGGAAAGCGCAAACAGTTGAGGCTGCTATCAAGGAGATCATTAGCTGTGCCGGAACCCAATTCGATCCCCGTATTGTGAAACACTTCGTCGAAACTATCTAGCTCGTCGCACCTAGGATAGCCTGAAAAAGTTGCCAAGGATATAGAAGAAAGTCTATAATGTAAAACAGTAAAATCAAGCATTAATTTGGCAATAATCTTGAAGTGTTAAACAAGAGACTTATCTGAATCGACGAGATGGGATATTCGAAGGGAGCTTGAGAAATCATGGCAAAGCTGAATGAAAATTATTTAAAACTACCGGGCAGTTATTTGTTCTCAGAAATTGCGCGCAGGGTCAATGAGTTTAAAAGTCAACATCCAAATGTAGATATGATTCGCTTAGGAATTGGCGATGTGACGAGACCGCTGGCACCGGCAGTAGTAGAGGCTATGAAGAATGCTGTTGATGAAATGGGCAAGCCAGAGTCCTTTAGAGGGTATGGCCCGGAACAAGGCTATGATTTTCTCATTGAAAGAATTATTGCCAATGATTATCGCCCTCGTGGTATTGAATTAGGTAAGGATGAAGTCTTTGTAAGTGATGGAGCTAAAAGCGATACAGCTAATTTTCAAGAGATATTCGGCTTAGATAATGTCATGGCGGTAACGGATCCTGTCTATCCTGTGTATGTGGACAGCAATGTCATGGCCGGACGAACCGGTATGTACGATACGGAGAAAGGGCAGTATGGTAAAATCGTCTATCTTCCTTGTACCGAGGAAAATGGTATGAAACCCGCTCTGCCAACCACTCCTGTGGATATGATCTATCTTTGTTTCCCCAACAATCCAACCGGCATGACCTTGACTAAAGAGGAATTGAAGGTCTGGGTTGATTATGCACGAGAGAATAACGCAATCATTCTCTTCGACTCAGCCTATGAAGCCTTTATTCGTGAAGAAGAGGTTCCCCGCAGTATCTACGAAGTCGAAGGCGCACGCCAAGTTGCAGTAGAGTTCCGTAGCTTCTCTAAGACAGCGGGCTTTACCGGAACACGTTGTGCCTATACCGTGGTGCCTAAGGATGTACTAGTCTATGACTCCCAAGGCCAAGGGCATAGCCTTAACAAGCTCTGGCTAAGAAGGCAGACAACCAAATTTAATGGCGTATCCTATCCTGTTCAAGCCGCTGCTGCCGCAGTGTATTCAGAAGAAGGGAAAAAGCAGATCAGAGCTACCATAGATTATTACATGGAAAATGCCCGCATCATCCGTGAAGGGCTGAGGGAAGCCGGGTTTAAAGTCTTTGGCGGCGTCAATGCCCCCTATATTTGGATGAAAACTCCCCATAATATGGGCTCCTGGGAGTTTTTCGATAAGCTGATGGCTGAAGCACACGTAGTAGGTACCCCGGGCGCAGGCTTCGGAGCTAATGGCGAAGGATACTTCCGCCTCACCGCCTTCGGCACCCGCGAAAACACCGAGAAAGCCATTGAGCGGATTAAGACTCGGATGAAGTAAGGTTGAGTCAGCCTTTGCAATAGCCGGTAAATATGTGAAGCCAGTCCTCTTAAGTTTTCTAAGAGGGCTGGCTTTGTGTGTTGTATGTTGCTTTGAACGATAGAGTCTCCAGAATTATACTTTACTCGTTCACTCGATAAGCTGTGCGCACCCGTTCTAATCGCTTAATCTACCCGCTCCGTCTGGTCCCCCGCTAAATCGCCATCCTTGGCTCTCTAGCGGGTTGGAAACGTCCTGTTTCCAACCAGACTACGCAGCTAGATTTTCGCGAAGAACGGTTAGCTGCTCGCTTAAAAGTCGTTCTCTACTGTAAAGTAAAATTCTTGGGATGGATTCAAAGCACATTAAGAATATTCTTTGCAGATCGGAGACAAGCCTAAATAGCACATACCCATGTTAATACTTAGGGGATGGCCTGCAGCTTTCGCGCTTCACTCAATAAAGACCAAGGAAGCTGCTAGGTATGAGGACTCGAACCAAGTTTAATCCGCGCTCACGAAGCAGCATCAAGGTAATCCGTACTCAAGAAGCGGCCCAAGGAGCTTGCTTTACACTAGAGAACGGCTTCTAAGCGAGTACTACCCGTTCTTCGCGAAAAGCTTTCAGCGGAGAAAGGTTGGAAACAGGACGTTTCCAACCGGCCACTGAGCAGGAGCGATTTGGCCACGAAATCCGGATGAGGATTTCGCCCAAGCCGCAAACCACAAAGGGAATCTTATGCGGCGCAGGTGTACCTTTCGGAGCGGAGGGCTTGAGCGTTAGAACGGGGTGAACGGGTAAAGCAAGCTCCTGGAGACACCCCAAAGATCGGGGGCCAACAGCAGGCGAGCCCCTAAACCTCCCCCATAATCTTCCCCATCTCCGAAATATCATATCCGCCAATCCCCGCCACCTCATTGCGGAAGCTATCGGAATTCAAAATACTTAACAAAGCCTGAAAGTGAGGCTTCACGAGATCTTCCATAAGGATGACCATGTCATAGCGTTCTTTATGTAAGGGTACAAAATCAAGGGAGCTGACTTGCATAGCAGCTTTCTCAATTCCTAGGCCTACATCTGCTTCCCCACGGGCCACGCGGCTGGCCACAGCCATGTGAGACATCTCCTCGTCGGCATAACCTTGAACTCCTTGGTGAGGGATATCGGCCAAGCGAAGCTGCTCATCCAGAAGAACCCGTGCCCCGGAGCCCCGTTCGCGGTTGACAAAGCGGATATCCGGCCGAGCCAAATCACTCCAGGTAAGAATTTTCTTCGGATTGCCTTTGGCTACATAGAATCCCTCCATGCGATAAACGATGTTCACGACGCTCGCAGGATACCCAGGCAAAAGGTAGCGAACGTAGGGGAGATTGTACTCATTAGTATGGCTGTCCCATAAGTGAGTCGTCACCACATTCGCTTGTCCGTGGTAAAGAGCTATCAGTCCATCGAGGCTACCGCTATATTGGCGGAGAAAACTAATATGCGGAAATTGTTTTTGCAAGTGTCGAGTTAAAATATCCAGGAGAATATCCTGGCCACAGATAACCAAGCTTTCATTTTGAAGGGATGGGCGGCCGGTGTTATGAGGATGAGCCGGGGTTTCGGGGAATTCATTAGAAGTAGCTGCTGTGGATGAAACAGGTGCATACTGAGGATTGCTAGGGGATTGCTCTGAGCTCGTTGTAGCCGGCTGCGCTAAATAGCCTCCTTTAGATTTTCGAATGTAATCTTCCAAATCGGAATTTTGGATGCGAAACTTGCGCCCGATCCGATAGGCGCTTAGGTCGCCGCGTTTAATCATTTCGTAGACTGTGAACTTCGATATTTTAAGGATATTCGCGACTTCCTCTGGAGTGTACGTGACATTAGACAAGGGTAGCTCCCCTCTCATTACTGCATGACTATGCAGAGTTATTTATAGCCTACTAGCTACTGGCCGCTGATAAAAGACCAAGTAGCATTTTATTTGTGTAGAGTTGAGTGAGTTTTCTTCGGGAAATTTATTATTGATATTTATTATATCATATCATATAATGTGAGAGAAGTTCAGTTATGTTTGGTTTAGTTTGGATGAGTGAAATCCAACGCACTTGCCTTTGGTGAGGAAATGCCCAACCAATTTGTTTGAATCGTGTTATGTTTGGTTGATTTGAATATAGTTTGGATCAACCTCTAATTTCTATAGTATAGGAATTAAAGAATTTTACCTTAGGAGGTAAAAAGGATGAAAAGATTATTAAAAACAATGATTATGGGTAGTCTGATTTTGTCCCTTCTCTTAGCTGGTTGTGACAGCGGTGGTAATAGCACCAATGGTTCTAATGGAGCTGCTAACGCGCCTCAAGTAAAACCAACCGAGCTTATAATTTCCGCAGCAGCAAGCTTAAAGGACTCTATGGGAGAAGTGCAAACTCTCTATGAAGGGAAGAATACTCAAGTCAAGCTTATTATAAACTATGGTAGCTCCGGCACCCTCCAGCAACAAATCGAGCAAGGGGCACCGGCCGATCTCTTTATTTCAGCTGGCAAATCCCAGGTGGATGCACTGCTGGAAAAGAACTTAATGGTAAAAGAAAGTGTTGTAAATTTACTGGGTAATGAATTAGTTCTTGTAATAGGAGCAGATAATACAGAGGTTAAATCCATCCAAGATCTAAGCAAAGACGGCGTTGTCAAGATCGGAATTGGCACACCGGAATCTGTTCCGGCAGGAAAATATGCTAAAGAAGCCTTTACCTCCTTAAAGCTTTGGGATAGCTTGCAACCAAAGTTTGTTATGGCCAAAGATGTGACCCAAGTATTAAACTATGTGGAGACTGGTAATGCGGAAGCGGGTGTGGTCTACAAATCCGATGCCCAAGGGTCAACAAAAGCCAGAGTTGTAGAATCCTTCCCTAACCATAGTCATAAACCCATTATATATCCTGCAGGAATCGTCTCTGCTACTACACATAAGGCAGAAGCTGAAGCGTTCTTAACCTATTTACAAAGTAGCGAAGCTCAGGATATATTTACTAAACACGGATTTAAGATCGCTGGAAAATAGATTACAACTAACATTGAGGGTTTGCGATGGACTTTGATTTTTCACCTATAGTTTTATCTGTAAAGGTTGCAACAGCTGCGGTATTAATCGTAGTCTGTTTTGCAATTCCCATTGCCACGCTTATGGCCAAGCGTCAGTTTCCGGGGAAGACCATTGTGGAATCACTGCTGACGCTACCCTTAGTGTTGCCACCTTCGGTGGTAGGCTTTGTTCTCCTTTACATGTTTGGCAAGAATGGCCCCATCGGTAAGCTGTTGGCGGAGCTTTTCCAGATGACAGTCGTTTTCAGCATCTGGGGTGCAGTCATTGCAGCGGCCGTTGTCTCTTTTCCGATGATGTATCAATCTGTAAAAGCTGCCATTGAAAGCGTAGACCCGCAGCTAGAACAAGCCGCCCGGACCCTTGGTGCCGGGGAGGTGAGAATCTTCTTTACGATTACGATTCCTTTAGCTTGGAACGGTGTAGTGGCCGGCTTTGTTCTGGCTTTCGCACGCTCTCTCGGCGAATTTGGTGCAACCCTCATGCTTGCCGGAAATATTCCCGGCAAGACCTCAACCATGCCCCTAGCGATTTACTTCGCTAGTGAAAGCGGCAATACAAAGGAAGCCTGGATTCTGGTCTCGATTATGGTGTTGTTTAGCTTTCTAGTTATTTTTGGCCTTAATCATTGGGGCAAAGGGAAAGAGAATGCCAAATCCGATGGGAGGGTGGCGTAATGGTCAAAGTACAATTGCAAAGAAAGCTTCCTTCCTTCACTCTGGAAGTCGATTTTACGGTAGACAACCATATTCTTGCTATCGTCGGTCCCTCCGGAGCTGGAAAAACCACAGTGCTCCAATGCTTGGCAGGACTGCAAATCCCTTCTCAGGGTGAGATTATGATTAATGGCAAGACCATCTTTTCTTCGGAGCGAAACGTCAATCTCCCTGTGCGCAAACGACGGATTGGCTATGTGTTCCAAGATTACGCCCTATTCCCCCATATGACTATCGAAAAGAACGTTCTCTACGGGAAGCCAAAGCAAACCCAATCTTCTCATCAGTCCATGGGCGTCACAGAGATACTTGATATTCTTCAAATTGGTCATTTGCGACAACGTTTTCCCCGTCAGATATCAGGAGGAGAAAAGCAACGGGTGGCCTTAGCCCGGGCGTTAATGACCGAACCGGAGCTTTTGCTTCTCGATGAATCCCTCTCCGCCTTGGATCCTGATACCCGTGCTCTGTTACAACAAGAACTGCTCAAAGTTCAACAACAGTGGCAGATCCCCTTCATTATGGTCACCCACGATCCCCGTGAAGCGGAGATCCTTGGTAGCCGAATTCTGCGGATAGATAAGGGTGCCCAAGAGACTCTTAAATGAAAACTGGGGACAGGTCCCTGTTTTCATTTATTCATGCAAAAACACATCTTTGGTCACTTTAGTGGTGACAACTGTGGTGCTCCTAGGCCACATGAAGGAAAGTGCCCCTTCTCTATTTTGGAGAAGGGGCACTTTTTATGTCTAAACACTCACCCATCCCTGCAGGCTTCAATACACTATTACATAATGAAGAAGAGGGGGAAGGGACATTGAGAAAGGTTGTGGAGCTACATAACCTAGGCATGAAATATCAATCCCTCAACGGCGAGATCCCGGCACTGGAAGACATTAATCTCGATGTTCAGGAAGGTGAGTTTGTCAGTATTGTTGGTCCAAGCGGATGTGGCAAATCAACCCTCCTATCTATTATAAGCGGACTGCTTTCCCCCACAGAGGGAGAAGTGCTTGTCGATGGGGAGGTCGTCAAGGGAACATCTCCCAAGATGGGCTATATGCTGCAGAAGGATCATCTCTTTGAATGGCGGACTATCCTGCAAAACATTCAGCTCGGGCTAGAAATTCAAAAGAGTCTAACTCCTGAAGCTAAAGCTCGCACTGAGCATCTTTTAAAAACCTATGGCCTTTACGACTTTCGCAACAAATACCCTAGCCAGCTTTCGGGTGGGATGAGGCAGCGGGCAGCTCTCATTCGCACCCTCGTCACCAAACCCCAAATTCTCCTTCTGGATGAGGCCTTCTCTGCTTTAGACTATCAGACGCGTTTAGCTGTCAATGAGGATATATACACCATTCTCAAGAAGGAAAACAAAACCGCCCTCATCGTCACACACGATATCGCCGAGGCCATTAGCATGGCAGACCGTGTAGTAGTACTTACGCGAAGACCCGGTACCATTAAAAAAATCTATCCCATTGACTTAAAGTGTGAAAAACGCTCACCGTTAAAGTCACGTGATATGCCGGCATTTCAGACCTACTTTCAAGCAATATGGAAGGAGCTGGATGTCCATGTCTAACATTTCACCGGAGCATGAAGCCTATCTTCGTCAGGTTCGCCAAGAGCGAGTAAAGGTCAGACTAACCCAGGTCTTGATTCTGGTGCTTGCCTTTGGACTGTGGGAACTCTGTGCCCAACTAAAAATTGTCGATCCCTTTATTACCAGTCAGCCCACCAGAGTCTTCAAGACCATAATCAACCTCCACCAAGAAGGGGTACTTATCCACCACATTACAGTCACCTGTGTAGAAACCGTGATCGGTTTTTTACTGGGAACTATCTTAGGAACGATAATCGCCATTATCCTTTGGTGGTCGGAGTTTATCTCTAAAGTCTCTGAGCCCTATCTTGTCATCCTCAATAGCTTGCCGAAAATTGCCCTCGGGCCCATTTTTATCGTGTGGATTGGCGCTGGTCCAGCAGCCATCATCGTTATGACTTTGGCCATTTCCCTCATCGTCACCATTCTTGAAGTTCTCAATGGCTTTTTATCTATCGACCAAGAGAAGATCAAACTGGTTCAGACCTTTGGGGGAACAAAAACTCAAGTCCTTACCAAGGTTCTTCTCCCTGCCTCCTATTCAACCATCATCAATGCCTTGAAAATTAACGTGGGGCTATCTTGGGTGGGTGTAATTGTCGGGGAATTTCTCGTCTCCAAGGCCGGTTTGGGCTATCTGATCGTCTATGGAGGCCAGATATTCAAGTTGGATCTGGTCATGACGAGTGTCTTTATCTTAGGAATTGCTGCAGCATTAATGTATCAGGGGGTGGTTTTATTCGAAAAGCTTATTATTAAGCATCCTGAAGGAAAATAGTCTGAATATTTAGGGGAGGGTTTTTATGAAACGTCGATTTGGCATACTTATGGTGTTGGCTTTAGCCGTAGCCTTAATTCTCACTGGCTGTGGAAATAGTAGCAGCAAGGATAATCAACTCACTAAGATCAGAGTATCAGAGGTGACCCATTCCATCTTTTATGCCCCACAATATGTAGCCTTGACCCAAGGCTTCTTTAAAGAAGAAGGATTGGATATTGAGCTCACCAATGGCGGAGGAGCGGATAAGGTCATGACCGCTGTTTTAACCGGTCAAGTTGAGATTGGTTTTGCCGGTCCGGAAGCCTCAATCTATGTCTATAATGAAGGCAAAGAAGACAACTCTATTGTTTTCGCGCAATTAACCAATGGTGATGGCACCTTCCTCATTGGTCGCGAGCCGGATTCTGACTTCCAGTGGAGTGACTTGCAAGGCAAGACCATCATTGGGGGGAGAAAAGGTGGAATGCCGGAAATCATTCTCCAGTACGTTTTGCGCAATAATGGCTTAACCCCAGGCAAAGATGTTTTTATCGATACCACCATGCAATTTAATGCCATGCCCGGTGCCTTTCTAGGTGGTCAAGGAGATTATGTTATTCTCTTTGAACCTACAGCTTCGGCTATGGAAAAAGAGGGCAAAGCCTATATTATCGCTTCCTTGGGTAAAGAAAGCGGAGAAGTACCCTATACAGCTTATTTTGCCAAGAAGAGCTATATGGAGAAAAACCCCAACATTATCCAAAAATTTACCAATGCTGTTTATAAAGGCCAACGTTGGGTAGAATCCCATTCACCTGAGGAAATAGCCAAAGCCATCAAACCCCATTTCCCCGATGCGGATGAACAAATTCTTACCACTGTTGTCAAACGCTATAAAGAACAGAACAGTTGGAAGAAGGATCCTATCCTCATAGAAAAGGATCTCCAGGTTTTACAGCAGGCACTGCAGGATTCCGGCGAATTAAGCAAGAAAGCTCCCTATGATAAAATAATTACCCCAGTATTTGGGGAAACAGCCCTCAAGAATGTAAAATAATTTGTCGAATAAATGGTGGAGAGAGAATAATTTAGGAATATTCCGAAAATGCTCTCTCCTTTTTATATTTATCAATTGTTTGATGGGATAATCGAGGTTTATTTAGGCTTTTTTGACGTAAAAGAATGGACAAAGACAAATAAATTTTCGATGGGAATCTTCAACCTGTAGTATACTATTACTATATGCTATAAAGAAATTTTATTACACCATAATATCATGCTATGTATATCATGAAATTGTTGATTATTTTATAGAGGTGTTCTGATGTCGAATTGGCTTATAGTCTTTGGAATTTTTATTATTGGTGCCACGCTTTGGCACGGTTCCAAATACCATCGTTTCCTTATTGAACGTGTGGACGAAATACAAGTCATGAAATGTGCCTTTGAACACACGGCAGTCGGAATGGCGATAGTTCGTCCGGATTTCCAATACCTAAAAGTTAACAAAGCGTATGCTAGTATTATCGGCTATACTGTAGTGGAACTGATGGCTATAATACATAAGGATTTTATTCATCCGGAGGATCGTGAAAAGGACACTCCTTATGTTAAGGAAATCTTATTAGGGAATATAGATTCTTTTACCTCGACTAAGCGCTATATTCATAAACAAGGCCATATTGTTTGGGTCAGGGCCACCGTTTCGGTTGTCCGCCATGACAATGGTGATATAAAGTATTTTATTACTCAAATCCAAGACATTACCCATGCCAAAAAAGCTGAGGATGAACTGCGCAGATCAAAGGATGAGGCGGAAATCATAGCCCGTACAGATTATCTGACAAATGTGCTAAACCGCAGAGCCTTTATTGAGCGGCTACAGGAAGAATTAAAACGAACAAAACGCACTGGAAAGAGCTTTGCTATGATTATTGTGGATGTTGATCTCTTTAAGAGAGTCAACGATTGCTATGGGCATTTAGCAGGAGACTATGTTTTGCAGAAATTTGCCGAGTGTTTAGGAACTATGGTCAGACCCTATGATTTCATTGGTCGCTATGGCGGAGAAGAGTTCGCTATTTGCTTGCCGGGCACCGCTATTGAACAAGCTGCAATTGTGGCAGAACGAATGAGGGAGAACGTCGCAGCCCTCGAAGTAGAATATATGAGTCATCGGATTCGAGTCACAGGTAGCTTTGGCGTAACTGTTTACGATCACGAATCTCTTGAAGACGTAGATGCACTGATTGAGAGGGCGGACTCTGCTATGTATGTAGCCAAGAGTCATAAAAATACCGTCTATAAGTGTGTTTCGTAGCCCATTGAAAACTGGGGACGGGTCCCAGTTTTCATCTTTTCCATTATAAAACAAATGATAATTTCCAGTTGATCTGGGGAAAATTATGTGTTAAGCTATTATAAACTGTTGACGGGGAAGTAAAACCGCAAGACCAGCCATAAAGAGAGCCGGGAAAGGTGGAAACCTGGTAGGTAACGGAGCGGGTAAATGGGCCCCTGAGGGCGGAGCGAAAAGCAATGAGTAGCTTACGACGCACAGCCAGCGTTATTGGGCTAAGGGTGTGATGGCACCCTGCAAGAGAGGATGTATGGGCACCGGTTTTCATACATCAATTAAGGTGGTACCGCAGGTTAAGCGCCTGTCCTTAAGGTTAGACTATAAGGATAGGCGTTTTTTGTTTTGGTACGAACCGTCCCATGCATTGACGCGGATGGATGGGAATTGCAGGGAAGAACCCTCGAATCTTTAATCAAAAACTTGAAAAAGAGTGGAGGATCTTCAAATGAAAAAGAAATTTGCGGGAATCTTAAGTGGAGTATTAGCATTATCTTTACTGGTCTCAGGTTGTGGCTCCAGTAATACGGACCAAGGAAAGGCTACCAATGATGGTAAAAAAAGCGTCGGGATTGTTCAAATTGTCGAGCACCCCTCCCTAAATACCATTCGTGAGGCTACTATTGCCGAATTAGCAAACCAAGGTTTTAAAGATGGTGAAAATATTACTATTGACTATCAAAATGCCCAAGGTGACCAAACTAACCTCAAAACGATTGCCCAAAAGTTTGTTTCCAATAAATATGATCTGATTATTGCTATTGCTACTCCTTCGGCACAAGCAGTCGTCAGTGAAACTAAAGATATTCCTGTTGTTTTCTCAGCCGCCACAGACCCTGTTGGCTCAGGACTCGTCAGCAGCATGGAAAAGCCCGGTGCTAACGTTACAGGCACCTCCGACCGAGTCTCTGCTGAAAAAATTATGGAGCTAGCTGAAAAGATTACCCCGGGAATAAAAACTGTCGGCGCCCTCTACAACACAAGTGAGACCAATTCTGTGTCCGTCATTGAAAACCTCAAGGAGTATGCAGCCAAGAAAAATATTAATGTAGAAGTAGCTACTGTAACCAATAGCTCCGAAGTACTCCAAGCAGTCAACGCCCTCACCGGTGATGTAGATGCGATTTTTATCCCCATCGACAATGCTGTCGCCAGCGCCATGCCCGCTGTAGCTCAAGCTGCCAATAAAGCGAAAATTCCCGTCTACGTGGGAGCTGATTCCATGGTCAAAGACGGCGGTCTAGCAACCTATGGCATCAATTACACCATCCTTGGTCAAGAAACTGCAAAAATGGCCTCCGAAATCCTCAAAGGCAAAAACCCCGGTGATATCCCCGTAAAATCCATGACCGACATGGATATCTACCTCAACCAAAAAACAGCCGATGCCATTGGCATCACCATCCCCGCCGACGTCATCAAAGAAGCTGCCGAAGTATTTAAGTAAACAATGAGCAGGACCTCAGGAATATTCCCTGTAGCTCGCCCTGTAGCTCGCCCTGTAGCTCGCAGGGCTTGGACAGGGAACCTGTCCCCCTGCCCCACTTATGACTCATACACGTAAGCCATATATCACAGTTACCTCGAAAGAATAACCCAAGTATGCTGCTTTACAATTGAGAACGCCTTTAAGGGGCGCCTCCCCGTCCTTCGCGAAAAGCTAGCTAAGAATTCAAGGACATGACCCCTATTCGCACTAGTTTCACTCTTACCTTAAAAGAGAATACCAAGGGATTTTGATTTATTACTATCACATTAAGAGGAGACCCAAGGATTTTGATATACGGAAGAGAGCGACTTCAAAGCGAGCGGAAACAAAACTTCGCGAAAAGCACTCAGCGGAGTCGGATTGGAAACAGGACGTTTCCAACCGCCTACGAGGCAGGAGCCGATTTAGACACGAAATCCGGATGAGGATTTCGCCCAAGCCGCAAACCACAAATGAGATCTTATGCGGCGCAGGTGCATCCGACGGAGCGGAGTGATCGAGCGTTAGTTTTGTCCGCGCAGCATTCTGAGCGAACGTGTATAGCAAAATCCTGGAGACCCCTCCTAAAAACTACGACTAAAAAAGCAACGAATGAAAACAGGGACCTGACCCCACTTCACATTTGACGGTAAAGGAGACCACCACCAATGAACTTCGCCCTCCAAGGTTCTATCGAACTCGGAATTATATATGCAATCATGGCCCTAGGCGTATTCATATCCTTTCGCACGTTGAATATGCCAGATATGACGGTTGACGGAAGCTTTGTCACTGGTGCGGCAATCTCTGTAGTCTTGAGTATGAATGGCCATCCATTTTTGGGGTTGTTGCTGTCTTTCATTGTCGGCTGCGGTACCGGTTGCATCGCTGCCTTTCTTCATACTAAATTAAAGATCCAAGCTCTCTTGGCGGGAATCCTCGCCATGCTTGCCCTGTATTCCCTTAACCTGAAAATAATGAGCGGACGAGCCAATATTGCTCTTATGAATAAAGCCACAGTGTTCAGCGAATTCGAAAAGCTGGTCAGTGGAGACTATAGTCGACTCATCTTTGCAGCTATCATGATTGTCCTTTGCCTGATCGTCCTCTTTCTGTTCTTAAATACCCGCTTAGGTTTTTTGGTGCGGGCGACGGGAGATAATGATCAAATGGTGAGAGCACTGGGGGTGAACACCGACCTAACTATTTTTGTTGGCCTTGCCATAGCCAATGGTTTTGTGGCTGTTTCAGGAGCCATGATTGCTCAATATCAATCCTTTGTGGATGTAGCCATGGGGGTTGGTATGGTGGTCATCGGGCTGGCTTCGGTTATCATCGGGGAAGTAGTTTTTGGCATAAAATCCTTAATGCGGCGACTGATTGCCGTCGTATTAGGTTCAATACTTTATCGCCTAATTATTGCCGCCGCCCTTGAGTTGGGCATGCCGGCCACAGATTTAAAGCTTGTCTCCGCAGTGATTGTTGCCTTAGCTATGTCCACTCCCATTCTAAAAAAACAATTTGCTACCATGAAAAGACGACATTTCTCCCATCAAGGTTCCAAAAAGAGTTTGCAGTGAAAGGAGTGATTGATTCAAATGCTTAAGCTTATAAACGTCAGTAAAACCTTCGGCATCGGTAGTAGCAACGAAAAGCGGGCACTGGATCAGGTGGATCTTACGCTGCAACCGGGTGAATTTGTGACCGTTATTGGTGGGAATGGTGCAGGGAAATCCACCCTCTTTAACTGCATATCCGGCATATATGATGTTGAGGAAGGAAAGATCCTCCTCGACGACCTAGATATTACTTACTTTCCCGAATATAAGCGTTCCCGAGCCATTGGTAGGGTATTTCAGGACCCCCTCAAGGGGACGGCCTTTGATATGACTATTGAGCAAAATTTAGCGATTGCCTTAGGGAAAGGTCAGCCCATCAGCCTCCGCCCTGGCATAACCAAGAAAGAGCTGGATTTCCTCAGAGAGCGTGTTGCAATGCTCGATCTGGGTCTGGAGAATCGCATGAAGCATAAGGTAGGACTCTTGTCCGGAGGACAGCGCCAAGCCTTGACCCTGCTGATGGCTACCTTAGTTAAGCCCAAGATTCTGCTGCTCGACGAGCATACAGCGGCACTTGACCCAGCCATCGCTAAGAAGGTGATGAGTATAACTCGGCAGATCGTTGAGGAAGAAAAGCTCTGTACCCTCATGATTACCCATAATATGAAGGCATCCTTAGAGTTCGGCACGCGGACCATCATGATGCATGAAGGAAGAATCATCATGGATATTCAAGGTCAGGAGCGGAAACAGATGACTGTAGATCTCCTTATTGATCAATTCGAATCCCGCAGCGGCACCGCCCTCGATAATGACCGCATGCTGCTAGGTTAAAACTGTGAAAATGTGAAGAGGGACCTGACCCCTTTTCGCATTTTTTCTAATTCTATAAAAAAAAGCGTTTGAGCAAGCCTGATGAAGATAAATGAGTTTATCCTGCAATAATGTGCTAGATCACCCTTTTACCTCTTTAGTGTATTAAAGTAAAATAGCATCATGATTACCCAAGAGAGAAGGAGTTGTTCATATGAAGAAGTTAATTGCCTTGGCAATGACTGTCGTTATGTCAGGATTAGTATTAACCGGTTGTGGTAGTGCTAGCACCGGAACCCCAAATGCCGAAAAGGCAGCAGCCCCACAGAAGATTGTGGTCGGTTTGGATGATACCTTTGCCCCCATGGGTTTTCGCGATGATAAGGGCGAATTAGTCGGCTTTGATGTCGAGATGGCAAAAGAGGCTGCTTCCCGCTTAGATATGGAAGTAGAATTCAAGCCCATTGATTGGAATAGTAAGGAAGTAGAACTCAACAGTAAAAAGATCGATATGATTTGGAACGGTTTAACCATCACTGAGGAAAGAAAGAAAAACATTCTCTTTACACAGCCTTACATGGCTAATCATCAAATCATCGTTGTTCTCCCAGACTCGGATATTAAAACTAAAGCAGACCTCAATGGCAAAGTGATCGGAACCCAAGAAGGTAGCTCCAGTCTAGATGCTATCAATGCCGAACCTGAAGTGGCTAAGACCTTTAAGGAAATTAGAACTTATGCCGATTATGTGGCGGCTCTCAATGAATTGAAAATTGGCCGGGTAGATGCTGTGGTGGCCGATGAAGTCGTATCCCGCTATTACATGAGCAAAAAGCCTGGCGAATATGCTGTGATTGAAGACAACTTTGGTGAAGAAGAATATGGTGTTGGACTCCGCAAAGATGATACTGAACTCTTAGGCAAGTTACAAGGCGCCTTGGATGCTATGAAGGCCGAAGGAGTATCTGCAGAAATCGCCAAGAAGTGGTTTGGTGAAGACATCATTAAGTAATTAAGAAACGATCCGTTTCCAATAAGATGAGGCTGATGGGTTATCCATTAGCCTTTTCTGTGGTATTATAGGTTTGTCCATAGAGACCCAGAGAATGATTTGAGGTGAGACAAGATGGACTATATTTTACAAATTCTCGGCCCCATGCTCGATGGCACGGTGGTCACCTTGCAAATATTTTTTGTGACTATTATAATGTCCTTGCCCCTAGGATTGTTGCTGGCTTTAGGACGAATTTCTCGTTTTAAGCTACTGAATTCAGGTATTAGTATCTATATATGGATTTTCCGGGGTACCCCTTTGATGCTCCAGCTTTTATTTGTCTATTTCGGCTTGCCTTTTATTCCTGTGATCGGAGAAGTTCTCATCCTCACAGATTTTCAAGCGGCCATCTTGGCTTTTGTCTTGAATTATGCAGCCTACTTTGCGGAAATCTTCCGGGCGGGTATTCAGTCCATTGACCGTGGTCAATATGAAGGAGCTAAAGCATTAGGTATGACCTATAGTCAGCTCATGCGCCGTATTATTCTTCCCCAAGTGATCAAACGGGTCTTACCGCCTCTGAGCAATGAGACTATTACCCTTGTCAAAGATACCTCATTGATTTATGTCTTAGCCATGAATGATTTGCTGCGCACCACGAAAGCCTTGGTGCAGCGGGACTTTACAATGACCCCCTTCATCGTCGCCGGCATCTTCTACTTGATTATGACTTTAGTTTTGACTTATGGCTTCCAAAAGCTAGAGAAGCGTTATGCGGTTTACGATGAATAGGGAATGGGGTGATATGGGATGAAAATGATCAGCGCCTTAAATATAGAAAAGAAATTCGATAAATTGGAAGTTCTGAAGGGCGTCACTCTGGAAGTACATAAAGGCGAAGTAGTCGCTATTATTGGCCCCTCCGGATCTGGGAAAAGCACCTTCCTTCGCTGTCTCAATCGGCTGGAAAACATCGATGGCGGAAGCATTGTCATTGAAGGTGATGAATTAGTGACCACAACTTCTGATGGAAAAGTAATGTACGCCGAAGAAACACTGGCACGCATGATCTGCCGCAAGATGGGGATGGTCTTTCAACAGTTTAATCTGTTCCCGCACCTGACTGTGCTGGATAATGTCATCGAAGCACCTATAACCGTAAAAGGTGTCAAGAAGGAAGAAATTGTCCCGGAAGCTGAGGAGCTGCTGCGAAAGGTAGGCTTGCAAGATAAGCTGGACAGCTATCCGTCACGACTGTCCGGTGGACAAAAGCAACGTGTGGCTATTGCCCGTGCTTTAGCCATGAAGCCTGATATCATGCTCTTTGACGAACCCACCTCCGCATTGGATCCTGAATTAACCGGAGAAGTACTCAAGGCCATGCGACAGCTTGCAGAAGAGCATATGACCATGATTGTCGTGACCCATGAAATGGGCTTTGCTCGTGAAGTGGCCAATCGAGTCATATTTATGGACAATGGTGAGATTATTGAGCAAGGGGATCCAGAAGATGTGTTTGGAAATCCTCAACACATGCGTACTCAAGCTTTTTTGAATCATATGAGTGCAAAGTGAGATTAAACCTACAGAAGGTAGCAATGTCTTGACATTGCTACCTATTTTATATTATTAATTGTTTATAATTATTATTTTTTCTGAAAAAGAGGATTATAATATATTATAGCGAATATTAGGATTTTATAGGAAATGTAAATTTTTTACTTATAATTATAATAAATATCACTAACTTATGACCACTATCGAATTATCATTAATGAATCATAACTAATGAGTTATCACGGACAAGTAAGATAAGTATGGGTACTTGTGCAGTAGGATACAATCTGGTTGACCGATTGTCGTCGAAAGGTGTGGGTAGAATGGATATAATTAAAAATGGTCTTACGAAGCTATTTTTGACCTATCCAAGTTTAATCCTCGCATTTTCAGGCGTATGCCTCTGGATTTTTGTCTATTTGATTTATTGGATTTTGCCACTGAATAAGGCACGTTGGGTTTGGTTTTTCGTTGTGGCGGTCCTTATCTATAATGGAATCTTGTTAGGCAATTTCGTTAAGACTCTAGCAGTTAAAGGATATACAGACGCACTTACAGGTCTGCCCAATAAAGGTTTTATGTATCTACGACTCAATATTGATATAGAAAAGTACGCACGAAGGCAAAAAGATTATTCATTAGCCATGATTGATATTGATCGTTTTAAGAAAATTAATGACACCTATGGTCATCTCGCCGGCGATAAAGTCATCAAGGAAGTAGCCGATATAATAAGGCATAGCGTAAGAGCTAGCGACTCAGTGATTCGCTGGGGTGGTGAGGAGTTTGCAGTATTACTCCCGGAGACTAGTGAAGAAGGGGCTGCCAGTCTCGTCGATCGAATCCGCACAGTGATCGAAGCTCATGATTTTGGCCCTGCCGTGGAATCCCACCAAGTGACGATCAGTGCAGGAGTGGTTTCCTTTAAAAACCTTCAAGTAGTTAGACTAAGAGAAAAGCATCTTACGAATCCAACGGACCTCATTGTCAATTTTTCAGACCGAGCCTTGTACCAGGCTAAGCAAACACGCAATACGGTCTGTTGCTTCAATCAAGGGATTATTGTTTAACCCGTCAGTAATATAAAGCATAATGAAACACAAGTCGAAGGCGATGAGCCTTTGGCTTTTTTTGATTAATTTGAAATTATTAGCTAGGGGGAGGTGTTCCCTAAGTATTTGCCTGCAAGTGTCGAATGGTGAATGTCGAATATTAGATGCAGTCAAGACCATGGAGAGAGTATCCGCTATTTCAAAGCAACAAGCTGAGAAGGTTATTAGTAGCAAAGATAAATATCGCTTGATTGCGGAAGTCACGGCCTCCATGGAAGAACAGACAGCATCCATCCAGGAAATCGCTGCTTCTGCAGAAGGCATGTCCGATTTAGCTAAGAATCTTAATACAATTATTGCAAGATTTAAAGTATAATTTCTGCTTGAGGCAAGGCAACTGTGAAAGGTAGCTTTGCCTCAAGTTATTTTAGATATGCGAAGTGCAGTTAGTTTCGTGAGGCAGCTCCGCATGGACTGCATGAAACGAAGCGTGACCCTCCAAGAATATCGAACCTTTTGTGATTTTTTCTAAATAATGTTCGAAAAAACACTTGACCGTTTTCTAAGTCTTAGTTAAAATAAGGACTGTACTAATTTCATACTGTTCATATATCCGCAGAGATAGGGTCTGCAAGTTTCTACCAGGCTGCCGTAAATGGCCTGACTATGAGCAAAAACTGTGCCGTGCTGTGCAAATCATTAGAGCCCAGACGGAGTGTTTTACTCATTTTTTTGAGTCAAACATTCTGCTTGGGTTTTTGTTTTCCTGTCGGTCGCTAGCTAGGTTTGTTTAAGCTCAAAAAGAGAAGAAAGAACTGCATCAGAAAGAGGAGGAAATTCCTGTGGCCAACCAAGCAAAACATCCTGTCGACGAAGTACTACCTTTTGGGCAACTTTTCCTTTATGGCTTACAGCACGTACTCGCCATGTACGCCGGAGCAGTAGCTGTTCCTTTGATCATTGCCGGGGCAGCAGGATTGACCAAAGAACAAACAGCTTTTCTAATTAATGCGGACTTATTCACTTGTGGTATTGCAACTTTAATTCAAACCCTCGGTTTCTGGAAATTCGGCATTCGTATTCCCGTTATTCAGGGTGTTACCTTTGCCGCCGTAACACCGATGGTCATGATTGCTCAAAGTCAGGGAATGACAGGGATTTTCGGGGCAGTCATTATCGCCGGATTATTTACCCTCTTAATCGCACCCTTTTTCAGTAAACTGATTCGCTTTTTTCCGCCGGTCGTCACGGGTAGTGTCATTACCATTATCGGTATCTCACTCCTGCAGGTTGGTGTAAACTGGGCAGCCGGAGGCGTCGGCAACCCGAATTATGGTTCTCTGACCTTTTTAGGAGTAGCAGGCATCGTGCTCTTGACCATTCTGCTCGTCAATAAATACTGTACAGGTTTTCTTGCCAATGTTAGTGTGCTAATTGGTCTGGTTGTTGGTATGATTGTGGCCGTTCCCTTAGGGCTTGTAAACTTCAGTGGGGTAGGCAACGCGGCTTGGATCGGTATCGATACACCTTTTTACTTTGGATTACCTACCTTTGAGCTGGGAGCAATCATCGCCATGATTCTTGTCATGCTCGTCGTGATGGTCGAATCTACCGGGGATTTCCTCGCCATCGGTGAAATTGTCGGTAAAGATATTAGTGAAGATGACTTAACTCGCGGCCTAAGAGCGGACGGCTTATCCACTATGCTCGGTGGAATCTTCAATGCCTTTCCTTACACCGCTTTTGCGCAAAACGTAGGTCTGGTGGGCCTCACCGGCATCAAGAGCCGTTTCGTAGTCGCTACCTCTGGTCTAATCTTAGTTGTGCTTGGACTGTTTCCTAAAGTGGCTACAGTTGTCGCCTCTGTCCCCAGTGCAGTCCTCGGTGGCGCAGGCATTGCTATGTTTGGTATCGTAGCGGCCAATGGAATTAAGACGTTAAGCAAGGTGGATTTTAGCAATAATCATAATTTATTTATTGTTGCTATTAGTATTGGCATTGGGCTCATTCCTTTGGTTTCTCCTAACTTTTTCTCCCTCTTCCCAGCCTGGACCCAAACCATCCTCCACAGTGGAATTACACTAGGCTCCATTACCGCGATTGTGCTTAATGCCTTCTTTAATGGACCTACTTCCGGAGCAAAGAAGGAAGAACACATGGATGAAGTTGTGGCAAGTACAGCGAAATAGAAAACCACAAAATGATATGAATAGCAGGAAAACGTGGGTGGGGAGAAATCTCCACCCATTTCGCAAGAATTATGGTAATATGGCTTGCATCAATAAAATGATTCTGCCATGATTAATAAAAAGAGGCATGTAGAAATTAGGCAGGCCGAGGTGAGGGTAAAATGCTCAGACAACAAGTAGTCACCTTATGGGAGATGACAGGTTATGCTGAAGTGATTGTCTTCATTGGCGCAGGGGGGAAAACCACTGCACTGCAAGCTTTAGCTCAAGAAGTTCACTCCCAGGGGCGCCGGGTCATTGGCACAACTACGACCAAGGTTTACCCCATGCCCAGATCCTTTTGGCTGAGCTGGAAGCATCATGATGTTCCACCTCCTCAAGACACCGACAAGCCTTGCTTTTGGCACAGGGGAAGCGGTGAAGAGAATAAATGGCTGGGACCTAGGGTGCAGGCCGTGGATCAGGCCCTGAATGAGCGAACGAAGGATAGTGGGGTATGGCTCATTGAAGGGGATGGAGCACGGGGGAGAAAACTAAAATGCTGGAATCAGCATGAGCCGCAGATACCCTTAAGAAGTCAAGCGGCCATCCTTCTAATCTCCGGAGGACTTTGGGGGAGAACACTAACCAAAGAGGAGATCCACCGGTCGGAACAATGTCCCGAACTTCTAGGTGGACTCTGGGCTCCAGAAAATGCTGCAGATTATATTTTGAATTCCCCGGTGTTTTATCCTGAGTATAAAGAACTGTCTTGGATTGTCCTTTTTAATGCCTTCGACGACCTATCCTACTCTAACCTTGAGGGAACTAGCCAGGCTGTACTCGAGAGACTGGAAGGGCAATTTATAAACTCTCGTCCCAATCGGACTCAGCCCCGGCACCTTCGCCTAGGGGAGGGAGATGTCAAGAAAGGGAGCTTAACATGTTGCGATTTGTGGTGATGGCCGCAGGAAAGGCATCGCGAATGGGACAGGACAAACTGTCTCTGCCCTGGGGGGATACAACCATTCTCGGTCATGTGCTCCGAACCCTGCAACTGGCGATTCAAGAGGATCCTAGAGGATTCACCCATCAGGAAAAGAGCTATGAGATACTTGTGATTGCTCCCAAAGCTTGCTCAGCCTATCGCCTTGACGGAGAGGGTAACTTCTTTATACATGATGATTTTATAACCAGTAATTGTCAGTGGATTCAATCGGAGCTAGGACAACCCTTGTCTCAGACAATCCGGAGCGGTTTAAAAGATTATTCCTTAGTCGAGCCTGGGGTTTGCTTTATTCCCGGAGATCAAGTGGGAATGGATGAACAGATCTTAGCTCGGATGATAGGTTTTTTTAGAGAAAAGGAACCGGATTTCTTGGTCCCTAAAGCCATAGAAGTCATAGGCTCTCCCGTGTTTTTTCACTCTCGTTATATTTCTGAACTGATGAATCTCCAAGGCGAACAAGGGGGAAAGCAGGTCCTGAATCGCTATCGAGAACGCTGGGTAAGCTTTCCTGTATCCGATGGTTTTTTTCTCGACATCGATACTATGACGGAATATCTCGCGCATCGCCCTAGGCTAGGCTAGGAAAGCACCTTGCTAAGAGGATTTCGCTTTCTAAGATTCGATTAATAATGGGTGACAAAAATATTGATACGCTAAATTTAATAAGCTATATCTGACCGAAACTGTTACGTATCAAGTCAGAATGCTAACTTAACTTTTATGAGCTGTAAGGTGGTGTGAGAATGAATCCAGAACTCATGCAAAAAGTGAATAGTCTCATCCAAACGAAGGAAAGTGGTGTTCTGGGGACCGTTATCACGAGTGAGATAAAGAGTTTACCTTGTGGGAGCAAATTTCTAGTCAATAGCAAAGGAGAGCTTCTTGCCGGAGAGCTGCCGGAGGGCCTACTTTCCTTGCTGCATGAACCGATTCAAAGGGTATTTCTTCAGAGAAAGGCGGAGCGACTTTCTATCGACGGCATCCCTTCCTTGGAACGAAGCGAGACTCCTCTTGAACTATTTTTAGATCCGATTGTCCCTACCCATCGCCTGATCATTCTGGGTGGAGGCCATATCGCCCTTCCCTTAGTCCAGATGGGAAAGCTTCTGAATTATGAAGTGACCGTCATTGATGATCGTCTCTCCTTCGCCAATAAGGGACGTTTTCCTGAAGCGGATCAGGTGATTTGTCAGGATTTTCAAAGTGCTCTTCAGGAGTTAACCTTCGACAAGAGTACCTATGTCATCGTTGTGACCCGCGGACATCGCTACGATCAAACCTGCTTAGAAGAAGTCCTCAAGCAGCCTCAAACTGCCTATCTGGGGATGATTGGTAGCCGCCGCAAAGTAGCAACGATTATGAACAATCTAAAAGAAAATGGCTATAGTCAAGAGGTCCTCGATCGTGTCTATACCCCGATTGGCTTAGATATTGGCGCGCAAACTCCGGAAGAAATTGCAGTCAGCATCATAGCCGAGATGATTATGGTCGACCGCTATGGCTTCAGTCAAGGAAGGATGGGTGCCACTTGGACCATAAAGTCATTGAAGCAATGAATCAATTAAAGGGAGAGAAAGCAGTATTAGCCACCATAGTGAGCACAAAAGGCTCGACGCCAAGGAAAGCAGGAGCTCAAGTCCTCTTTTTCCAAGATGGAAGGACTATCGGCACCATTGGTGGGGGCTGCGGGGAAGCTGAGGCCCGTGGTCATGCCCTTAACGCTCTGCACAAGCAAGAACCACTTCTGATCCAAGTGGACTTAACTCATGAAATTGCTGAACAGGATGGCATGGTTTGCGGAGGAACGATGGATATCTTTCTTGAACCACTCCTAGGGTCCTGACCATGCGGATGTCCTATACTGCACTTAACCACCTTGGGTTGGGTATCCGCTGCCTCTAGAGATGGGAGCAAACGTGGATTAGTTCAGTGAGAAGGAGTAAAGAAATAATATGATGACTCCAGGGAATTTTGCCGATCCACCTGTTGTTCTCATTCGGGGAGCGGGGGAGCAAGCCAGCGGAGTGGCATGGGCTTTGCACAAAGCCGGCTTCCGAGTGGTTATGACTGAAATAGCGCAGCCTTTAATGGTACGCTGGCCTGTGTGCTTTGGTACTGCTATCTTTGAGGGATATTGGGAAGTCGAAGGAATCAGAGGAACTCACATCGAATCTCCCCAAGATTGTCCGAGGGTCTGGCAACAAGGTGGAATTTCGATCCTTGTTGATCCGGAATTAGAGCACCTTCCTCAGATTCGACCGGATATTTTGATCGATGCTATTATGGCTAAACGCAATTGCGGAACGACCATCGCTAGTGCTCCCCTTACTATCGGTATGGGACCGGGGTTCTGCGCCGGCAAAGATGTACATAGGGTGCTAGAAACCAAGCGCGGTCATAATCTAGGGCGCCTGATTCATTCCGGTTATGCGGAGACTAATACAGGTATGCCGGAAGCTGTCATGGGTTATACCAAGGAAAGAGTTCTTTATGCACCGGTAGCGGGCATTTTCGAAGCCAAACGCAGAATTGGGGAAGAGGTCCGAGCGGGGGATATCTTGGGGATGATTCACCAAGGAGAGCAAACAACCCCGGTTCAAGGGAATCTGAGTGGCATAGTACGAGGATTACTGCGCTCGGGAACCACTATTATAATGAACGAAAAAAATAATGCTCGCATCAAAGTCGGGGATATAGATCCCCGTTTTAAAGAAGAATATTGTTGGACAGTTTCTGATAAAGCTCGAACCCTAGGAACTTCTGTTTTACTGGGCATTATAGAGTGGATGAATGGGGGCAGATAAAGTGTTAACTATACGAGATATTGCACAACCTGAAACCTTGACAGAAGCGTATCAAATCCTTACCAAGCAAAGGACTAACACAGTTCTGGGTGGTTGCGCTTTTTTACGTCTGGGTTCCAAACGAATCGGGATCGGCATTGACTTAGCTAAATTAAATCTCGACCAGATCACTGAAGAAGACGACGCCATTAAGCTAGGGGCGATGACGACCCTGCGTCAAATTGAAACCCATCCTTTATTGAAAGAATCTTTCTGTGGAGTTTTGCCCAAAGCCGTGAACAATATCATCGGCGTTCAGTTCCGCAATGGCGTGACCATTGGCGGCTCCGTGTACTCCAAGTATGGTTTTTCCGATCCGATCACGGCACTTTTAGCCTTGAATGCTGAAGTGGACTTAGTAAAGGCAGGACGCTTGTCCCTAGGGGAATTTTTAGCACGGCCCCGCGAAAAAGATATTTTAACCCATGTAATTATTCCCAAGCAAGGACAGATCGCCTCGTATCAAAACCTGCGTATTTCAGCCAGTGATTATCCGGTGCTCACTGCGGCCGTAGCTAAAAAGGGGGAAGATTGGCGTATCGTCGTTGGCGCAAGGCCCCAAGTGGCAGAGCTGGCGAGCGAAGCCTCTGCGCAGCTTGCGCAAGCTTATGCCCAAGCAAAGCTCGATTCCCTTACGATTGCCGGAGAGAAGAATGAAGCTAACGAAGTTTTTGAAGTTAATGAAGTTCTTGAAAGTATCCTCGATCAAATGAGCCAAGAATTAAGCTTTGGCTCTAATGCCCGTGGATCAGCAACCTACCGTCAAGGGATAGCCAAAGTACTAGTTAGACGCGGGATTCAGGAGGTGTTAGCATGGACATCGAAGTAACCCTTAATGGCAAGAAAACAACCCTGCAAGGAAAAAAGGACGAATTTCTCGCTGATACCCTGCGCGCCCATGGCCAGCTGAGCATTCGCAAAGGCTGTAATACCACCTGTTGCGGATTATGCACGGTTTGGATTGACGGGAAACCTACTCTCTCTTGTGCATACCTCACTTTCAGGGCCGAAGGAAAGAATATCACCACCATCGAGGGTGTAAAGGAAGACGCGGAGGCTTTTGCCAAGGTCTTAGTAGCAGAAGGTGCGGAGCAATGTGGCTTCTGTAGCCCGGGCTTCATTATGACCGTCTTGGCAATGAAAAATGAACTTCAAAACCCGACTGAGGATGAGATTATTCACTACTTAACCGGTAATCTCTGTAGATGTACAGGCTATATGGGTCAATTGCGTGCCATCAAAAAATACTTGGGGGTGGCCTAAATGAAGGTAGTAGGAAAGGATAGTCCCAAAATCGATGGCATGGCCATCGCCACAGGACGTCCCGTATATACAGAGGATTTGGCGCCTAAGGATGCCCTTGTGATTAAGATTCTCCGCAGCCCCCATGCCTTTGCCCGCATCAAGTCCATCGATACCAGCCGTGCGGTGGCCCTTGAAGGAGTGGAATGCGTTTTTACTTATCAAGATGTGCCCGGGATCCGGTTTACCTTAGCCGGTCAATCCTATCCGGAACCCTCTCCATATGATCGCTTGATTTTAGATGAAATCGTTCGTTATGTGGGGGATGAAGTGGCGATTGTGGCTGCCGTAGATGAAAGAACGGCCCTCAATGCCCTAAAGCGCATCAAGGTACAGTATGAAGTCTTGGAACCTGTGTTAGATTTGGCAACAGCAATCGATCATCCTTCTATCGTCCATCCCGAAGATAACCTGCACCTGAATTTTGATATCGGTATGGAAAAGGAACGCAACATTATCTCCTATCAAAAGGTTGAAGCCGGAGAAGAGATTGAAGAAGCCTTAAGGCAGTGTGACGTGGTCGTTGAGGAAACGGTCTATACTCAAGCCCAATCCCAAGCCATGATGGAAACCTTTCGTGCCTTTAGTTACCTAGATCATGCCAATCGTCTAGTGATCACCTCCTCGACCCAAGTACCCTTTCATATTCGCCGACAAATAGCACGGGCCTTTAGCATCCCAGCCAGTCGCGTGCGGGTGATCAAACCTCGGATCGGCGGCGGCTTCGGAGCGAAACAAACCGGGTGTTGTGAAGTGTTTTCAGCCCTTGTCACTCTAAAAACCGGCAAGCCCTCCATCATCGTCTACGACCGCAGGTCGACCTTTAACTCCTCGACCAGTCGCCACGCCATGAAAATGAAAGTGCGCCTAGGTGCGGACAAGGATGGTATGATTCGTGCTTATGATCTAGATGTCCTTTCCGATGGCGGTGCTTATGGAGAGCATTCCTCCACCACCCTAGGCTGTGTGGGCGAAAAAACCATGTCTATATACAACAAGACCAAAGCTGTTCGTTTCACGGGCACCGCGGTCTATACGAATAAACAACCGGGAGGAGCCTTCCGTGGCTATGGAGCAACCCAAGGGACCATGGCCTTGGAAACTGCGGTCAATAAGCTGGCCGCCGAGCTGCAGATGGATCCTACCGAAATCCGTTTAAAGAACTTGATAGAAGAGGGAGAAACCTCTCTCGTCTATAATGGCAAGGTTATCAAGAGTACAACTCTCAAGGATTGTATTCGTAAAGGGAAGGAACTTATCGGCTGGGATGAAAAATACCCGCGTCAAGTACTTAGCAATGGTAAAATCCGCGCCGTCGGTATGGCTGTAACTCAGCAAGGCTCCGGAATTGCGGGAATCGATACCGCTTCAGCAGAAATACGCCTGAATGACGAGGGCAGCTATAACCTTCTTTTGGGTTCTACGGATATGGGAACAGGCAGTGATACCATCCTCAGTCAAATGGCAGCCGAGGTTTTGGAAACAACTGTAGATCAAATCGCTGTCTATGCCGGGGATACGGATACATCCCCGTATGATCCCGGTTCCTATGCTTCCAGTACCACCTATGTGACTGGCATGGCAGTGGTGCAAGCCGCTGAAGAATTAAAGGAGAAAATCCTCACCCAGGGCGCCCGGTATATGGATAGAAACACCGTTGAAGTGGAATTCAACGGAAAAGCAGTGGTCACCTTGGACGGCAAAACAAGCATTACCCTTGAGAAGATTGCCGAGCTCAATGTGTTGGGCTCAGGTCGTCATCAGTTAGTAGGTAACGCGACTTATGGCAGCCCCGTCTCGCCACCCCCTTATATGGTAGGGTTTGCAGAGGTAGAAGTGGATCCCCAGACAGGCAAAGTGGAACCCCTTGATTTCGTCGCCGTCATCGACTGCGGTACGGTCATCAACCCCAATCTGGCTCGCATCCAAGCTGAAGGGGGCTTAGTTCAAGGTATTGGCATGGCACTCTATGAAGAAGTCCGCTACGATAGCAAGGGAAGAATGTACACGAATGATTTTATGCAATATAAAATTCCCACCCGCAAAGATGTCGGTAATATTCGCGTGCACTTTATCGAAAGCTACGAACCCACCGGACCCTTCGGGGCCAAATCCATCGGTGAAGTCGTCGCCAACACCCCCGCCCCAGCCATCGCTCACGCTGTCTTTAATGCAACCGGCTTCAGAGTTACAGAACTACCTATCACCCCCGAAAAAGTATTTCTCGGACAGGGATAAAAAAGTGCGAACTGGGGACAGGTCCCAGTTCGCATTTTCAGTTTGTACTTTTTTAAGATCTAGTGCACCCTTTTCAGTTCATGTACCGAGGTCAGGTCCCAGTTTACACCCTGAACAACCTATCTTTTTTGAAGGAGTATTGATGGTGTCGAAAGATAGACTAAATGAAAATATGCTAAAGAATTGACAATTACTTTGTTGGATTTGATAGTAAGCTTATCAAACATAGGGCATTGGAGCGATGGATCACCTCAAAAAAGTATCATATTTCACATTTTTGTACTTTATAACCTGAAGGCTTTACCTGAGACTTTAGAGTGAGTTTTATCACATTAAGGACTTGCTGAGGTCACAGCATTAAGTTTGTCTTTACGTTAAGATAGTTTCTGAAGGTGCTTGGAACACAAGAAACCGAGAACCTTAAGATAAAAGCTGTCAAACAAATTTTAATAAAACGTAAAGGGAGGATTTCAAAGAATGAGTATGTTCTGTTTTCAATGTCAAGAAACCGCCAAAGGTACGGGCTGTACAATCAAAGGGGTATGTGGCAAGACTGCTGATGTTTCCAATTTACAAGACCTTTTAATTTATGTCTTAAGGGGAATTGCTATCCACAGCCTGCAAGCTCGTGAACTAGGAATTGTTCGCCAGGACGTAGACAAATTTGTTATGGAAAGCTTATTCGCTACCATCACCAATGCTAACTTTGATAACGCCAGTTTCGTAGCTCGGGTACGTGAAGGCCTAGCCCTTAGAGAAAGCCTAAAGCAAGATATTCTCCAAGCAGGTGGCGTACTGCCAAACAACCTTCATAATTCTGCTACTTGGACCGCTAATACTGCAGAAGAATTCGATCAAAAAGCTGCCCAAGTCGGTATTTTAGCCACTGAAAATGAAGATGTTCGTTCCCTCCGTGAATTGATCATCTACGGACTCAAAGGAATGGCAGCCTATGCTGAGCACGCTTTTGCTCTTGGTTATGATGATAACAGCATTTTTGCCTTTATGATGAAAGGCTTAGCAGCAACTACTGACGATACACTCTCAGCAGATCAATTGGTCGCTCTGGTCCTCGAAACAGGAAAATATGGGGTGGATGTCATGGCTCTTCTCGACAAAGCCAACACCACGACCTACGGTAACCCCGAACTCACCAAAGTCAACATCGGTGTCCGTAATAACCCAGCAATCCTCATCAGTGGTCACGACCTCAAAGACTTAGAAGAGCTCTTGATCCAAACAGAGGGTACCGGTGTGGATGTTTACACACATGGTGAAATGCTTCCTGCTCACTACTATCCTGCCTTCAAGAAGTATGATCACTTCGTAGGTAACTACGGCAATGCTTGGTGGAAACAAGATAAAGAATTTGACTCCTTCAATGGTGCTATCTTACTCACCACAAACTGCTTAGTACCACCCAAGGATTCCTATAAAGACCGTCTCTTCACCACCAGTGTTGTGGGTTACGAAGGTGTAAAACACATTCCTGCACGTGAAGAAGGTAAAGCTAAAGATTTCTCTGCTATCATTGAATTGGCGAAGACTCTACCTGCTCCTACAGAGATTGAAACAGGAGAAATCGTCGGTGGATTTGCTCACAATCAAATCTTTGCTGTCGCTGATAAAGTCGTCGAAGCTGTAAAATCAGGAGCCCTCAAGCGTTTCTTCGTAATGGCGGGCTGTGATGGACGGATGAAGAGCCGTGATTACTATACAGAATTCGCTAAAGCTATTCCCCAAGATACCGTAATCCTCACCGCCGGTTGTGCAAAATACAAATACAACAAGCTGGACCTAGGAGATATCGGTGGTATTCCCAGAGTCTTAGATGCTGGACAATGTAACGACTCTTACTCTTTAGCAGTAGTTGCCCTCAAGCTCAAAGAAATCTTTGGCCTTGACGATATCAATAAACTTCCTATCTCTTACAACATTGCTTGGTATGAGCAAAAGGCAGTTATCGTACTTCTGGCACTCCTCTACTTGGGTGTGAAGAACATCCACTTAGGACCCACTTTACCGGCATTCCTCTCTCCTAATGTAGTTAAAGTACTCGTTGAGAACTTCGGCATCGCCGGCATCAACACCGTCGAAGACGACCTCAAACTCTTCATGGGTGCCTAATAGTGAATCAAGGGGACAGAATCAAGGGGACAGGTCCCAATTTTCAAAAATTGGATCTGTCCCCGTTTTTTGTTTTATTGTGGAATAATATGGGTTATAATGATATAATTTCCTAGGGTGATAAAAATGTCGAGAACACCAAGAAATCAAAGTCCGACGGGTATTTATCATGTCATCGTGCGCGGGGTAAATAGGCAAAAGATATTTAATGACATTGAAGATCGGCAAAAACTGATTGAGAAATTAGCAAAGTTTCGGGAGGTTAGCGGTTATAGAATTTTTGCTTATTGCCTGATGGACAACCATTTTCATCTTCTAATCCAGGAACAAAAAGAACCCCTAGGTACTGCGATAAAAAGAATCAGTTCAAGCTATGTCTTATACTTCAATAAAAAATATGAAAGGGTCGGACATCTATTTCAGGGGAGATTTAGAAGTGAAGTGGTAGATAATGATCAATACTTTTTCACAGTATTGCGTTATATTCACCAAAATCCCCTAAAAGCTAAGATCGAAAAGAGTATCGCAAACTATAAATGGAGTAGCTATAATGAATACATAAAAGAGGGATGCCTAGTCGATACGGATTATGTTCTAAAACTGTTTGCGGCAAACCCCGAAAGCGCACTTACCCAATTTGTTGAATTCCATGGGCAGTCCAATAATGAAAATTGCTTAGATATAGAAGAGCCTAAACTAAACGACCACATGGTTAAAGAAATTATTAGAGGCCAAATTGGAATCGATGTCAATGCTATTGGAAAAGAAGCTAAAATAAAGCAAACTTCAATCCTAAGAGAACTTAAAGCAATTAAAGGGATTGATGTTCGACAAATATCTCGCCTTACCGGGATACCCTATAGCAAAGTCTGGAGGGCTTGAAGAAAATGAAAACTGGGACCTGACCCCAGTTTTCATTTGTCGCGGTTACCGTCCGTGAAATTCTGGTTCGCGCTTTTCGAGAATTGAGGCTACGGCCTCTTTTTTGTCTTCAGTACCCATGCAGAAGATGGAGCCGGCTTCCTCGTACATCAGACCCACTTCTAAAGGCGCATCGACGGCTAGGTTAATAGCTTTTTTAGCAAAACGAATAGCATAGGGTGGCATGCCGGCAATTTTTTCGGCCATCTTTATGGCCTCAGTCATTAAGTCCTCGGGAGTGGTGAGGATATCCACAAGTCCAATGCGAGCAGCCTCTTGAGCATCGATTTTTTCAGCAGTAAAAATGAGACGCTTAGCCTGACTGGGTCCGACAGTCCGTGTCAAGCGCTGAGTTCCCCCCATATCCGGGTTGAGGCCGATCCGCACTTCATTGATGGAAAAACTCGAAGAAATTGAGGCAATGCGGATATCACCACATAAGGCAAGCTCCAAGCCACTTCCCACAGTGATACCATTGATGGCCATGATGACGGGCTTAATGAAACGATCCCAGCGTGTGTTTATTCCTTGGTAACGGTAGATATCTCGAGAGATAAAGTAAGAGTCAAGCTTAGATAATAGGGCTAGGTCAGCACCGGCACAGAAAAATTTATCCCCTGCTCCGGTAAATATGACCACCCGCACATCCTCATCATAGTGCAGCTCTTCTTGGATTTTCTCCATCTCCTGATAAGTTGCCAAGGTCCAGGAATTCCCCTTATCGGAACGGCTTAAGGTAACTATGGCTATAGCACCCTGTTTTTCGACTATAAAATCACAATATGAATCCATATTTAGCTACCCCCATCTTAAAATGCAAACTGGGGACAGGTCCCAATTTTCAATATTTTGCAAACTGGGACCTGTCCCCAGTTTGCACTCATAGCTGCTGGGCGGCATCATAGGCAGATTGAACAGCATCCGGTACTTTAGCCGGCTTGATTACATCGCCGATCGAATGCAATGCCACTTGAGTGGGGAGCTTAGCTTGGAGATCCCGCATAAGCGCTTGATTAGCCACCGACCCAATTGCGGAGACCACCGTATCTGCGGGAAGCAGGCTTTCTCCCTCCGGGCCCTCGACTCGGACGCCATTAGGGCCAACGGCTTTTACCATCGTATGGGTCAATACCTTAACCTGATGCCGTTTCAGATCGGCCAGCATTGTCCAGCGGGTGCTCGAACCAAGATCACGGCCGACGTCCTTAGTCATTTCCACTAGAGTGACCCGCTTTTTTCCTTGCCAAAGAAGCTTAGCCAAAGTCTCCATGCTTTCCGCTTGGTTAACTATGAGGAAACGGAGGGTTTGTGCATCTAGGGTCCCTTGAGTAGCTAAGTAGAGAGCGGTTTCCACCCCGACCGAGCCACCGCCGACGATAACAATGCTTCGCCCTGTCTCTTTTCCTGCTAGGACATCCCAAGCTTGGGTAATGGCTGTACCTTTTTCTACAGGAAAGGGAGGATCCATAGGCAGAGCGCCGGTAGCGAAAACAATGTCTGTCCAGCCTTCCTTCTTAGCACTCACCAAAAGGTTCTCCACAGTGGCTTCTTGGCCCCCGCAGATTTTTACATTTTGCATCTCGCAGGCTTGAACCAGATAATCGGTGAAGCGATTGAAGTCCTGGCGATCAGGTGGTGCTGCGGCAAGATTGATCTGGCCTCCGAGCCGATTGGATTTTTCCCAAACAGTTACATCATGACCGCGTAGGCTGGCTACCCGAGCAAACTCTAATCCTGCAGGGCCACCCCCCACCACAAGGATTTTCTTAAGCACAGCACTGTTGGCTTGAGTTTTATTGTTTAGCCCAAGCTCTGCCTCTCGTCCAGCTTCTGCATTCACTAAGCAAGCCACCGGTGTTCCTTGGAACACATGATCCAAACAACCCTGATTGCAACCCACACAGGGGCGAATTGGGGAAGAATCTAACCCTTGCGCTTTTAAGGGTAAAAAGGGATCCGCTAACAGGGGCCTTGCCATTCCAACCAGATCCGCATCCCCTGAAGTAAGAATATCTCGAGCCAACTCAGGAGAGGTTATGCGATTGGAGGCAATAACCGGCACAGAAACAGCCTCTTTTATGCCCCGAGCCAAATAGCGGAAGGCCGCGGGAGGGACATTCATCGTGATCTGAGGAACCAATGTCTCATGCCAGCCCCCCGTCACATTGATAGCGTTCACCCCAGCCTCTTCTAAGGCCTTAGCAAAAATACGTGCCTCTGCGTTGGTGTGTCCACCCGGCACAAAGTCATGGCCGGCGATCCGAGCGAGTAAGGGGAAGTCAGGTCCTACGGCCTTTCGAATCGCCGCCACAACTTCTAAGGCAAAGCGCATGCGGTTGGGTAGATCACCACCGTATTCATCCGTTCTCTTGTTCGTTACGGGGGAGAGAAATTCAGAGATTAAGTAGCCGGTCCCAGCAAGAATTTCCACGCCATCAAAACCTGCTTGCTGGGTGCGGGCAGCAGCTTGGGCAAATTTTTGAATCACTTTTTTAATTTCTTCCCCGGTCAATTCATGAGGAATCTCTTGCGTTAGTTTAGAAGGTAGGGGTGAGGGGGCAACGGGCTGGTTCCCGGTCAATCGTGAGGAGGCATACCTTCCTGCCTGATAGAGCTGGGTGATGGTCTTTGCTCCTTCACTATGGATGGCTGCCACAAGCTGTTGCAGCCCGGGAAGGTACAGACCCTCATCCAACTGAATCATACCAACGGTGTTGCCGACTCGATCAATTCCGCATCCACCGACGATAATTAAGCCTACCCCACCGCGAGCCCGCCTGCGATAGAACTCGATGAGCTGTTCAGTGGCTTCTCCCGTCGGACAGTAATTTAGATGCATGGCGGGCAACACTATGCGGTTTTTTAGTTCCATTGTTCCGATCCTGACCGGAGAAAAAAGCGGATCATTATTGAACATACTTAGCACCTCCGAAAAATGAATGACCATTCATTATGGAACAGCATATCATGAAACCAGCACCGGGGGAATAGATTTCAATAAACAAATCAGATTATTTTTAATATACAAAATATTTTTAAAAAGGTATTCCGTTTTGCTCGACCATCTGATATCATAGTAGAAAATGAAATGAATGAATATTCATTCAGAAACATATAGAAAGGGGAATCGAGTTGAACATATTGGTTTGTCTAAAACAAACATTTGACACTGAAGCAAAGATCGTAATCAATTCACAAGGCCAAATCGACTCTACAGGAGTAAATCTCATCATGAATCCCTATGATGAATTTGCGGTGGAAGAGGGGATTCGCCTTAAAGAAAAGTTCGGTGGAGAAGTCACGGTATTGAGCATGGGTGGTGCGAAGGTCAATGAAGTCTTGCGTACAGCTCTGGCTATGGGGGCAGACAAAGCGGTTGCTATTCAAGATCCTGTTTTAGAAGGTAGCGATGAATGGGTTACAGCCGCGGTACTCGCCAAAGCAGTTCAAGCTATTCCCTTTGATATTATCCTCTCAGGACGGATTGCCATCGATGATGGATCGAGTCAAGTACCCACTCGACTTGCTGAGATATTGAGTATTCCATCCGTATCATCGGTTACCGAATTAAAGATTGAAGATAAAAATGCTACGGTTACCCGCGATAGTGATGGAGGTAGTGAGATTATCGAAGTACCGCTTCCCGCGGTGATTACTGCTCAAAAAGGTTTAAATGAACCACGCTATCCATCGGTAGCAGGGATCATGAAAGCTAAGAAAAAAGAACTGAAAACCCTAAACCTCGCCGATCTTGGACTTTCCGCAGCCGACTCGGTGACTCAGGGAGCGAAGATGAAGGTCCTTCAGGTTAGTTTACCTCCGGCTCGTCAAGGGGGCCGCCTGATCCAAGGGGAGCCTGCCCAAGCCGTCGCTGATTTGGTCAATGCCTTGATGAAGGAAGCAAAAGTGATCTGATGATAGAAAAGCTAAGGAAAGAGAGGATTGGGAAGGATGCCTAAGGGAATTTTAGTTGTTCTTGAGCAGTATAATGGGGAGCTTCGCAAGGTTTCCTTGGAGCTTTTAAGCGAAGGAAGACGTTTGGCCGACGCGGCGGGACTCACCCTCACGGGAGTCTTACTAGGCCATGAAGTTAAGGATTTAGCAGCTGTTGCCGCTTCCCAGGGAGCTGATCGAGTGATTGTGGTAGAAGATGCAGCCCTGAAGGAATATACCACGGGTGCTTACACCTCGGTACTCAACCGAATCATCCGCCAGGAGGATCCTGAAGTGGTCTTCATAGGCAATACAGGAATGGGAAGAGATTTAGCCCCACGCCTTGCCCAACGTTTAGGAGTTGGGAGTGCCTCAGATTGCGTTGCCGTTAGAGTAGATTCTACATATAAGCTGCGCTTTAGGCGTCCTATCTATGCCGGCAAAGCTTATGCAGAAGTTGCCACAGAGGCCCGCCCTATTCTAGCCACCATACGTCCTAATAGCTTCAGCATTACCCCACCAAACCCAGATCGTCAAGCAGAAGTGGTCGAGGCGACCGCAACCATTGATGCCAATGATCTTCAAGCCATTGTCAAAGAAGTGGTTCGTCAAGCTTCCAGCCGTCCGGAATTGACTGATGCCAACATTATTGTTTCTGGCGGACGTGCCATGAAGAATGCGGAGAATTTCCGACTGCTTGAAGAACTTGCTGATACCATCGGAGCCGCTATAGGCGCTTCCCGGGCAGCTGTAGACTCCGGATATCGTGAGTATAAATATCAAGTGGGTCAAACCGGCAAGACCGTCGCCCCAACCCTTTATATTGCTTGCGGTATTTCAGGGGCCATTCAACACTTAGCCGGAATGGGATCCTCCAAAGTTATCGTAGCGATTAATAAGGATCCGGAAGCAAATATCTTTACCGTCGCCGATTATGGCATTGTCGGTGATCTTTACGAGATTGTCCCCTTGCTTACAGAAGAGTTCAAAAAGCAACTGGCCTAGGGTGGCGGAACTAGCATTGACAACCTTGAGAAAAGGAGGTCTAATAGATTAAAAACTTGCAAAGGATGACGTATTATGGCTATTCCCCAAGAAGATAAATATGAAAAGATTTTAGATGCTGCAATCGAGGCATTTGCTGAGGTGGGCTATCATTCATGCCAAGTAGCGAAGATAGCTCGCATGGCGGGAGTGGCTGACGGGACGATCTACCTCTACTTTAAAAATAAAGAGGACATTCTAGTACGCCTGTTTACGGAAAGAATGGGGAGGTTTATTGAGCTCATTCGAAGCGAAATGGATTCTTGCCAGGATACACGCAGCCGCCTTTGACCCATATGGAGAATAATCGTGCCCTAGCGACTGTATCACAAATCGAGTTAAGACAACCCAACTCAAGCTTATATAGTGCTATTGCCTTCCCGCTGAGAGACTACTTTCGTTTGATTGAAGAGGTGATCGAAGAAGGAATAAAACAAAAAGAAATCATTCCTTCACTCAATATTCACGTAGCACGTCAAATGATCTTCGGCACCATCGATCGAGCGACTACCGATTGGGTTTTTGCACGATCAGAACGATCCTTAAGCAAGGATACAGACTGCATGATAGCACTATTCGCTGGTGCCCTTGGCTTGCCGAAGGAAGAAAATTAAAAGAGATAAGACCATAGCAGTAGAAGCAGTAGAAGCAGTAAAAAAAGAATACGGATAGACAACGCAGATAGAAGAGTAAGCCTTAACGAGTGATGATTGATTTGAAAGCCCTAGAGCAAGGGTTTTCCCCGCCTCTAAAAGACTGAATATTCTAAATATAAACAATAGGCAGAAATTAACCCCAGTTTTTAGACAAAATCTTTGAGAAAAGGCTTAAGTTAAAAAACTGCAGAGAGAACAGTACCTAAAGAGAGAAGGAGGATGAATATGCCCATATACAAGGTGGCGGTTTTAGGCTCAGGAGTAATGGGAAGCACCATCGCAGCCCATCTCGCCAATGCCGGAATTCCCAGTCTACTACTGGACATCGTACCTTCCAGTATACTGCCCGAGGAAGAAATAGCCGGGCTGACCTTAGAATCCCCCAAAGTAAGAAACCGTATTGCCGTAGCCAATAAAGCCAAGCTGCTTAAGATGAGCCCTGCTCCCCTGTTTGTTCCGGAATTTGCAGATCGTATCGAAGTTGGGAACTTTGTCGATGATCTACCCCGCTTAAAGGAAGTGGACTGGGTTATCGAAGTCGTTGTGGAACGCTTAGACATTAAAATCGACCTCTTTAAAAAGGTCGCTCAAGCTGTCCGGCCCGGAACTATTGTAACCTCCAACACCTCCGGCATTTCCTTAAAAGCAATGGCAGAGGGGCTTCCTGAAGAACTTACGAAGAACTTTTTGGGAACGCATTTCTTTAACCCTCCGCGCTACATGAAGCTCTTTGAATTGATCCCGGGGCCCAACACCGATCCCGTAGTCATTGAGGAGATAGCTGAGTTTGCCGAGCGAGTGCTGGGCAAGGGGGTCGTCTATGCCAAGGATACCCCTAACTTCATTGCCAACCGCATCGGCGTCTTTGGATTATCTGCAACCCTAAAAGAAATGCTACGCTCCGGTTTAACCATTGATGAAGTCGATGCCTTAACCGGTCCGGTCATGGGGCGACCGAAGTCCGCCTCCTTCCGCACCGTAGATATGGTGGGCTTAGACACCTTCGTCCATGTAGCCAACAACGTCGGGGATAATGTTCCCGAAGAAAAAGAATTCTTCGTCATGCCTGAATTCATTCACACCATGCTTAAGAATGGCTGGCTTGGCGACAAGAGCAAACAAGGCTTTTATAAAAAGGCAAAAACAGCAGAAGGCAAAGAGATACTGGTTTTAGACCCCCATACCATGGAGTATGTCCCGAAGAAAAAGGTTCAATTTGCATGCTTGGATAAAGCCAAAAATGCAGGCAGCCTTAAAGATAAGCTGAGGACCGTAGTCAACGGCAAAGATCCCGGCGCAGTTTTTGCCTGGCAAGTCTTAAAGGAAGTTCTCCTCTATGCGGCCCGCCTAGCTCCCCAAATTGCCGAGGATATCACCGCCGTCGATGAGGGCATGAAGCTGGGCTTCAACTGGGAAATGGGTCCCTTTGAGACGTGGGATGCCTTAGGAGTAAAAGCAACGGCGGAGCGCATTCGGGCTGAAGGGGGAACCTTGCCTAAGATCGTAGAAAAACTTCTGAACGAAGGTAAAGATAGCTTTTATCAAAAGACCGAGAGCGGTGACACCCTCTACTATGCTGACGGAGAGTATGCACAAAAAATGGCCAGCCCATATGCCTTTTCTCTCAAACAGGCTCATAAGCAGGGCAAGAAAATCTTCGGCAACTCCGGTGCCAGCTTAGTCGATATGGGTGACGGAGTGGCCTGTCTAGAATTCCATTCCCCCAACAACTCCATCGGCGGCGATATCATGAATATGATCCACAAGTCCCTAGCGGAAGTGGAGAAAAATTATTTGGGTATGGTGATCGGTAGCCAAGGCAAAAATTTTGCCGTCGGCGCTAATCTCATGCTGATTATGATGGAAGCAGAAGAAGGCAATTGGGATGACTTAGATATTATGGTTGGCGAATTCCAAAGAGGTACTATGGCCCTTAAATACGCCAAAAAGCCTGTTGTCGCTGCACCCTATGGCATGACCCTCGGCGGTGGCGCTGAGGTTTGCCTCCATTCTCATGCCATCCAACCGGCTGCCGAAACCTACATGGGTCTCGTCGAGCTTGGCGTAGGGCTGATCCCCGGTGGCGGTGGAACTAAGGAAATGGCCCTGCGCGCTATGGAGGGAATTCTTCCCGGTGTCGTCGCGGCCCCTGACTATTTCTTCGCCAAACGCTTTGAAGTCGTAGCAATGGCCCAAGTGTCTACCAGTGCAGAAATGGCTAGAAAATTGGGCTTCTTAAGAGATAGCGATCGCTATAGTATGAATGCTGATCATGTCCTCCTTGATGCCAAAGCTCGTGTCATTGATCTAGCAAGAAACTTCCGCCCCAACATTCCCCAAAAGGTCAAGGCAGCAGGGCCCGGTGTTCGCGCTTTCCTGGAGATGGCGCTGTACGGTATGCAGGAAGGGCGTTTCATCTCTGAGTACGATGCTCACTTAGGAAAAAAACTTGCCTATGCAATGACCGGTGGCGATGTCCTTGCCGGAACCTTAGTGGATGAGCAATACCTCCTCGATCTAGAAAGAGAAACCTTCTTAAGCCTTGCCGGAGAACCCAAGACGCTGGATCGCATTCGGCATATGCTCACCAAAAACAAGCCATTAAGGAATTAGGAGGTGAAGGACAATGAAAGAAGCTTTGATAATTGAAGCCAAACGTACAGCCATCGGCAAATCTGGTAAGGGCTCCCTAGCCCATATGCGGCCTGATGATCTAGGAGCGTTTGTCATCCAAGATGTTTTAAAAAGTGCTCCTATCTTAAAGCCTGCTGATATTGATGATTGTGTCATCGGGTGTTCCTTCCCCGAAGGAGAGCAAGGGATGAACATGGCTCGAGTTATGGCCCTGCGCGCAGGACTCCCCATCGATGTCTCAGGACTCACCATCAATCGCTTTTGTTCCTCAGGACTCCAGGCCATCTCTTTAGCCGCGGACAGAATCCGTTTAGGAGAAGCCGAGGCAATGTTGGCCGGAGGAGCAGAAAGCATGTCGGCAGTACCCTTGGGTGGTAGCAAACCGGCTCCCAATCCCTACATGATGCAGAATCATCCGGAAGTATATCTTTCTATGGGACTAACCGCTGAAAATGTAGCTAAAAAATATGAGATTACCCGGGAGCAACAAGATGAGTTTGCTGTAGCTAGTCATCAAAAAGCACACGCTGCTCAGGTTAGTGGACGCTTTGACGAAGAGATCGTTCCCGTCCTCATCTCCGGCGGTAAAAAAGGGGAGGTATGGTTCAGTAAAGACGAGGGAATCCGCCCCGAGGGCACTGTAGAATCCCTCGGCAGGCTCAAACCCGTTTTTAAAAACGGTGGCTGCGTCACGGCGGGGAACTCCTCCCAAACCAGTGACGGCGCCGCGATAACCCTCCTTATGTCCGAAAACAAAGTGAAGGAACTCGAACTCAAACCCCTAGCTCGTTGGCGAGGCTTCGCCGTCGCCGGTGTCGAGCCGGAACTCATGGGCATTGGACCGATCAAAGCCATCCCCAAAGTTCTCAAACAGGTCGGCTTAACCCTCGATCAAATCGACCTCTTCGAGCTTAACGAGGCCTTCGCCGCCCAATCCCTCGCCATCATCAAGACACTCGGCATTGACCCCGCCAAGGTCAACCCCAACGGCGGAGCCATCGCCTTTGGGCACCCCCTCGGCTGCACCGGCGCCAAGCTCACCGCCACCCTACTCCACGAGATGAAACGTCGCGGACTCAAGTACGGCATGGTTACCATGTGTATCGGAGGCGGTATGGGTGCCGCTGGGGTCTTTGAGCTACTGTAACAGTTCTCCAGGATTTTGCTTGCCGCGTTCACTCTGTAAGCTGCGCGTACCCGTTCTAATCGCTCAAGCTCTCCACTCCGTCGGGTCCCCGCCCAAATCGCTCCTGCTCAGTGGGCGGTTGGAAACGTCCTGTTTCCAACCCGACTCTGCGGCAAGTTTTTCGCGAAGAACGGGTAACTGCTCGCTTAGAAGCCGTTCTCTGCTGTCAAGCAAAATCCTTGGGCCTTCTTCCGGGATACGGGTGGGATAAGGGTATAATTCCTTGTCCTAGCGATTGAGTTAACGCACAGCTTAAAGGACATCATCTTCGTCGTGACAGGGGACCTGTCCCCCTCAAATACTAGCTAAACACTTAGTGCAGAATAAGCGTAGCTTTTCGCACAATAGTGAACGATTTTAGCGTAAGGGCGGTACATCGCATAAAGCTTCTTTGGGATAGCGGAGCCACTGGTTCACATGCAGAAAGCAGCGGGGTTTGGCGGGAGCTCCCATAGAAGCGAATGCGATAGCCCTGGAGCTACTGAGGGAACGATGTGCGAAAAGCTACCTGACCCAAGCAATAAGCAATGCCCTAAATAAAGAAAACCCCAAACGCAAACCAGGAGATAGAAAAGCCCAGACAATAAAGACCCCAAATAGTACAAGATTGAGAGAGGAGAAATAACGATGGACTTAGACCTAGCCCTCAAAGGCGGCGGCTTCCTACTCGCCGAAATAACCCCCGACCAAGTATTCACTCCCGAGGAATTAAACGAGGATCATCTGCAGCTCAAAAAAATGACCCGCAGCTTCGTGGAAAAAGAAATTGCCCCCAAGATCGATGGTCTCGAGGAGCAAGAAGACGGACTTATCCGCAGTTTTATGGCCCAAGCGGGTGAACTGGGACTTCTCGGCTTAGAGGTTCCTGAGGAATTTGGCGGCATGAGCATGGATAAATACTCCACTGTGGTGGTGGGTGAAGAAGTCCCCCGAGGAGCTTCCTTCGCCGTAGCCTTCGCTGCTCATACCGGAATCGGTACCCTTCCGATCGTTTACTTTGGCACACCGGAACAAAAGGCCAAATATCTTCCCGGCCTCGCCTCCGGAGAGACCATCGCAGCGTACTGCCTCACTGAGCCCGGTTCCGGTTCAGACGCTCTCGGCGCTAAGGCCACAGCTGTTCTTAATGCCGAAGGTACTCATTATATCCTCAACGGAACTAAGCAATTCATTACCAACGCAGGCTTCGCAGATATCTTCCTCGTCTACGCCAAAGTTGAGGGCAAGCTCACCAACTTTATCGTGGAGCGGATTATGCCCGGTGTTTCCTTTGGTCCGGAAGAAAAAAAGATGGGCATTAAAGGTTCCTCTACCCGTCAAGTCATCCTCGAAGATGTGGCAGTGCCGGTAGAGAATGTCGTGGGCGAATTAGGTCGCGGGCATGTGGTTGCCTTTAATATCCTGAACGTTGGACGCTTCAAACTGGCTGCCGCGGCTATTGGCAGTGCTCAACTGGCTTTAGAAGTCACCCTTAAATATGCCGAAGAGCGGAAGCAATTTGGCGTTCCCCTAAACTCCTTCGGGGCGATTCAAACGAAATTCGCCGAAATTGCCACCCGAACCTACCTCGCTGAGAGTGTGGTCTATCGTACTGCCGGACTAATGGAAGAAGCTTGCAAAGATTTGGATGTGACCGGAGATTGTCGTAAAGAAGCTGGTAAAGCTCTTGAAGAACATGCTGTTGAGTGCTCTCTAAACAAAGTCATTGCTTCAGAGGTCTTAGACCTGGCTGTGGATGAAGGGGTGCAGGTTCATGGAGGATATGGCTTTATCGCCGAATATCCCATTGAGCGCATGTATCGGGATTCCCGCATTAACCGTCTCTTTGAGGGGACAAACGAGATCAACCGCTTACTGGTTCCGGGAACCTTGCTCAAACGAGCAATGAGTGGTGAACTGCCTCTCCTGGCTGCGGCAAAGAATGTCAGCAAAGACTTGATGTCCTCCGGCCTAGGATCAGAGGAAGAGGGATTAGCCGCCCTTCTGGATATGACCCAAAAAGCAAAGAAACTATGCTTGATGGCCTCTGGCATTGCTGCTCAGAACCTAGGTATGGAACTCAAAGACAACCAATATGTTCTGCTTGGTTTAGCTGAGATGGTTCTCCAAGTTTATGCTATGGAAAGCGGCGTCCTCCGCGCCTTGAAGGTTCAAGAGATGGATGTCAGCGATGACCATAAGCTCTTTGTGGAAAAAGCGGCCACCCTAGGAGCCTATAGTGCAATGAACATGATTGAACAACATGCAAAAGAGGTCATTTGCGCCGCAGAGCAAGGGGATTCTTTAAGCACTGTTTTGGCAGGAATTCGCAAGCTTGTTCGTCGCCCTAATGTTGATATGATTGGGCTTCGTCAAGAGATTGCCAAGCTTGTGGTCGAAAAGGGCAAGTACCCTATACGATAAGTGAAGACTTCCTTTACAAAATACTTTACCAAGTATATTTCCTAAAATTGTCAAATTATTTATAGATAAATAAAGAGTTCGGATGGAATAAGGATTCATATTGGGGGAGGATAAAAAATAGTGGGGAGGACTTATTATGTCCACATGGGTTAAAGAATACGGTAAAAAGCTGTGCACTCCGGATCAAGCTGTCGGAGCAATCAAGAGTGGGGATTGGATCATTTACTCCTATGCTGCTAATACCTTACCCGTACTCGATATGGCATTAGCCAAGCGGACCCCCGAACTCAAAGATATTCAGCTCTTAGCCGGAGTGAGCATGCGGCCTCATGCCGTGGTTAAAGCAGATCCTCGCGGCGAGCATTTTACCTGGGATTGTGTGCACTTTAGCGCCATTGACCGCAAATACTATGAAATGGGTCGAGCTTTCTATGTTCCCTTAAGGTACTCAGAAGTACCACGCTATATTTTAGAAAACCTCAGCCACGTCGACGTTCTTATGGTTCAAGTAAGTCCCATGGATCAGCACGGGAACTTTAACCTAGGACCCACGATTTCCCACTATCGGGCATCCGCAGATCGAGCCAAGACAGTAATCGTCGAAATCAACGAAGATATGCCCATCGCCCATGGCGGGTATGGCAACTACCTTCATGTTTCTGAAGTCGATTACATCGTCGAAGGTGGCCATACTGGGATGCCGCAAATTCCCACAACTTCCATTACCAGTGTCGATCGTAAAATTGCCCAATATGTTCTTGAGGATCTGCGCGATGGGGATTGCATCCAATTAGGAATCGGGGCTATGCCTAATGCGCTGGGTCAGCTGATTGCTGAGTCCGACTTAAAAGATCTTGGGGTGCACACGGAAATGCTGGTCGATAGCTATGTGGATATGTGGGAAGCCGGTCGCATTTCCGGTCGCAAAAAGCAAATCGACCGGGGAAGGATGGTCTATACCTTCGCCGGCGGGACCCAAAAGCTCTATGATTTTATCGACAACAATCCTCAAGTAGCAGGCTATCCTGTGGACTATACCAATGACCGCTATATTGCCAGCCGTAACGATAATTTAGTCTCGATAAATAATGCTTTAGAAATCGACCTCTCCGGGCAAGTGTGCTCAGAAACCATCGGACCACGCATGATCAGTGGCGCCGGGGGACAATTGGATTTTGTCGATGCAGCCTATAACTCCAAAGGTGGGCGCAGCTTTATTTGTATGGAATCCACCTTTACTTGTGCAGAAGGAAAACAGCACTCGCGGATCCGTCCTCTCTTGACGGAAGGGGCTGTGGTCACCGATACCCGTCCCATGGTGCAATATGTAGCTACCGAATACGGTAAAGCGAACTTAAAAGGGGCCACCACCTGGCAACGGGCAGAGCGACTTATCAACCTAGCTCATCCCGATTTCCGTGAAGAGCTCATTAAAGAAGCCGAAAAGCTGCAGATTTGGAGAAGATCCAATAAATAATTAGCGAGATAAAAAAGATTAGCGGAATGAAAAAGTATGAAGTTAAGCTGGCAAAAGGAGGTAGGGAATATGACCCCTACTCGGGAGATTTATTGGAATATTGACGGCCATCTCATCATGTATTTCTTTGCAGCAATCATGCTAGGAATCTTTGCTTATGGGATTGTCCGACGGTACCGCCTCTGGAAAATCGGGCAGCCTGAGAACCGCTGGGGGGCTGGCTGGCAAGGGGTAAAAGACATTCTTATATATGGCTTTGGCCACAAGCGGATTCTGAAGGATTTTACCCCGGGGGTTATGCATCTGGCGCTCCTCGTAGGGTTCATTTTCCTCTTCTTTGCCACAGCGATGATTACCTTACAGGCAGATTTCGGGATTAATATTTTCCAAGGAGCTTTGTATGTCTTTATTAAGATAACCACCAACCTCTTCGGACTGCTGGCCATGATCGGGGTCCTTTATCTCTTCTACCGACGTTATAGCAAACGCCCCACTAAACTCGATAACCAAAAAGATGATCTCCTAGCCTTGACCTTGATTTTAGTAATCTTAGTCACAGGTTTCTTTCTCCAAGGATTTCGAATGGCCAGTGAGCACGACCCTTGGGCCATCTATGGTTTTGCGGGTTACTGGATGATTGAACCCCTCCAAGCCATATTTAGCCAAGAGCAGTTGCTGGCTATGCATAAATACACCTGGTGGTTTCACATGCTGATAGCCTTTGTCTTTATCGCCTATCTGCCCTACTCTAAGCTTTTCCACATCCTCTTGGGGCCGATCAACCAATTCCTTCGTCAGCGGGGCCCGGTCGGTGTCCCGGAGCTTATCGATTTCGAAGACGAATCCCAAGAGACTTTCGGCTTGAGTGAATTCAAGCAACTGTCTTGGAAAGCCATCTTCAACTCAGATGTCTGTATTCGTTGCGGACGTTGTCAAGAAAACTGTCCTGCCTATGTGAGTGGTAAGCATCTCAACCCGAAACAAGCCATCCAAAATATTAAGGTTCGAGCGGCAGAAGAGTATCAAGCCGTTTGCCTGGCGAAAAAGGAAGCTAAACACTCTGCCAAGCAAGTAGAAAAAATGACTTCTGATGAAGTAGCAACTGCCGTTGATGTTGATGGGACGACAGCACTAGAAATACCACCTGGACGCGCATTGCTAGGTGATGTCATCTCAGAGCAAGATATTTGGGATTGCACCACCTGCCGCTCTTGCGAACAGCAATGTCCCGTTTTTGTCGAGCATGTCGATAAAACCGTAGAAATGAGAAGAAATCTTGTGCTTATGGAATCCCGTTTCCCCAGTGAAGCCCAGATTGCTTTCCGCAACATGGAGAACAATGGCAACCCTTGGGGTATCGGTTGGAACAAACGGGAAGAATTTCTGAAGGGATTGGAGGTCCCGACACTTGCGGAGAACCCTGAGGCGGAGATCCTCTACTGGCCAGGTTGCTCGGGAGCCTTCGATGCTCGGAACCAAAAGGTTTCGGCTGCCTTGGTCAAATTGCTTCGGGTAGCTAAGGTAAACTTTGCTATTCTAGGCAATGAGGAAAAATGCTGCGGAGACTCTGCCCGCAAGCTAGGTAATGAATTCCTTTACCAGACCTTAGCTGCAGAGAACATCGAGGTCATGAAGGGATACGGCGTGAAAAAAATTATTACGCAATGTCCTCACTGCTTTCAAACTCTCAGCCATGATTACCCTCAATTAGGTGGAAAGTTTGAGGTTGTCCATCATACAACTTACCTCAAAGAACTTATAGATAGCGGCAGACTCAAGCTTTATGAAGGGCAGGTTCTTAAGGATGGGGAAGGTAGGGGCAAAGAACTCCAGCTCCGGATGACCTATCATGACTCTTGCTACTTAGGACGCTATAATAAGATCTACAGTGAACCGCGGGAAATCCTTAAAAAGGCCGGCTTAAAGGTCATCGAAATGAAAAGAACTAAGGAGAAGAGCTTCTGCTGCGGTGCCGGTGGCGGTCGCATGTGGCTAGAAGAGCATGAAGGAGAACGCATCAATGAGCTACGCACGGAGGAAGCACTGGCTACGGGAGCTGAGATCGTCGGCACGGCCTGCCCCTTCTGCCTAACCATGTTCAATGATGGTCTCAATGCCAAGGAAGAAGCTGCTCCTAAGACCAAAGCCTTAGATATAGCCGAAATCCTTGCTCAAAGGATCTAGAAGAAAAAGAGACGGTCATGAATTCATGACCGTCTCCTCTTAAACTCCTGCACACTCATCGCATTTGACTAAGTATACTTGGCCATCCTCACCGGAATAGCTGATGGTCTTGTGGCACACAGAGCAGACCACTTGAAAAGGATGGTTTACTTTTTGATCATCATTAAGATGATTTTTATTAAGCTGATCTTCTTTGGGCTGGTCTGATTCATGTAAAGCTTCTAAAGTCATTGACAAAGAGCCTCCTTAGTATATTAGGATATTTGAATAGTAGGTCTTGAATATGAAAGATTTTAGGTCGCAGGCTGTAGGTTTTAGTTTACAGGATTATGATTATAGGTAGATAGGTAGATAGGTAGATAGATAGACAGTTGGATAGGTTGATAAGCTAATTTTACTACAGGTTGGAAGTTGGCACAAATAGACAGATTGCTGAAGAAAGTTTATGATATAGAGAGTTTGAAATATACCAGTTAGATAGTTTCGTATAGATAGTTAGTAGATAGTTCGGTAAAATAGTTAGTTTGATGGCTCGTAAAGTAGTGGTAAGATGGTCCGCCTTAGTTTTTAAGAGATATTAGTAGTGAAAATAGAGGGGATAGACATGGTATTAAGAGAAATTGCTCCTGAAATCTTTTGCCTTGAGGTTTCAGTCAAGTTAAATATCAACAAGGTGAATCTCTATATTTTCCGTGGTAAGGTGCCCACCATGATTGATACGGGTACTAATGATCCCGAGGTATACCAAGCGATTCAAGAGGCGCTTAAGGAATTAGGCATCCCACGCCTCGAGCAGGTTCTCCTGACCCATTGGCATGTGGACCATGCCGGGGGAGCAGAAAGCTTAAGAAAAGATGGGACGCGTATTCTCATCGGTAAGCGGGATTATGAAGAATGGGTCGACTTTAGTAGTGGCAAGAGCTTTAAAATCTATGAAAATTATGCAGCAAAGGCCTGGGGGGTGCCCCAAGAACAGTTGGCGGCGATCTTAAAATCCAATAAGAGGCTAAGCTTTTTTTCAACCCTGCCGGAGGGAGTCGAAAAGATCGACGTCGGTGCTGTCATTCAGGCCGGTAATTACACCCTGAAAACTATACTGACACCGGGTCATACCGCAGGCCATCTTTCCTACTATGAAGAAGACTTGGGATTGCTCTTTTCCGGAGATTCACTACTGCCAGATGTGGTTCCTTATCCGGGAACCTGGCTGGAGAATGGTGAATTAGTCAGTGGCTTGCCCAGTTATCTTCGTGCTTTGGAACGGATAGAAGCTCTCGGGGCAAGAGTCTACTTGCCAGCCCATGGCCTGACTCGGAAATCCCCGGAATCCCGTTGCCAAGAGATTCGCAACCAAATATTCAGACAGGTCGAAGCTTATATCCCCGGTGAATCCATCTTTGCTAAAGCCGTCAGCTTAAGCAAAGGTAAGTTTGACCCCATGGTTGCTTTTATCCATATGCATTATATGTATGGCTGGGAAACCTTAAAGATCAAGAAAACTCCCAACCCCTTATACTCCACCAAATAATCCTAATAATTATAAGTGCGTTGCTTAGGTCCTTTTCCGACGGAAAGGGCCTTTTTAATACTCCCGAAAAACATGGTATACTAGAGAGTGCTAATCTATTGATAAGATATAATCTACTCAGATAATGTATTGAAAACTGGCTTAGCAAAGTGAAGAAGAACATAGCAAGGTCAAAACCATAAAAACAAGGTGAAGTAAAGTATGAATGAAGTGCCAACAACCATTACCCAGACAAAGAAGGTCCGGGGTAAAACCTATCGCAAAGCCAATATCGCCCTTGGCCTCTCCGCTTTGGGCTTAGCTATTGTATACCCTTTTCAAGGCTCCTTTTGGGGAGGACTTCTTACCAGTGGCTGCACGGCGGCTTTAGTGGGAGGACTTGCTGATTGGTTTGCTGTTAAAGCCCTCTTTCGGCGCCCCTTAGGAATCCGACCGGGAAGGATATTCCGCACCGAGATCATCCCTAGGAATCGGGAGCGGATCTTTCAAGCCTTGACTGATATGGTGGAAAATGAACTTCTTTCGCGAGAAGCCTTACAGAAGAAGCTGGAAACCTATGATTTTGCAGCACCGTCCTTAAAAGCCTGGGATGCCCTAGGGCGGGACCGTGTAAGACCCATTTTGACTCAATTTTTACAGCAGCTTCAAGGGCCACTTAGGCAAAGCTTAGAAGACTTAAAACTAGAGAATGAAGCGTTTTTTCAGCAGGAAAGCTTAAGTGAGAAGCTTAATCCCATTGTGGGACATGTCCTTTTTCACCTATGGGAAGGTGCAGAGGGCAAGAAGCTGATAGCGACGGGGACCATGACTCTTGGTCAGTGGGTTCAAGAAACAGAGGTACACCTATGGTTAACTCGTTGGTTAGAGCATGCTATAGAACGCTACATCAGTGAGAACCCCTCTCGGCGCTTTCTTGTCATGTTTCTGCCCAAGCCCTCGGACTTAGCCCTAAATCTCCAGAAGCAAATCTCAGATTATCTTGGAGAAGATACAACCCAAGCAGAAATATGCCAATGGCTCAAGCAACAGGCACAGAACCAAGCTTACCGTTTAACCGCAGGAGAGGAATCGGACGCCCCCAGCCAAAAGACAAGCTACTGGGCCACGACTACCGTCATGAAGTTATTGCAAGAGCTCGTCAAGGCTTCACTGGAAAAGCTCGACCTTCAGGCAACGACTGCAAAACTGGAGGAACGGCTTCTCGATGGCCTAGAAAGTAGCATAGCTTCCCTCAAGGGAAGTCCGGAAAAACAAGAAGATTTCAACGCCTATGTCCAAGGGAAAATTATTCCCCTTATTAATGCGAAGCACCAGAAAATTGGCCAACTGGTCCACGAAGGCTTAGAGAAATACTCCGATGAAATGCTTGTTGAGCTGATCGAATCAAAAGCCGGAGACGACCTCCAAATGATCAGAATTAACGGCTCGGTAGTCGGCGGTCTAGCCGGAATGCTTATCTTTTTAGTGAGTGGCCTTCTTTAAATGCGAACAGGGGACCTGTCCCCCGTTTGCAAAACGTTAGCAAAACTGACAAGGGGATGTCCCTTGACCACACGGAGGACAAGTATGAATTACCAACGCAAAGCTAATCTCGTTTTAGGCAGCGTTTTTCTGATATTTCTTTTGGCATTATGGCTAAGATACCAATGGCCAACTGTTCAAGGGGTGCGCTTCTTTCTCTTTGTCAGTGAGGCTGCTCTAGTCGGCGGACTTGCCGACTGGTTTGCTGTGACTGCGCTCTTTCGCAAGCCCTTGGGTTGGTCCTATCACACGGCACTTATTCCTCGCAATCGAGAAAAGATGACAGAAGCCATTGTGGCTATGGTTCAAAATGAACTGCTTAGTGAAAGCCTCATGCGTCAAAAAATCCAAGGCTTTCAGCTAAGCACTTGGTTTATAAATACCATCGAGAAGTCAGGCGGAGCACCATGGCTAGCGGAAAAGTTGAGTCAAGGGCTTGCTCAGTGGTGCAAAAATGCTGACATCTCTCAGCTAAGTAACAAAATCGAAGCTTTGCTGAAGGCAAAGATGCTAACTGCGGGTCTGGCCAAACCCATGCTCGTCCAGGGGAGACTTATGCTGGAGAAGCAAGAGTTTGATCAACTATTGGATCAAGGTATCGAGAAAGTTCTCGATTTGGCGACCCAGCCCCAAGCCCGGGAAATTCTCGTCCAGGTCCTTGGACAAATCCAAGAGCAGCAAGTGGGCAACGGTGGTAAGCTGCAGAAAACCATTCTGGGACTTTTCCAGGTGACGGATGGCATCAACCTGGAGGAAGCGGCTGAGGGTCTGCAAATAGAATTGATTCTCCATTTAAGAGAATTGCAAATGCCCCACCATGCTGTCCGGGGTCAGCTCAAGGAGATTATAGCTGGCAAGCTCGGGGCACTAGAGACAGACGTTGAAGCCTTAAATGCTCTCGAAAACTGGAAGAACACTTTTTTCGCTGAGGCCAAGTTGGAAGCCCCCTTGAGGATACTCTTAGAGCAAATCTTCGAGTCCTTACGGGAAGGAAAGCTCCCAACAGGTCAAGAACTCGCACTCTTCCTGCAACCAGCCCTTGAGAAATGGTGGCCAGAGTTTAGAGAGGATTCGGCACTGCAGCATAGCTTAGATCAGTTCGTTCAAGATATGCTGATCCAAGCCTTACAAAGTGAGCATGCTGTCATCGGGCAAATCGTTCGAGAAACGCTTCAGAGCCTCAACGAAGAGGAGCTCAACCGTTTTATCGAAGATAAGGCCGGGAACGATCTTCAATGGATTCGCATCAATGGTTCCTTAGTCGGGGGAATGGTCGGAGCGGTTCTTTTTGTGGTTTTGAATTACGGATATAGTCCTTTATTGGAGTTAATTAGGTAGTGAGTAATCTGTGATAAGGATAATGATTCCTTTTCGTTAATAAAAAATTTATTTGACCAACCTAGTTTGGAATGATATATATAAGAGTGGACCGACCGAACGGTCGGTTCTGAAAAAACTGACAATACATATGATTAGTTCATAGCACAAAATTACGTGGCTCACAAAACTGTCCGATAATGAGGAGGAAGATGTTTAAGAAGAAAACTGTCGCCTATTAATTGTATGTCTCAGAAAACATTACTGGTAAATAGGACTCGAAAATGGAGGACCCCCTAAGTGGCAAAAGAAGAAAAACGATTAGAAATCCTCAGGGCTACCCTTAAAGTTATCTCGGAAATGGGCTTTGAAGGGGCCAAAATGGAGGATATCGCGAAAGGAGCAGGGGTTGGCAAAGGCACGATTTATGAGTATTTTGAGAGCAAGAACACCTTATTTACGGAGATGCTCCATAATTGCACAAAGCTATTCCAAGATGAATTGGCTAACACTTTGGCAGATGGACAAAACCTAGAAGAAAAGATTCGCAATTTATCCGTGCATAATGCACATTTTATTGCCTCTCATGCTATATTCATGAATGCGCCCGCAGCCCATCAATCCCTGCCGGAGGAAACCCAGGAACAGATCAAGAAGGATTGGGATACTATTTTTGCGACCGTCGAGGAAGAAGTCAGCAAAGCCATACAATCCCAAGAGATTCGCTCGGACCTTGATCCAGAGATGGCTACATCCATAATTCTGGGTGGCTTGAATCAGTATATTATGAAGAAACTTATGGGAGACCATTTAGCCCCTGAGGAGATCGACCATGCCGGGATTGCCCACTTGATGATTTCGGGGCTTAGACGGTAGGCCCAAAGCTAACACCGATTAGACAAAAACTAAAACAATTAGGGCTTGGCCCAAATGGAGGATTATAACTATATGAAGCTAAGGTTTCGCGTATTATCTTATGTACTAGTACTTGGTTTAACCCTAACGAGTGCGGGGTGTAGCCCCCAAGCGGCCGCCACGGTGGCGGAAGAGGAATCCTATGTACCTGTTGGAATCCAATCTGCAGCAACGAAAACCTTGGTAGAGAGTGCCGTCTTTAGCGGCAAAGTGACCTCCGACCAGGAAGTATCCATCATCCCTAAAATGCCCGGTGAAGTATCAAGCATCGGTGTGAAAGTAGGGGACCAAGTTAAAGCAGGTCAAGTGCTTTTCGCAATGGATACCAGTGATTTGCAATCATCCGTAGATTCTGCATCCATCGGGGTACGCAGTGCCGAGATCAATTATGAAATGACTAAGGAATCTGCAAACACCGCCAAAGCAAATTTGGAGCGTCAGAAGGCTCTCTTTGAAGCAGGAGCAATTTCCAAGGTGCAAATGGAAGGGGCAGAAAGCCAAGCCTCAGCCGCTGAAAATTCTTTGGCATTAGTCGAGGTCCAGCTACAACAAGCTAAGAACGGCTTAGCTCAAGCACAGAAGGCCATCAACGATATGGCGGTGACTGCCCCAGTAGCCGGCACAGTCTCGGCTGTCAATGTGGTCGTCGGACAAATGGCTTCACAGGCTATGGCTGCCGTGACCATCACCCAGCTGGATGCCGTTTATGTATCCTTGAGTGTTCCTGAGAATATCGTCAATACCCTCAAAGTTGGGCAAGTATCTACCATCATCATTAATTCAGCAGGGGAAAAAGAGCTCAAAGGAACCTTGACCAGCCTTGCCCCCGCCGCGAATCCCCAGACTAATCTATACCCCGTTAAAGTGACCATTGATAACCCCGCCAACCTGGTCAAGCCGGGCATGTTTGCTAAAGTCGAGATTCCCATTGAGACTAAAGAGAATGTCCTCGCTGTTCAAAGTGAAGCAGTCGTTTTGAAAAACGGCGAATCGGTTGTCTTTGTGGTTGAAGAAGAGCGTGCTGTCGCTAAAAAAGTAACCCCCGGCCTCGATACAGGAGCTGAGGTCGAAATCCTCGACGGTCTGCAAGCCGGAGAACAAGTCATTATTAAAGGGCAAACCTTGGTTGAGCACGGAAGCAAAGTCAAGGTGGTAGGGGGTAATGAATCTTGAAACTAGCGGAAACCTCCGTCAGACGCCCTGTCACCATTATTATGACCGTTCTCATTGTCATTCTTTTGGGAACCGTTTCCTTGTCACGTCTTCCCATTGACCTTTTCCCGGAGTTTGAGCTGCCCATGGCCATTGTCATGACGGATTACTCGGGAGTTGGCCCCCAAGAGATTGAAAAGCTCATTACTAATCCTATTGAAGGGGTCGTCTCCTCCGTGGAAAACATAGACTCGGTAACCTCCACCACCACGGAAGGATCCTCCATCATTATGGTCAACTTTAAAACGGGAACCGATATGAACTTTGCTACCCTGCAGATGCGCGAAAAGATCGATATGATCAAGTTCGCCCTGCCGGAAGGGGCCAGCTCACCCATGGTTCTCAAGCTCGACATCTCCATGATGCCGATTATGCAGCTGACCATGGCCTCAGAGAGTGCGGATCTAGCGCAGCTGCAAGCCTTAGCCGAAGATGACGTCAAACCGCGTATTGAACGGGTTAAGGGGGTTGCCTCCGTCTCAATCAGCGGCGGTTACGAAAATGAAATAAAAATATCAACCCACCAAGAGAAAATGCAGGGCTATGGGCTCAGCATCAGTACCTTAGCCGGTATTCTCGGGGCGGAGAACCTTAATTCTCCGGCAGGGGAAGTTCAAAAAGGAAATCAGGATCTCACTATCCGCACCACGGGCGAATTCCAATCTCTTGAAGAGATTGAGAATCTCCTCATCCCCCTGAACACAGGAGGACAGATTCGTCTAAAGGATATTGCTGATGTGGAACTCGGACATACCGAATTATCCGGTATTACTCGTACCAATGGGGTACAAAGCGTGAGCATTTCCATTCAAAAGCAATCCGGTACGAATACCGTCGCCGTAGCTGACGATATTACTCAAGCTATTAATGAATTAAAGGGCGAATACCCAGACCTGACCTTGGACGTAGTCTACGATGAATCGGTGTATATTCAACAAACCATCAATACCGTAGCACGTGAAGCCCTTCTCGGTGGTCTCTTAGCCATCGTTATTCTCTTTATCTTTTTCCACAACCTCCGTACTACTTTTATCACCGCAACAGCCATTCCTATCGCCGTCATGGCAACCTTTGCTTGTCTTTACTTCTTAGATGTCACCATTAATATGATGACCTTAGGTGGACTGAGCTTAGCCATGGGACGACTGGTCGATGATAATATCGTGGCCCTCGAGAACATTTACCGCTACCGACAGGCGGGTCACTCTAAAGTCGAAGCTGCCATCAAAGGGGTCTCGGAGGTTGCTATGGCGATCACTGCCTCGACGCTTACTACAGTCGCAGTATTTTTACCCATCGTCTTCGTAGAAGGATTAACAGCAACCCTCTTCCGGGATCTGGCCCTCACCGTGGGCGTTTCCTTAGGAGCGTCGCTACTTGTTTCCTTAACCTTGGTTCCCGCTTTATCCGCCCAGATTATGAAGGTTGGCGAGCTTCCAGAAGGCCGCAAAGGGCTCAAAGGGCTCTTTGATCGATTTGGCAAAGGTTTTGACAACGGATTCAGCAGAGTGGAACAAAGCTATCGACGCTTTCTGCATTATGCCCTCGGCCATCGTAAAACCATTGTCATCGGCTCGGTTTTGATTTTTATCCTCTCCGGAGCCACGACCTTTTTCGTCGGAGCAGAATTTATGCCAGCTTCCGATGCCGGACAGCTTACAGTCAATGTCAAGCTCCCCGACGGAGCCCAACTGAAAGATACGGATGCCGTCATTGCCGAAGTGGAAAAGCAGTTGGAAGGAATCAGTGAGGTTCAAACAGCCTTCACCCAAGTCGGCTCGGGCGGACTCAATACATTTGGTAGTGCATCAGGAAATTCAGGATCCGTTATGATTCAGTTAATTCCCCTTGTCGAACGAAATCGTAGCGTCACGGAAGTAGCCGAGGAACTGCGAGCCTTGACGAAGGATATTCCCGGTGCTGAGATCGAAGTCACCATCACTGATATGATGTCCATGGGAACGTCCTCCCCCATTAGTATCTCTATCAAAGGAGATGAACTGGATCAGCTGGAAGTGATAGCGACAGATATTCAGGCCATGGTCGCTTCTGTGGAAGGCACCCGGGAAGTCAAGACCAGTATGGGCGAAGGGATTCCCGAGGTTCAAGTCGCTATCGACAGAGAAAGAGCTTCCAAGTATGGTCTCACAGCGTATCAAATCGCCAACGGACTGAAAGGTACCCTTTCGGGAACTACGGCTACCCAATATCGCTATGAAGGAAAAGAGATCAATGTCGTCATCTCAGGCGATGAGACCTTCAAGCAGTCCATTGCGAACTTAGAACAAACCCCTATTACTACCCCTCTGGGTATCAGCGTACCCTTAAGCCAGATCGCCCAAGTCAGCATCGAGCGCGGACCCACGGCTATTGAGCGGGCAGACCAAGCTCGTGTTGTGCGAGTCACCAGTGATATCGTAGGCAGTGATTTGGCGGGGATTACCAGCCAGATTCAAACTAAGCTGGATGGCTACCAACTACCCAATGGCTACACTTATGAAATGGGCGGAGAAAACGAAGAGATGATGCAATCCTTCGGAGATCTGGGCATGGCATTGGTCCTCGCCATCGTCCTCGTTTACATGATTCTAGCCGCACAGTTTGAGTCCCTCATCCATCCCTTTACAATTATTTTCTCCCTACCCATGGGCTTCTCAGGGGGAATGCTGGGACTCTTTATTACCGGTAGCTCCATCAGCGTTCCAGCCTTTATCGGGCTTATTCTGCTCACAGGTATCGTGGTCAGTAATGCCATCGTCTTGGTTGACTATATCAACAAACGACTAGAGGCAGGGGATGCTCGTGAAGAAGCCATTGAAAACGCCGGTCCCGTTCGTTTGCGCCCCATCATTATGACCTCACTGACCACAGCCCTGGGTCTTATCCCCATGGCCCTAGGCATGGGAGAGGGCTCAGAGACTATGGCCCCCATGGCCGTCGTGGTAGTCTTCGGTCTAACCCTATCCACTGTATCCACACTTATTCTTGTCCCCGTAATCTACACCATGAACGACGACTTCAAGAACTTCTTGAAGCGCAAAGGCAAACGCAAAGCAAAAACTGTGAATCCCACGGCTACGGAGCTTCAAGCCTAAATCATATAACCCATACGAAAATGGCCTAGAACAACGGTCTCCAAAACCGCTATTCTAGGCCATTGCTCATTCTACTCTTCTTCCTCATCCTTATATTTGCTGAACTCCAGTTCGACCTTCCGCAGGTGCTCATAGGTCAAGCGGCGAGCCAGATCAGCATTCTGATCCCGAATCGTCTCATAGATGCTACGGTGATCCTCAAAGAGACGAGAGGTGGTTCCTGCTGTAGCAGACATCCATAGCGCACGCGTTACCTGTAACGTTTGTCCCATAATTTCCTGAACAGTATTCATCATCCGATCGAGAAGGGGATTATCGGTGGCCTTAGCTAAGGTCAAATGGAATTTAAGATCAAGTGCTTCACTATTTTTAGCCTCAGGTAGGTCCGCCTCCATCTGCTCAATAAGATCCTTAAGTATAGCTAAATCCTCTTCCTTGCGGCGTTGAGCAGCTAAGCCGGCAGCCTCCACTTCTAAAGCCTTGCGAACCTCGAGAATATTTTGCAGTTTATCCTTTTCCAAAAGGAGAATAAAGGTCAGCGGTTCAATGATGGCATTGGAAGCATTAGCCTTTACAAAAATGCCCCCGCCTTGGCGAATCTCTAGGATACCAGTTAAGCTAAGAGCAGCTAATGCTTCGCGTACTGAGGTGCGCGAGACTTGGAAGCGCTCAGCTAGCTCGTTCTCAGTAAGTAGCCGATCACCGGCACAAAGTTCCCCCTTCACAATTAGGCCCTTAATTTGTTCTAAAATGATTTCCGTGGTGCGTTTACTCTTAATGGGTCGTATATCCATCTTTAATACCTCACAAATTCAAAAAAATGCGTCGTATTATCAGAGTGCCTCGATCATGCATTGATGAGGCTCTGCTTTTTGTATAATTCTTACTTATCCTAAAATTATACCACAAAAGGTAAAGAAGTAGCTAGTGAAAACACGAACTAGGTGAAATCAGAAAGTTTTCTTTAGTCCAAAAGTTCTTTTTTTCCCAAAGTAGGAATCTATCTAAACAGCGCGAATAAATTAAAGTAATCAGTTAACCTATCATAGGATGGTCAGACCAGTAAGTTCATTTTTAAGGAGGATTTAATGCTATGTTAAAAGCGGAAGCTTTGAACGAACTCATCCAAGTTTTAGGAAAAGAACATGTCATCACGGAACATGAAGAACTTTTGACATATTCCTACGACGCCACTGCAGCAATGCCCCGACAAACTCCGGATGTATTCATCACCCCCCAGACCACCGAGCAAGTCTCGGAAGTTATGAAGATCGCCACGAAATACGATCTGCCTGTTTATCCCCGTGGGTCAGCCACGAACCTCAGCGGTGGCACCATCCCCATCGAAAAGGGCATCGTCATGTCCATGCTGCATATGAACAAAATCTTAGAAGTGGATGATGAGAACCTCACAGCATCCGTACAACCTGGTGTTATTATCGCTGACCTAAACAATGCTGCCATGGAACATGGACTTTTCTATCCTCCCGATCCCGGCACAGTAAACACCGCAACCATGGGTGGCTCTGTTTCGGAATCCTCCGGCGGCTTACGTGGACTGAAGTATGGTGTGACTAAGCACTATGTTATGGGTATGAAGCTCGTCCGTGCCAACGGAGATATCATTAAATGGGGCGGCAAAACCGTGAAGAATGTGACCGGTTATGATCTGACCGCCTTATTCACAGGTGCTGAAGGCACCCTAGGTATTATTACAGAAATTCTTGTTAAGCTGAATCCAGTACCTGAAGCAAAGAAAAGCCTCCTCGGCGTCTTCGACGATATCGATAAAGCCGGTAATGCTATCTCAGCGATTATTCGTAACAAGGTTATTCCGGCAACACTGGAAATCATGGACAATATCACCATTCGCACCGTAGAAAACTTCACCCATGCCGGGCTTCCTGTCGATGCTGAAGCGATTCTGCTCTGTGAAGTGGATGGTTATATAGAAGCCGTAGAGCGTGAGGCTGCCCTGGTGGAGAGGATTCTCAAAGAGCAAGGTGCAGTAGAAGTCAATATTGCTAAGACCGACGAAGAGCGGGATAAGATCTGGTTCGCTCGTCGCCAAGCCCTGCCGGCACTCGCCCAACGCCGCCCCACCACCGTATTAGAAGATGCTACCGTGCCCCGTAGCAAGATTCCCCACATGATCAAAGCAATTCGTCAAATTGCTGATAAATATGATCTGCTCATTGGAACCTTCGGCCATGCCGGTGACGGTAACCTGCATCCCACCATTTTAACCGATGAAACCAACAAGGAAGAAATGGAACGTGTGGAAAAGGCAGTCGAAGAAATCTTTGAAGTGGCTGTATCCTTCGGTGGTACCCTTTCCGGAGAGCATGGTATCGGCATGGCCAAAGCTAAGTTTTTACCCTTGGAGTTTGGAGAAGCCGGCGTAAAACTCCTTCGGGATATCAAAGAAGCCTGTGACCCGGACTATCGTATCAACCCCGGCAAAATGGTGAGGAGGGACTAAGGTGAGTATATTCAGTTCACTTGACTCCATCCAAGACGAATTAAGTAAATGTATGAAATGCGGAAACTGTCAAGAGGTTTGCCCCATTTATAAAGAAAACCGCCGCGAAGTCTCGGTGGCCCGGGGTAAAATCAGCTTGATTCAGATGGTCATGAGTGGTGAAGTTGATCTCACAGAAGGAATCGCTGACCGTTTATCCCTCTGTACCACCTGTATGGCGTGCAATAAGATTTGTCCTTGTGGAGTTCGATTTGATAAAATTATTTTGGCCGCTCGGGCTGAAGCTGTGCGTAAAAAAGGATTGCATCCTATTAAAAAGATTGCTTTTAACACGATTAAAGCATATCGACTCTTCGACTTTGGCATGAAAGTCGGCAGCACCTTCCAAGGGTTGGCGATGAAACGTGTCCATGGCAGTGATAAGGGTGCCCGTTTGCGCATTGATATCGGTATTGGTAAAGAAAAAATCTTACCGAATCTGGCAGCTCGCCCCTTGAAAGACGAATTGCCTGAAGTCACTAAAGTCGACAACCCCAAAATGCGGGTAGGTTACTATATTGGCTGTATGACCAACTATTTCTATACCGATATGGGCAAAGCAGTTGTCTCTGTCTTGAAGGAAAACGACTGTGAGATCGTCGTCCCTAAGGATCAAGGCTGCTGCGGAACTCCTGCTGCTGTCAACGGCGATGTGGAATCAGCTAGAGAATGCGGAAGACGCAACCTCCGGGCCTTCGAGAAGCTGAATCCCGATGTCATCATCTCCAACTGTTCATCCTGCGGCGAAGCGTGGAAGCATACTTTCCCACAGCTCTTTGACGATGAGCCGGAGATGAAAGCTTTAGCCGACAAATGGGCAGCTCGGACCTATGATATCGCTGAATTCCTCATTCATAAGGTTCCCTTCAAAAAAGAAGGTCTAGGACCTGTGAAGCGTAAAGTAACCTATCACGATCCTTGCCATTTAAACCGTGGCCAAGGAATCAACAAAGAACCCCGGGAAATCCTCAGATCCATCCCTGAACTCGAGTTTATTGAAATGAAGAAACCAGACCGTTGCTGTGGAATGGCCGGATCCTTCTACCTGGTCCACCCGGATCTGTCCGGTCAGATCGGCGAAAAGAAAACTGCGGATATTGCGCAAACTCATGCCGATACCGTCGTCACCGGTTGCCCCGCTTGCCGCTTGCAGTTGACCAGTGGGGTTATGAACGCAGGCATAACTGAAAATGTCATGCATACTGTACAAATCCTTGCTGAATCCTATGAAGCAGGAAAAAGGTAAAGTGTGAATTGGGGTCAGGCCCCTCTTTTCACCAATTGGACAGAAGGAAGCAAGGAAGTTGCCAGACAACCCTTAGCACAAGAAGAGCAGTGTGAACGTGAGTTTGCACTGCTCTACCTTTATAACTCTTTCCTAAATTCCACATATAACACAATCAATTCTTACTATTTAAGAGGAAAACTCTTTTCTTTGTAGAAATTAAGTAAACATGTTTTTAGGAGTTGGTTGCAATTTAATTTTACATACTGGCAATACTATAGAGGAGTGAAAACATGGATTTAACAGCGGCTATCGCTAATGAAATTGTTGACTTTATTTATGAGCAATGTGGATATCATAGTATCGTCTGTGATAAATCGGCGCGGATCATTGGTGATTCGGCAAAGACACGAATTGGTGTACTGCACGGCGGGAGTCAAAAGATTCTCTCCAGCAACCAAGAAACTGCTGTCATTACTGCTGAAGATGCAGAGAGATCCGGAGGATCTTTGAAGGAAGGTTACAGCATTGCCATTAAGCTCAATGGAGAGAAGATAGGTAGTTTTGGAATTGCCGGCCCCTTAGCCATAATTACGCCCATTGCTAAGGTTGCCGCAGGAATGGTCATTAAGACGCTCAGGGAAGATGAAGTCAAAAAGACCCTGCGCGATCAAGTCCATAGCCTCACAGCTGCCCTGGGTCAAGCCGCGACTGCTATTGAGGAAATGGTCGCCTCTTCACAGGAAGTAGCCTCCATCAGCCAAGCAGTCTCCTCGAAAGCTCAGCAGGGATATGAGCAGGTTAAAGCAACGGAAGAAATCCTAGACTTTATCCGTCGTGTATCTAAGCAGACGAACCTTCTCGGCTTGAATGCGGCCATCGAAGCTTCCCGAGCAGGAGAACACGGACGGGGCTTCCAGGTCGTAGCGGGAGAGGTCCGCAAGCTGGCCGAAGACAGCAACCGTTCAGCAAATGATATCCAGATGATGCTTCAGAACTTCCAAGATACCATCGAATCAGTCACCGAAGGCGTGACCGAGAGCGGTAAAATTAACCTCGAGCAAGCTAAGCATACCCAAGACATTTCGGAAATGGTCGAAGGAGTTAAAAAGGTAGGTTATCAATTGACACAGCTTGCTGATGCACTATAATTCCATTATGATTAATAATTTGTCGGTATTTTTTATTTGACCTTTTTTGACCTTTGTACTAAAATAGGAATATCAGGACAGGATAGACTGAGACAAAAAATTAGGATAAAGAATACAAGGGGGATTCATAATGAGCTATTTGGTGCCTATGGTTATTGAACAAACCAATCGTGGAGAGCGTTCCTACGATATTTATTCCCGGCTGCTTAAGGATCGGATCATCTTTTTGGGTGGACCGGTTAGCGATGATGTGGCCAATGTGATTGTAGCTCAACTGCTGTTCTTAGAAGCTGAAGATCCAGAAAAGGATATTTTCTTATACATCAATAGTCCTGGTGGCTCCATCTCTGCCGGCATGGCTATTTATGATACTATGCAATATATTCGCCCGGATGTGCATACCATCTGCGTCGGTTTAGCAGCAAGCATGGGAGCCTTCCTTTTAACCGCCGGAGCAAAAGGGAAACGGACAGCACTTCCCAATGCGGAAATTCTCATCCACCAACCCTTGATTGGCGGCGGCGGTATTTCCGGTCAAGCCACCGAAATCGAAATCCATGCTAAGCATTTACTCCGTATCAAAGAACGGATGAATCGCATTTTGGCTGAACGTACCGGCCAAACCATGGAGCGCATCGAAGCCGATACAGACCGTGATCGCTACATGACAGCCGAAGAAGCCAAGGCTTATGGTCTTATCGACGAAGTCTTGGAAAAACCGCTGCAAGCAAAAAAATAAAAAAATGGGGACTGGTTTTCAACGAGAAAGTCGTTAAAGAAACCGGTCCCTTCTGTTAGAGAACTTCGATTTAGGAAGGATCAAAGGGGATAGAGTATGCGAAAAATCAAAAAGGCCATCATCCCAGCTGCAGGCCTTGGCACACGTTTTTTGCCGGCAACGAAAGCCCAACCCAAAGAAATGCTGCCGATCGTGGATAAACCAACTATTCAATACATCGTTGAAGAAGCTGTTAATTCAGGAATCGAAGATATCATTATCGTCACCGGGCGCAATAAGCGGGCCATTGAAGATCATTTTGATCGTTCCATTGAGCTCGAAACCTTTTTGCAAAAGAGCGATAAGAATGAACTTTTGGATATGGTCCAAGATATCGCGCGACTGGTGGATATCTACTATGTACGTCAAAAAGAAGCCCTGGGCCTTGGCCATGCAATCTACAGTGCTAGGAAATTCATCGGGGATGAACCCTTCGCAGTGCTTTTGGGTGATGATATCATCCATTCGGAAGTGCCCTGTCTGAAACAAATGATCCAAGTATACGAACGACATGGTGCCAGCATTGTGGGGGTACAGCAAGTCCCCCTTGAAGACACCTCGAAATACGGAATTGTTGACGGCGTGCTTTTTGATGAGAGTATCTATCGAGCTCAGGATTTAGTGGAAAAACCCCGCCCAGAAGATGCCCCGAGCTCCCGCTTAGCAATTATGGGCCGCTACATACTTAACCCTGAGATTTTTGACATCCTCGAGAACCTCCCTCCCGGCAAAGGGGGAGAGATTCAACTGACCGATGGACTAAAGGAGCTGGCGAAGTCACAAGAAATCCTTGCCTATCAATTTGATGGTCAGCGTTATGATGTGGGAGACAAGCTGGGCTTCGTCCAAGCCACCATCGAATATGCCCTCCGTCGGGAGGACCTCTCTGAGCCCCTCATGAACTACTTAAAACACCTCATCAAGTGAAGAAGTGATTCAAAGGGACAGGTCCCTGTTTTCATTAGAGAATGGGTACCTGTCTTTTTATTTTGCCTTTCTAGCTCTATACCTTTACCCCACCCACAGCCTTATAATTAGAAAAGTGGGACCTGACCCCGTTTTTCATCCGTTTTTCATCTGGGGTTTGCTGTTACTATTTCGCGAAAGCTTGTACCCTCGGGTAAACTACTGACAAATCGGACAGGCTGAGGGCGGAAAAAGGGTAGAGGCGTGCAGGAAAAACGACAGGTTTTCCTCCTAAAAATTGGTAATATATTAGAGAGCTATTGATTACTTAATAAAGGAGGGAGATTCATGGAGTTCGACAAAAAGAAGGTCCTATCCTTGGCGGGAACCCTCGTATTGGCCGGTGCGGTGGTTGTCGGCGGGATCTATGGACCGAGTGCCTGGAAGGTCTTTATGAATAAGGCAGCGCCTGAGAAAGACTCTGTCGTTATTCAGGCACCACCTGTTGAAGGCGCGAACCCTCAGGATCCCAGTACAGCTGAGAGTCCACCCGGGCAAACCTCTGGAGTAAGCCCTGCTGTAACTGTGACGGATCCACCGGGAATTAATGCTACTCCACAGGGAGATGTCTCAGGGCCAAAGAAATATAAAGAGCCCGACACCAAAGACATCAACTTAGCCCCATCTGTCGCCGGCTTTTTTGGCGAAAACGGTTTGAGTCAAGATGCTCAGAATCTTGTGTTTGGTGCGGCGTGGAATATCCATCAATATGTGGATGGATATTTATACGGACCGAATTCCGGTCCGCAGATGAACGAAGAAGACATTAAACGCTACATTGTTTTCCACAAATCACTGTGGGATCAACGACTAAAGAACGAACCGAATCAAGCGGCACAATTTAAGGAATACGTAAGTGCCTTATTGAATCGTGGCGCTGATGCGTTTAATGCGAAAGACAAAGTTCGCATCGAGCAATTCCATCAAGAGCTTCATGATTTGGACGCCCATCTCTTGCGTGACGATCAGAGTGCGAAGATTTACGGGGCCACCCCATTTGCCACGAAACGGTAGAGGATTCAGCTTTTTATAACAATTACAGGAACGATATGCAATTTAGCTAAAGCAAGGATTTCGGTAGCTACCGTGGCTGAGTTTCCACGAAGGTTTGAATGCAAAACCGTGACGGGCAGAGGACCGTTCGATTCACTGGAGAGCAATTATGCATGAGATAGAGATTAAATTATGGGGTCGACTGACAACTGAATATGGCTTGAGGAGTACGGAAAACGTATGAAGAGAACCCTATATGGGTTACGGTCCTCAGATTAATTCTGATTAAATTGATGCTGAGGCTATTCTAAAGTGACGACCTACGCACCAGCCGGCGTAAATAATAGGCGAAATATTTCTTGTCGAGAATCTATGGCATTGAGTGAGAGCGGCTTTAAGCGCTTAAGGCCGAGAGGCTCAAAACGACAGAGAGGTTGAAGCGGTGAAGTAGATTCGCTTCAGGTGAAACTATGATAAATGCGCGCTTTAATGAAGAAGATCTGACCATCGGGGGTCAGATCTTTTTTATACTGTCAGAAAGTATAACTTTGTTGCATACTTTCCTCTAGCATAAGTGCAACCAACGACTTCGCCTTTATGGATGCGTGATTAAAAGTCACGGCGAAGCCGGGTTTTCTTTATATTTCTACAAGAGTTTATGATAATTCTGATTGATTGGTTAGCAAGTGGACTAAACCTTACTGCAAGATTAGAACTGTCCTTTGATTGACTTATATAAAGTGTTAGGGTAAACTAAATATAGATAGTTAGATAATTGTCTAAATATCTAACTATCGCGGAAGTATAGTTAAAGGGGGGTATAGCATGTCTCCACTCAACGAGACCTTTAAGGCACTCTCCGATAAGACGCGACGTCAGATTCTCAAGCTTTTGCATGCCGGAGATTTGAACGCTGGAGAAATAGCCGATCATTTTGAGATGACCAAGCCCAGTATATCTCATCATTTGAATTTGTTGAAGCAAGCAGATCTTATAAGTGACCGAAGACAAGGCCAAACGATTATCTACACCTTGAATACCTCCGTATTTGAAGAAATCGTGGGCTGGTTTTTAGAATTTACAGGGAAGCATCCCGATGAGTTGGATTTTAATCAAGGTGAGGAAGCCTTTGAGGAAGCACCACCAAAGACGGATAAAAGCAAATAATCAGGCTAAGAATTAATATGGATTAATATGGACTTCTCAAATTACTAAAACCTTATTATACGGAGGGGGAAAACCTATGGAAAATATGGAAAACACCAATAACCAAAATCGAAACGGTCGAACTGCAAAAATATTATCCGGCCTATTTGTTCTCATCAACATCATCGTTGGGGTGTGGGCCCAGCCTATGCTACCGGACCGAGTCCCATCCCATTGGAACATCCAAGGGCAGGTGGATGGATATACAAACGCTTTTTGGGGTGCCTATCTTTTTCCGTTGCTAATCTTAGGGGTCTATCTCCTGTTCTGGGCACTTCCCAAGATAGATCCGAAGCGGACTAATTACCAGAAGATGGGCCGTGTCTTTTGGATTGTCGGACTGACCTTGGTTGTGTTCTTATCATTCATGTACTGGGGAACCATCGCTATAGCCTTGGGTTACCTAGAAACCCTACCGCGCTGGTATTTTTCCGGCATTGGCGTCCTCTTTATCCTGTTGGGGAATTATTTCGGAAAGATCAAGTATAACTATACCTTTGGCATACGCACCCCCTGGACTCTAGCTAACGAAGAAGTCTGGTTAAAAACCCACCGTTTTGCCGGACCCCTCTGGATTGTAGGTGGAATCCTCATGTGTCTGACAGGATTTCTTCCGCCAACCTGGACGGCTATCCTCTTCTGGCTCGTTATGGTTCTCATCGCCGTTGTACCCATGGCCTATTCCTATCTCATCCATAAAAGAATCGCAGGCTAAAACATGAAATTAAATCAAGTGGTCAGGCTCCTTGATTCAAAAATGAAAGCTGGGACCTGACCTTTTGATTCGTCCCCAGAAAAATATATGTGCTTGTGTCTAAAATCTCTTTTCCCTGGTCAAGCTATGATTGAACGAGACTTCTTTCAGTGGGGATTCGCCCCCCACTGAAGGTTAGTCGAGTCCATACTTTAGTGATAGAATCCAGGAAAAGGAGATTTATTTATGCGTAAGATGTATGTATTGATTGGTTCAATAGCACTTGGAGTCGGTTTAGTGATCGGGGTAGTAGGCTATGCACTGGCGACGACACCAGCTGATGGTAATCCACGACTTGCTTTCTGGGAGAATAAAGATTCAATTTCCACCTCCGGAGTGGACAGTAATTCTGGACAGAGCAACAGCCTCACCAATCCTTCAGAGCTAGGGATCTACCCTGTCGACCCCAATGACATGGCTACCACGGGCGGGATGCTTTCAGTTAATCCCGAACAAGAGAACCTCGACTCAACGGAAGTTATTGACCCCCACGACCCCAACATCCCTAACACACCCAATACTGCCAAGAATGTACCAACTGAATTGGCAGAACTCATTATTTCTGATTATAAGCTCAATCTGGGCAGCTTGTTTGATGCATGGAAATCCACCGATATGGTAAGCTTCCGTGCCCGACTCAGTGAGGCCTATATGGGCGAACTTTTTGAAAAACATGCCCGCCAAGCGGAACGATTTATTGCCCAAGGGGTAGGAATTGAAGTGAGCGATATCCGTTTTGACAGTGTCACTATCGAGGCAGCCACTGCGACCTCGGCCACCCTTACCGCTTACTATCATTACATTGCCAAGGACTATGATATCGGTAACCAAATAGCGATGGGCGGGAACACGGAGCACCAAGTCAAGGTCCGCGTCAATATGGTCAAGGATAATGACCGTTGGTTAACGGCCGGAGAAACATTACTGCCATAAATTGCTACCCAAGCCCCCCCAAAGGACATCCCTTCAAAATTATGGAGGAATGTCCTTTTCCTCATTATCGATTATTATTATATCTGTGGTATACTATTTCCATAGAATGGTTTTTGCAAGCGAGATAGAAGAAAGGATGATCGAGCTGTGTTAGCACAATGTTATACGGTTGATGAAATTAAGGCGATTGTATCCGATGTAGCTGAACGCTATGGGGTCGAACGGGTTGTCCTTTTTGGTTCTTATGCAAGAGGGGAAGCCAACCCCAGTAGTGATATTGATTTGCGGATTGATAAAGGTAAAATCAGGGGTTTATTTGAACTGTCCGGGTTTAAGCTAGATCTTGAAGAACGATTGGATATTTCTGTCGATGTGATGGAGACGGAAGGACTGAGCGAAAGGTTTCTAAAAAGAATTGGTGAGGAGGAAATCCTATTATATGAGCAATAGGGAGAGAAACATCGATATTTTAGAACGGATAAGCAAGTTTTGTTCTGAAGTAGAAAATACACAATCTTACTTTGGAAGCTCCTTTGAAGTGTTTAGTAAAAATTCTATTTATCAAAATGCAATTGCCTTATGTCTTATGCAGATTGGCGAATTATCTGGTCACCTTTCAGATTATGGAGGGTGATTTTTAATTTAATATTATTCTCTATTCTGAGGTCTCGAAGGAAGGAAACACAGGGGAATATGTTGAAATAAGTACTAATCGACACGAATTAGGAGGAGATAGCGTGATCCGTCGTCATGTATTATCGTGCGTAATGATTTGTGCCTTATTAACTGCTTCTACACTTGGGCAACCCGCCTTACTCCAGGCTTCTACGGCCAATCAAGGAACTAGTGCCCAAGTTGCAGCCAATATTTTTGTGAATCCATCTTATGATGAGATTAACCAATTGTTTGAAGAGGTTGCCAAGGAAAAAGAAATCCCCAGTGTTATTCTGAAGGCCATCGCCTTTAAGGAAAGTTCATGGCGTCAATTTGATAAGCTGGGAAACCCTATAGTATCCAGACCGGATCACCCCGCTATCGGGATCATGCAGGTGGCTACCTACAACGATAATGATCTGGAAACCATCGAGAAGCTCAGGACCGATATAGGCTTTAATATTCGCCGCGGTGCCGATCTACTCAACGAGAAGTGGAAATTTACCCCGACCATCGGGGATGGGGATCGTAATAAGTTGGAAAACTGGTATTTTGCCCTTTGGGCTTATAATATCTGGACCGATAAAAACAACCCAAATGTCTGCGGCCCTACAACCCTGACTTATCAAGAGAAGGTCTTCAACCTTATCGCACATCCCGAGGGTTTTTTGGCCCAGTATATTGAGCCTGTTGAGATCACCCGAATTCCCGCAGAGTCCTTGCCGGCTACGGGGCTTCCTCTCAAAACCGTTGCTTGGGTGACTCCCGAGCCCATTAACTACGGAGACTTAGCCGAGGGTGAAAGCCCTCTGACCCCGATAGTCCCCGACGTAGCCACAGCCCCTGTAACAACACCGAGCCGGGGCGGACAGCCTCAAAACATTGAGTTTCTACGCCTTGAAACTGCAGTACAGCAAGCCCTAGAGGGCTGGCCCACCGGAGCGGAGACCGTGATCCTAGCGCGCGGCGATCGTTTTCCCGATGCCTTGGCCGGTGTCCCCTTGGCGGCACGCTACGACGCGCCCATTCTCCTCAACTCCGGCGAAGTCCTAAGTACTGAAGTGGAAGCGGCTTTGAAGATTTTAAATCCGGATCGAGTCCTTTTGCTGGGAGGGGAAGGGGCAATAGGACCTAAGGTAGCCGCCAAGCTCGAGAATTTAGGCTGGAGTGGCGAAGGATTACAACGGATCAATGGCTTGAATCGCTATGAGACAGCGGCCGCTATCGCTCTAGAGACCGCAGGGCTTTCTCGAGATATATTAACCCACAGTACCGGAAATGCTGGTCTATCCTCGGAAATCAACCTAAATCACTCGGAGGAGGCTGTAGCCATTGTTACAGGTCTCAACTTTCCTGATGCTTTGAGTATTGCATCTATTGCCGGTATTAAGCAGATGCCGATTCTTTTAACGGAGTCGAAAACGCTGCCTCAAGAAACTTGGACCGCCTTAAAGGCTTTAAATCCTCGGAAAATCTATCTAATCGGTGGTGAAGGAGTCATATCATCGACCGTGGCTGCCGACCTCCAAGAAGAGCTCAAGCTAGCAAGCCCGGTGATTGAGCGCTTATCCGGAGCTTCACGGTACGATACCATGGCCGCTGTGGTAGTAGCCTTTGCTGGGGAAGGTCAGAGCTTAGCCTTTGCTACGGGGCAGGATTTCCCTGATGCCTTAACCGGAGCCGCTTTGGCCGTTCGCCTTAACTCCAAGGTTATCCTCATTCCCCAAGGCCCCATCGATGCTTACCCAAGGCTCAAGGAGATTATTGCCCGGCATCCCTGCAATCCCGAAGTCAAGCAGTACATCTTTGGTGGAACAGGAGCAATATCCAGTGAAAGGGTCCAAGAGTTAAAAGTACTTCTGGGGACTTAAAGAATAGAGATCACACTTCAGTACTTACAGCTTAATCCTCGGCCAGTATGTTAGGTTGTAAAATGGCAGAAACTATAGTAAACTGAAGAACGGTGCAAATATCTGCAAAAAATAAATAAAGGGATTTTACCCATCTCCCTGAACAGCTAAGGAAGGGATAATTTTACCATGCTATGGCGTAGAAGGACTCTGTTACATATGGCTATCGACGCTGTGTTGGTGAATCTCGCAGCGTTTTTAAGCTTTTATATTCGTTTTGGCTTTGAGGGCAATGGCAAGATACCGGAAGAATATTTCTTAACACTGACTCATTCTGCTTGGACAGCTACCCTCGTCTATTTGGCGGTGTTCTATGTTTTTGGTTTATACAACAAGCTCTGGCAGTATGCCAGTACCGGTGAGCTCGTCTCGATTATCTTTGCCGTGACGGTGGGAACGGCCGGAACCGTGACTCTGGTGTATTTCCTTGCACCCCTGCGTTTTCCCCACTCAGTATCGGCATTGCTCTGGTTTACTACCCTATTTTTAGTCGGAGGCTCCCGATTCATTTGGAGGATTCTCCAGGATAATATATTTACCCCCCATGTGCCTGGCTCTCAGAACCAGGTTCTGATCATCGGCGCCGGAGATGCAGGAGTCATGGCAGCTCGCGAACTAAAAAACAAGAACTACCGAGAAGGTCGCCCAGTGGGCTATATTGATGATGCAGTTAGAAAGCAACGACTACAGCTCATGGGAATTCCGGTCTTAGGAACTCGTAAGGATATTCCACGAGTGGTCAAAAATCATAATATTGATAAGATCATTATTGCTATGCCTTCAGCCTCCGGGGAGGTTATCCGGGAAATTGTGGGCATCTGTGAAAAAACCGGGGTGGATCTCAAAATTATGCCCGGGGTTTTCGATATGGTCAGCGGTCAATTAGATACCAATGAAATTCGTGAAGTTCAAGTCGAGGATTTACTGGGTCGTGAACCTGTCAGTGTGAATCTTGAAGATGTGGCCGGCTATCTGACCGGAGAGGTGGTCCTCATCACCGGCGGTGGCGGCTCCATCGGCTCTGAGCTTTGCCGTCAAGTCGCCCGCTTTAACCCCTCCAAGCTGGTGGTGGTTGGACATGGTGAGAACAGCGTCTTTGATATTGAACAAGAGCTGCGGGTGGATAACCCCACTCTGGACGTAGCTACCGAGATTTTGGATATTAAGGATCGTGACAAGGTCCATATCGTCTTCCAGCGTTACAAGCCCGGTGTGGTCTTCCACGCGGCAGCCCATAAGCATGTCCCGCTGATGGAAAAGAACCCGGAAGAAGCCTTGAAGAACAATGTGATGGGTACCAGCAACCTTGCAGAAGCTGCTGATGAAGTGAAGGTCAAGACCTTTGTGCTGATTTCCACGGATAAGGCAGTCAACCCCACCAGCGTCATGGGAACTACCAAACGAGTGGCCGAGATGGTCATTCAGAGCATGGACAAGCGTTCCCAGACCAAATTTGTTGCGGTACGCTTTGGCAATGTGCTGGGCAGCCGTGGCAGTGTAATTCCTACCTTTAAACGCCAGATTGCCAAAGGGGGCCCGGTCACCGTGACCCACCCCGACATGGTACGTTTTTTTATGACCATACCTGAAGCTTCCCAGCTGGTCATCCAAGCCGGCTCCATGGCCGAGGGGGGCGAGATATTTATTCTCGATATGGGTCAGCCCGTGAAGATTTTGGATCTGGCCCGCGACCTTATCAGCCTTTCGGGCTTCGACCCCGATGTGGATATTAAAATCAAATTCACCGGGATGCGCCCCGGCGAAAAGCTCTATGAAGAACTCCTAACCGCTGAAGAAGGAACTTCCGCGACGAAACATAAACGCATTTTTGTAGCCAAACCCAACAATATTAATGTTTCACAGCTGGAGGAGCTCATTCATCTCATCCGGGAGCGGGGCTCTTACCTGACACGGGAGGAAGTTATCGCCCAGTTACAATCCGTGGTGCCTACATTTAGAAAGCAAGCTTCCAAAACAGCTGCCAATCAATAAGGGGGAAATATTCCATGTTACGTTTGAAAGAAGTCATTACCAGCGAAGACGTTTTAGCACAAAGCCTCAAAAAGAAAATCCTCGACCATACAGCGACGGTGGGTGTCATCGGTCTTGGTTATGTGGGACTCCCCTTAGCAGTAGAGAAGGGCAAAGTGGGCTTTCCGGTCATCGGGTTCGATATTAACGCTGCGCGGGTAGCCAAAGTCAATGCCGGCGATAATTATATCGGCGACGTTAAGGATGAAGAACTCCAAGCCTTAACCCAAAAGGGTACGATTACGGCCACCACGGATTATGCCAGACTGACCGAGTGTGATGTGGTTGTCATCTGCGTGCCGACCCCCTTGACGATTACTCGTGATCCGGATATTTCTTATATCCAAGCCAGTTCCGAACAAATCGCTAAATATCTGAAACCGGGACAGCTGGTCACTCTAGAAAGCACCACCTACCCAGGAACTACTGAAGAAGTGATTCTACCTATGTTGGAACAAAGCGGCCTAAAAGTAGGCAAGGACTTTTTCTTAGCCTTTTCACCGGAACGGGTTGACCCAGGTAACAAACGCTTCACCACCAATAACACCTCCAAGGTCGTGGGTGGCATGACTCCGGTTTGTCTGGAAGTGGCCTATACCTTTTATGCTCAAACCATCGTCAACGTGGTACCTGTCTCCAGCCCAGCTGCGGCAGAGTTAACCAAAGTTTTTGAAAATACCTATCGGGCGGTCAATATTGCCTTAGTCAATGAATTGATGATGCTCTGCGATCGCATGGGCATTGATATCTGGGAAGTAGTTGAAGCAGCCGGAACCAAACCCTTCGGCATCCAAACCTTCTGGCCCGGCCCCGGTGTCGGCGGACACTGCATTCCCATTGACCCCTTCTATCTGACCTGGAAAGCTCGCGAATACGACTACCATACTCGCTTCATCGAACTGGCGGGAGAGGTCAACGTCGAAGTTTCCTATTATGTTATCAATAAAGTGATCAGCGCGCTGAACAACGAAAATAAGAGCTTAAAGGATGCCAAGGTCCTAATCCTTGGTGTGGCTTATAAAAAAGATATCGACGATGTCCGGGAATCCCCGGCCCTCAAAATCATAGAGCTCCTTCGTAAAAATGGTGCCAATATCAGTTACCACGACCCCTATATTCCGGTGATCGAACCTCACGGCGGCTCTACTGTACACTTAGACAGCATCGCCCTCACCGACGCCGCTCTTAGCGAGGCCGACTGCGTCCTCATCCTCACCGACCACAGCTCAGTAGACTATGATCACGTCGTCGCTAAAGCCAGCCTTGTCGTCGATACGCGTAACGCCACCAAAAATGTCGAGACCAACCGCGAAAAGATCGTTAAACTATAGGACTGAATCAATGAATCAAGGGTGAATCAAGGGGACAGGTCCCATTTCGCACTTTTGAAAAGTGGGTGAGGTCCCTGTCCCTTTGTCCCAAGATAAGGAGTGGAATCATGGATAAGCAAAAGAAGATGCGCTTTGCCATAATTGGCTGTGGACGCATTGCCCCTAAACATGCCGAGTCAATCCTCGCTCTTGAAGAAGCAGAGCTCGTAGCCGTTTGTGACGTTGTTCCGGAAAAGGCCCAAGCCTTTGCGGATAAATACGGAGCTAAACCCTACCTAAGTTATGAAGAAATGATTGAGAAGGAAGAGATTGATGTGGTAACCATCGCCACAGAATCAGATCTTCATGCCCCTATTGGTATTACTTGCGCCAAAGCCGGTAAACACGTCATGGTCGAAAAGCCTATGGCTATGACCTTAGAGAGTGCTGATGAGCTCATTCGTACCTGCCACAAAGCAGGGGTCAAGCTCTCGGTAATTCACCAGAACCGCTACAATAAATCCATTAAGCTTATGCGCCAAGCCCTAGAAGAGGGACGCTTTGGCAAGCTCACCCATGGCCAAGCTTCTGTGCGCTGGAACCGCAATGATGCCTACTATTCCCAAGCCCCTTGGCGCGGTACTAAGCTCCAAGATGGTGGAGTCCTGATGAATCAGTCCATCCACAATATCGACCTCCTTCAATGGACCTTTGGACCCGTGGAGTCGGTCTTTGGCTATACCCGCACAGCTTTGCGCAAGATTGAGATGGAGGATGTGGGTGTCGCCGTCATTAAGTTTAAGAATGGAGCCCTCGGGGTGATCGAGGCAGCTTCGACCATTTATCCAAAAAATATTGAAGAAACCCTCAACATCTTCGGTGAAACCGGTTCCGTCATGATCGGCGGCATTGCCGTCAACCGTGTCGAGACTTGGGAGTTCCCGGATAGTGATGAGGAAAAACAAACCATCTTCGCTGCTCAGGAAAATGATCCCCCCAATGTCTATGGATTTGGCCATCGGGAAGTGATCAAGGATATGATCGATGCTGTCCGTGAGGATCGTACACCGGCTATCCCTGGGGAAGAAGGACGAAAGGCTTTAGAGATTATCCTAGCCATCTATAAGTGTCAAGAGACGAAGGAGCCGGTGGTGTTCCCGGTCGTTGAGTAGCATTAAAAGATTTTAAAGTGAGGTCATATATATGCTTGATCCACGAACCACATCTATCTATATCGACCCCATGGCGACTGTCCCCGCCAGCGTAACCATCTCACCCTTCTGCGTGATTCAGGGCAAGGTTAGCCTCGGCGAAAATGTGACCCTAGGGGTGGGCTGTGTCATCGAAGAAGGAGCAACCATCGGTGCAGGCTCTACCCTAGGCCATCACGTGACGGTTGCCGCCGGTGCCACCATCGGGGATGGGTGCCAACTGGCCGCTCATGTGAGTATTGGTTCCGGGGCTCGTATCGGGGCACGGACGCGGGTGGGTGAGCATACAGCCGTCTATCCGCAAACAGAGCTTGGTGAGGATGGCTTTATCGGCAGCAGTGCTTCTGTCGGGCGTTTTCCCAAGGCTGCCGCTACCAGCACGGTGAAAGCCCAGGCGGATTTACCGCCGCTGAAAATGGGGAAAGGCTACACCATAGGTTGTTCTTCTGTTCTATATGCAGGAACCACATATGGCGATCAGGTCTTCCTGGGGGATGGCGCCTTGGTACGTGAACGCTGCACCATCGGAAAGAATGTGGTCATCGGTAGCGGGGCTGCTGTCGAAAATGATACTAGCATCGGCGCCTACACTAAGATTCAGACCGGATCTTACATCACAGCCTATATGGAGATCGAGGAGCGGGTCTTCATCGCTCCTATGGTCACCACCACGAATGATAATTACATGGGCAGAACCGAAAAGCGCTTTAAGTCCCTCAGAGGAGCTACGATCTGTCGCGGAGCTCGGGTCGGGGGAGGCTCTATTCTCCTGCCGGGTGTCCGCGTTGCACCGGAGACCTTTGTCGCCGCTGGGGCGCTGGTCACCAAAGACACGGTAGAAAAGCGCGTGGTCAAAGGCTTCCCAGCCCAGGATTTGCGGGGAGTACCGGAGGAAGAATTGTTGCAAGAGTAGCACTTCGGGATTGTACTTTCTAGGAATGCACAAACAGATGGGCAATAATTGATAGAGAGAACTAAAAAGGTCAAGTGGTTATCTTGCACGCCAGCAAACCACTTGACCTTTTTATGCTTATGGCATTCTGAGCGGGCGAAGAATCTGGTCGGAACAATACATAGTATACTATTAATTATTCTGTGATATAATTATAGTATAAAGTATAAGGAGTGGATTTTATGGCCTTGGTATCTGAAGAACAAGTCATTAAAGTCTTACAACAATATAACCAGTGGTGGAAAGAACCTGGAAAAATCCAAGCACTAACTAAGCCTCAGAAAAGAGTTGCCTATAATGAAGCGATGAAGTACTTAACCCATCCCTCAATTCGAAGATTTGTGGTATTGTCCGGCGCCAGACGAGTAGGGAAGACGACAATTATGTTTCAAATGATCGAGGATATTTTAAGACAAGGTGTTGCGCCGAGGAATATTCTTTATATAACTTTTGACAACCCATTAGTTAAGCTTATTAGCATTGATGAAGTATTAAACATATATGAATCGCTCTATCCAATTGAGGGGAAGAAATATTTGTTTTTCGATGAGGTTCAATATACAAATAACTGGGAGCTATGGATGAAGGTATTATATGATTCCCGCCCAGATATTTGTTTAACAGCAACTGGATCTGCTAGTCCGATTATTCAAAAGGGAGCAGCAGACAGTGGTGCGGGAAGATGGACGATGCTTAAAATTCCGACGTTATCCTTTTATGAATACTGTGAATTACTTCAGTTGAAGGAACGTCCAGCACTTAATAGTAATATTCAGCTGTCAGACTTGGCAACTCTAGCAAAAGGTGAATTTGCCGAGCTCGCAAATGCTTTTTCACCATTAGTCCAGCACTTTAATCGCTATTTACTAATTGGTGGTTTTCCGGAGCTTGTACTATCTGATGATGACACTTATGCTCAAAGATTACTCCGTGAAGATGTGGTGGATAAGGTTATTAAAAGAGATGTTCTGACCCTATTCAACGTAAGGAACCCATTACTGATGGAAAAGTTATTTTTATATCTGTGTATAAATTCATCTGGAATCTTTAATGCTCAAACTGCAACTAAGGAACTGGGCAATATAAGTGTTACAACTTTGGAAAACTATCTTGAATTTCTCGAGAAGTCAAATCTCATTTACCGCTCAAATCCCATCGATGTTGGGAGCAAAGGCGCTTTAAAAGGACGACCCAAAATCTACGTGGCAGACCCAGCGATACGCAATGCAGTGCTCATGATTGACAACGTCCAGACCAATGAAAGAGAAATGGGCATTATGGTAGAAACTGCTGTTTTTAAACACTTCATTTCCTTTTATGAAGGAAAGACTGCAAAAATAGGGTATTTCAGAAAGCTAAAGGATAATCAAAAAGAAGTGGATGTTGTTATTGATCAACCGGCAGGGAAAGTACTCTGTGAAGTAAAATACCGAAATGACTCATCCGTGCTTGCCTCAGATGCCGTAGTCGCCTTAGCTTCAGATCCAAACTCCCAAGTTACAAGTGCCTTTATCGCAACAAAAAAGCTTACTGACTATGGGGTCAGTAAGCATGATACACAAGTGCCCATCGTGAGAATTCCGGCATTAATCCTCTTATATCTGTTAGGTAAAGCAGTTTAAGCAGAAATTCTCCCACTAAACACAAGAAATGTAAAGACTTCTTGTGTTCTTCGCTACCGTCTGAGCACCCTTCGCACCATATAAGCACCAATTTTGCGGAAATCCTTATCGATCGCTACGATAACTAAGCAGAACACCACACCCGCCACGGAAGCGGAGAGGAGAGGGTGGAGGTCGATAAGCAGCCAAGCCGTCCCTGCCATGCATAGTGCTGAGATGATTGTACTAGGCAGCTGCCGCCACAAGCGAATCTTATAGACATTCTTGCGAATTAACACATAGTAGGCCAAGAAGATGAAGATCTCCACGATGATGATACCGTAGGCGGCGCTGTATAATCCCAGCCAAGGCTTTAAGCCAAAGATCAAGCCTGCTAAAAGAACTAGAGAAAGCCCCTGCACAATCGTTCTTTGCATTTGCCGACCGGTAGTTGTCAGGATATCCCCTAAAGAAAAGCTCATACATTCCAAAGCTAAAAACCAACAGACAATCATCAGGATAGGGATGGAGGCGTTGAATTTTCCGTCATAAAGCCATTCCGTCAGCGGACCGGCTAAGACGAAGAACAAGGTACTGCCGGCGATACCCACTGCCGACAGGGCCTTAAACACCTTTTCGATCACCCCTTGATGTTGGTTGCGGTCGGAATCTCCCAGCTGATAAAGGACAGGATAAAGAGCACTGGTCATCATACTGGGGATAAAGACCAGAATCAGGATCAGCTTGTAGGCTGCCGAGAAAATTCCCACTTCCTCATTGGTGGCAGTCCAAGAAAGGGCTAAGATACTGAATTGAGTAAAAACGTTATAAAATATCCGATGAATCCCAAAGGGCAGACCGTGGACCACCATATTAGGCATGGTCGGCAACTCCACCCTAGGCTTAATTTCCTTTCTTAAGGCCAAATAAAGCAGGACTGTGGTTATCACATAAGCAAGCAAATGAGTAAAGGTGATGGAGACTACCCCTAAACCGGCCACCAGCACAAAAATCGTGAAGATAGCAATCAACAGAGTCGTCAGGAACTGATAAAAGGCAGCGACATAAATTTTCTGCACGGCTTGATAGTAATTATAGATGGATTGGTTGATAGCATTAAAGCACACGGCGACTCCCACAACGATGACCATAGCTTTCACCGTCGCATTATAAGGGAACATAAAAAGCAGCATGACAAGGTAACATAACGCGCACAAAAGGGTCTTCACGAAGAGGGTATTGCCAAAATATTGGGGCAGTACCTTCGCGTTTTTAGAGCCTTCCTGAACCATCAGTTGGCTGATACCCAACTCGGCAAAAATGATAATGGTTCCCACATAAGCATAGGCTGTCGAGTAATCCCCAAAGGGCCCCGGACCTAAGTAGCGGGTCACAAAAATCCCCAGCACTGCCGCGATAGATTTCGCTAAGAGGCTGGAAACCCCCAAGGCTGTCGCATTTTTTGCAATAAGACGCGTATCCATTAAACTAGCTCAGCTCCTAACCCTTGGTTCCCTTCGGCTAAGACTTCACGATATAAAGCGATGGTCTGGCGGGCATTATGAGACCAAGTAAAGTTCTCCCGGACCAGAGTTTGGCCTTTTTTGCCCATCCCTTGGGCCAAGTCGGGATTGCCTAATAGTTTCTCAATAGCAAAGCGAATATCCTCAGCGTTGCGGGGGCGGACAGTCAAGCCAACCTCTTCCCGATGGATAAGAGGGGCTATCCCTTCGCCCTTCGTACCGATGATCGGTTTCCCTTGGGAGAGTGCTTCCAAATAAACTACGCCAAAAGCCTCGTTCCAGCTTGGCATCACGAAGATATCACAGCGGGCCATCTCCGCCATAGCTTGGGGATGGGGGAGACTCCCTAAAAACTCCACATGCTTCTCTAAGCCTAAAGCCCTCACCTGGGCTTCGAGGTTTTGTCGTTCTGCTCCATCACCGGCGATGCGGTAGAGTAAATTCGGATAATCCTGAAGGAGTTGGGAATTAGCTAGAGCCTCCAAGACATAAGCATGTCCCTTAGGTTCTCGCAAAAAACCCACCGTCAACAGCACAGGCCCTCGTTGTTCATCGTGAATCGCATTTTCGCAGCTAGCTGACTTCTGCACTTCCGCTTGCGCCTGAACATCTACGTCCTCGAATTCTGCACCATTATAAATCACCCGATACTTACTGAGGTGATCGGCCCACAGCTCCAGGCCATAATTCTCCCGCAACTTATCGCTGACGAGAACCACGCGCCGAGCTTGGCGTAGGGTATCCTTGACACTCTCAGCGCAGCGAGGAGAGCGGTTCAAAGTATGAGCAAAATCCTGTCCATGAATGGTGACCACCACAGGTAGATTATATTGTTTTCCAAAAGCCACAGCGGCAGCACCATCGGGATGAGCTACATGAGCATGGATCAGGTCAGGTTTCTTATCACGCACGAGGCGAGCTATCAGCTTGCCCATCCCTAGGCGATAGGTCAGGGGGTAATGAGCAAAGAAATAGCCGCGAGGAAACTCCAGAACTCTTGGGTGGTAAATATCCATACCCTGATGGAGCTCGTGATCGGGTACCTGGGCGTATTTTCCCCATTTCCCCAACCCTTTGAGGGCACGCGGAAACCAAGGAGTCGGATTCACTAGGGTGACCTCGACACCTTGAGCGTGGATGGCCTCGATTTGCTGTTGGACGAATATCCCACTCAGAGGCTGGGCTGCCGTTGGGTAGAGGTGGGAGATGACTAGAACGTTCATGAGTCCTCCTTGGGTGAAAATTGGGGACAGGTACCTGTTTGCAGTTTCGTTGCAAATTTTAAGGGGTCTCCAGGATTTTGCTATACGCGTTCGCTCAGAAAGCTGCGCGCACCCGTTCTAGCGCTCAAGCTTTCCGCTCCGTCGGGGAGCCTGCGCCGGTATGTCATTCTTCGTGGCATGGCGGCTTTGGTGAACCCCTCATTCGGATTTCGTGACCCAAAGCGCCTCATACATCGCGCGCTCTATTGATGACTTGCATCATCAGGAAGGAACGCTAGAACTCGCCTTACTGCGCCCCAAGCACCTGCTCATACACCACTAATAGCTTCTTTTCTTCGCTTTCCCAGGAGTACTTTTCGTGGAAAGCGTCCCAGCCGTTCTGGGCATACTGTAGGGCTAGTGCGGGGTTTTCGATGAGGGTGCATATCTCTTGGGCTAGAGACTGGGGGTCGCCGGGTTCAGCAAGGCGGCCGCATTCATCTTCGCTTAGAATCTGCTCTATGTAGCCAAAACGGGAGCCGACTACGGGTAGCCCGGCGGCCATGTATTCGATGAGCTTTACGGGGATAGCTTTCGTGTAATTCAGGGTCGGGAGTAAGGGCACTAGGGCGATATGGCTGTCTCTGAGGATGCCGGGGACTTGGCTATAGGGGACTTTCCCTAGGACTTGGATATTGCCCTTTTCCAGCCAGCTTTCCATAGGGAGGTACTTCTCAGAGATTCCTCCCAGCTCCAGTGGTCCCACTAGCTTACAGACCGCATCGGGATGCTTCTCGCGCACAAGGGGCATAGCTTCTAGGATGACTTCTAGGCCCCGTTCGCGATTGATTCCCCCTAAGTATAATATAACTGGGGCAACAGAGCCGGTGAAGGTGCCAGAACAGTCAGAGTTGGTGGAGGCGCCAGAACCCTCAGAGCTATCATAGCCTTCCCGAGCTTCTTCATCGACCCCTTCAGCGACTTCCTCAAAAATTCTTTGCATAGAGGAATCTGACTTTATTTCGCATCCTTGAAACTTCGATACCGGACGTTCAAACTGGAACTGCTCCTGCAGGGGGAAGTTAAACAAGCTGGCTCCTACCGGATTGTATTGCTTAAATAAACCTTCCATGTGGTGGTTTACCGTCATGATTCCGGCAAAGCGTCGCGCGGCACCTTTCTCCAGCCGTTCGAATACAGCCGCCGCTGTTTTGCGTAAGCGTGCGGGCAGCCAATATCGTGTCTTTAGGCTGTCGGCGTAATACTCATGGACATCATAAATCACCGGCTTGCCCAGCTTTTTCTGGAGGGTTAATCCCGTCCAAATTAGATCAGGATCGTGAAAATGATACAGATCGGCGTGCTCCTCCACAGCGATCTGATAGATGGGCTGCAGATTGCGAACCCGTTGGAGCCTCGTGGAGAAAGGGGGCACATAGCGAATCCGAATCCCCTCCACGATTTCTTCCCGCGGATATTCTGCCTGATGAAAACTGGGACCTGACCCCGATTCGCAAGCCTGTGCTTGACGGGGATATGGCGCGATGAGTACGACATCATAGCCTGCCCTTCGCAAAGAGCAGGCTTCCTTATAGAAGATGCGGCCATCCAAAGGTGGATGGGCAGATGTTAAGATACAGATTTTCAATATTCTTCCCTCGCAGTGTTATACACCAAGCCGATAATGATGCAGAAGATCGTCATGAGCTGAAGATTATAGAACACGCCGGCCATGAAATTATAGAGGAAAATCGCCGGCAACAGGGCAATATAAGACATACCAATCCAAGTCTTCACATCGAAGTATTCCTTCATGCGTCCTGCCGCTTCGACACGATAGCGTTTCAGGCCGAAAAGCCAAGGTTGAATAAAGAACCATAGATAGATGGCCAGCCCCACAAATCCATAACGACGGGTGAAAAGAGCATACTCATTATCTACCACCGTAGTCATGGCGTATTTTTGAGTACCCCAGCCGAGGACCGGGGATTGCCAGATGGACCCCACCGCGGCCCCGAGACGCTCCACATGGCCAATGAAGGAGTTGCTGGTCGAAAAGTTGAAGCCGTCCGTTAAACGCACAAAGAAGCCGTCGGAGGCCGTGGCAAAAAGCAATATGGTCACGAGGAACAACGCCCCGATCCGCAGTAGGATTCCTTTGCTTTTCCTATAATAGAAGAAAGCCCAAATACTTAAGATCGTCAAAACAATCCCGATTCCCGCTAAAGCGGTGCGAGAAATGGTCAAATACTCGACCTTTATTACCAACCCGATCAGAATCAGCAGAATGAAGGGAAAATAAATCTTCGATTCCACAAAGTAATAGCGAGCCACCAAAAAGGCTAAAGTCATAACTGTGAACGTTCCGAACACATTGGGGTTATCAAACGTTCCCAGGACCCGTGCCGGGTTGCCGAGAATCATGGTTTCCCAGTGGCTCGGATTAAAAAAGGGCGAAAACCAAGCGTTCAAATTAAACAGGTTCAGACTTTGGGCAAAACTGAATAGAATTAGGAAGCCTAATGCTCCTAAGAAGGTATAACTCAGGACAGCAAACTCAGCATCCCGAAAGTTGATGGAGAGGACTAAGGTAACCACGAGAAAATATTTAAAAAAAGTGACCAGCTCCATCACATCCCGTAAACCGTAAGCCCCGGCGCCGAGAATGACGACCCCGTAAAAGTTTGAGATAGCATAGGAAAGGACCAAGCAGCTAAAAATGAGCATGATCCGTTTCAAGGCCGGCCCCTGCCGACGCAACTCTTCCTGGGCATCCGCTGAAAAGCGAAAGCCTTTGAAGATGAAAGCCAAGATATTCAGACCAAAGACGCCAAATAAAAGCAACTCATCGACCCGAATGTTCGGGAGCGTTGGCTGGATCTCAAAGGAAGGAAGCAGCATGGCCGAAAGCATCACCAGGAGCAAAACAATTAAACGACTATCGTTGCCTTTAGTCAGCCCATTATTCCAAAACATAAATTCCTCCTCAGTACTATATAGAACACCGGACTAACCACTCTTAGGTTCCCCGCCTGACTTAACCCAAGACCTCAAGGACGACCTGGGCAATCTCGTGCAGCTGATTATCAGTTAATTCGGGATAGCAGGGGATAGCTAGAGCTTGCGTGCAAGCTTCCTCAGCTAGCGGGAAGTCCCCTACCTGATAGCCGAGACCCACAAAGGCTTTTTGCAGGTGCAGCGGAACCGGATAATAAATAGCATTCGCGATGCCCTTGGCCGTCAAAGCAGCCATGAGCTTTTCCCGTTCTGGGGTTCTGAGTACATAAAGATGGAACACATGCTTCAGCTCAGCCTCTTGATAAGGTAAAATTACCTTCCCTTCAGCAGCCAAAGGAGCTAATAGCTCATCATAGACAGCAGCCTTAGCGGTCCGTGCCTGATTCCACTCATCGATATAGCGCAGCTTCACCCGCAGAATGGCCGCTTGCAGCTCATCAAGACGGCTGTTATAGCCAATCTCATCATGATAATACTTCGTCTTACAACCGTGGAAACGCAGGACGCGAGCTGCCTCTGCCAAAGCATCATCATTAGTGACGATCATCCCGCCATCCCCGTATCCGCCTAGGTTTTTGGTCGGGAAAAAGCTAAAGGTTCCCGCATCTCCCAAGGAGCCGGCCTTATGCCCTTTATATTCTGCCCCTATGGCTTGCGCTGCATCCTCAATCACTTTCAAATTGTACTTTTTAGCTAGCTCTAAGATGGGATCCATATCCGCCATTTGGCCAAAAATATGTACTGGAATAACCCCTTTGGTCTTAGCCGTGATTTTTGCCTCCAGCTGAGCCACGTCCATATTCAGGGTCTGAGGATCAATCTCCACAAACACCGGCGTTGCCCCCACTTGGGCAATGCACTCGGCAGAAGCGAAAAATGTAAAAGGACTGGTAATCACTTCATCCCCGGGGCCAATTCCACAAGCCTTTAAAACAATCACTAAAGCATCTGTACCATTGCCCACGGCCACGGCATGCTTCGTACCGCAGTAAGCGGCAATTTCCTCTTCAAAGGTTTTCATCTCAGGGCCAAAGATAAATTTACTCGAATCCAGAACCCCTAATACGGCCTGGTCAATTTCCTCTTTAATCGCAAGATATTGGGCTTTCAAATCTAACAATGGAATAGACATAATCAATTCGTCCTTTCATCACAAAATAACGCTTAAAATGAGTCCGGTTAAATCGGACAAAATTCTACACTTAAGGGTACAACGAATAAGGTCACTTTTCAAGGACTGTCCTAGGGTTTCTGCCTAAAAAAGTAATTCACTCTGTACACTGATTGACAAAAAACAGACCATTGTAATACAATGTATTACAAAAGAGTATTGCAAACGAAAGGTGGTTTGCCTGATGACGATTTCTATTCGACTTAGTCCTGCAGAAGCAGAACTCATTAAGAGCTATGCAATACTAAAAAACCAAAGCGTATCTGATGTTATGAGGAAAGCAATCCTTGAGCAGATCGAAGATGAATATGATCTTGAAGTGTATGAAAAAGCAATGGCCGAATATCGTAAAAATCCTGTGACCTATTCGCTAGAGGAAGTTGAAAAGGAACTGGGCTTAAGCTGATGTATCACGTCGTCCTTACTGAAGGAGCCAAAAAGGAAATAAAAAAACTGGATAGGCCCATGGCCCTTCTTGTTCTGGCTTGGATACGCAAGAATTTGGAGGGGTGCGAAAATCCCCGACTCCACGGCAAAGCACTAAAAGGCAATTTAGACAGTAAATGGAGTTATCGGGTGGGTGATTTTCGTTTGCTTGCCGAGATACAGGACAGTGAAATCACCATATTAATAGTGAGTGTCGGCCATAGAAGAGAGGTATATGAAAAATAATTACTAAAGGGAGTGTTATCTACTATATAAGTAGTAGACAACACTCCCGATTTTTATATTGGTTCTACCGCAGATGCTGATTGAGCAGAGGATAGAGTCCCTCGGCGGTTTCTTCATCCACCCAGCCCATGGCCCAAGGACCGACACCGGCTAGGCCAAATTCGTTGATTACCCCCAGCTTGGCATTCCAACTGGTGTAATCATCGAAAAATACTGTATGCTCAACACCCTTATCGTCCGTGTACTTAAAGGTTGGGGTACCGACAGGGTCATTACCAGGGTACTTAGAGTAAGTGATTTCGGCACCATAAGTTTGAGCAATCTCCATGGCCTTGGAATAGCCAAAGGCAGTGGAATTATAAGTGGGATTGCCGCTGGCATCCTTGCCGGTGACCACCCAATCCCGTCCGTAGTAGGGGAGTCCCATCATGACCTTGCTCATATCCACCCCTTGATCCTTTACATAGGTAAGAACCTGTTTGATCCAAGGATAAGGAGCGATTGGCCCCGGAGCGGAGGTCCGGTAGTGGTGGTCATAGGTCATAACATGCATATAATCCACTACATGCGAGAGTGCTTCATAATCAAAGGCATCTAGCCAGTACTGACTGGAGGACATCCGAGGCATCACAGTCATGACCACAATCTTATTCATGGGCTTTAACTTGGCGTAAAGAGATTCCATAAAGGCAGTCAAATCATTTCTCACCCCATCATTAGGGTCCTTAGCATCACCATAATCCAAAGGGGTCTCAAAATCGATGACCACCCCATCAGAACGGGTGTCTACAATCAACTTCACAATCTCGCTGATCATTTTTTCTTGAGCAGCAGGGCTTTTCAGCAGAGTGTTGATGGAAGCGCCATTGCCATTGATCAGAGGCAGAACCTTCATGCCTAGGCCGTGAGCCATATTGGAGAGCTGAAGATAATTACTAGAGCCCTCCTCCCAAACCAGCTTCAGGGTCCCATCCGCACCGATGGAGGAGCGCCAGTTGGGGGAGACATAGTCCACATAATCCGTAGCTCGATTGGGGATCATGGCGAGTTGATTGAGATAGGTTTCGTATTTGGCATAACCATCCCAGTATTGCAGGGAAATCTTTGGATGCAAATTGCCCGTGCGAATCATGCTCTCCATACCGTAGCTAATCACTCCCCAGCCACCCAGCAGCGTAAAGTGTGCACCTTGCTCCCGACGTGCACCCAGATAATCCATGCTCGCTTCCTTAAGATCCTTTTGCGGGACCAAAACAATCGGGTTATTGTTCTTAGCGGCTAAGGCAGCTCCGGCCAAGGCATCTGGAAATTTTGTGCCCGTGGCGACATAAATTGCTTCATTATTAAAGCTTAAGTCATTGAGGATTTCCAGATTGGTTCCATAGCGATCGGTTCCGGCTAAACGATCCACACTGAAGCTTAATTCTTCTAACTGAGTCTTTACCTCAGGGAGAATAACCCCCTCGCCACCAATCAGGGTCACTTCTTTGACTCCCAAGCTTTGTAGGGTTTCCAACGTAACCTCAGGGACCTTTTTCTTCTCCGTCAAAAGCAGAGGAATTCCTTGAGCAGCAGCATAAGAGGAAATGCTCAAAGCATCGGGGAAATCCGTGCCCAAAGCCAAGAAGGCCTTTTCGGTCTGAGGTACAGCAACCTTAGCGATCTCACTGGCCGTAATATAGCGGTCCGTTCCCTCGAGACGTTCCACGGTCAATCCTTCACTGATCAAAGTATTTTCCACTGCTTCTGAGACAGCCCCCCGACTGCCTAAGATGTAAACTGTCGAGGCCTCCAGTCGCTTAATTTCCTCTAACACTCCAGCAGTTAGCTGCTTAGTTTCTGTTAATAGCAAGGGAGCATTCACACTCGTGGTCAGCACCACCCCGGCTAAAGCATCGGGAAAGTCATCTCCGCGAGCCAGCACCACGGACTCAGCGTAATCCCATCCCCCTTGGGAGACTTGGATCGCCGTATCGTAGCGAGAAGTTCCCGCTAAGCGCAAAGGTTGAGTTATGGAAGTTTCGGCCTGAACAGCTTGAGGCGCCAAAGGCATTATGCCTGAGTTTGTGAATAAAAGAGTGAAGGCTGTCAAAGTCACGACGGCAATTTTTATAGTTTTCTTCATTTTTCTCTCCTTTTTGTTATTCATCCATACAAGTGGCTAATAGGGCGACCGACACTTAGGCCGTCTCTACATACGTACATAACTAGGAACACAACTAAGCACATAATATAAGAAGTGTTCTTGGTTTTAGACTAAAACTGTCCGTTAAATCTGACACGGTTCTCTGTTGTCTCTGCGAATACTTCGCTAAAAAGCAAAGAAACCCTTTACAAAATAAATGAGAATAGCAAGAGTTAATAAATTTTTAACATATTAAGAGGAAGAAAAGCAGATCCTTGTCAGTCTATTAATAAGTAAGGACTGTTAGTCTTCAGCAACCGCAAAGGGGACGAACTGACCATCGCTTGCCTAGCAAATGGTCGAGATTCCCAAAAGGATTCAGTTATATCCCGTCGAAACATGCAAAGTACCAAAAGTACCTATAACGATCAAGGAGGGTTTTCCGTGTGGCTACCACCAAAAAAATGGAGCGCTCTCCTCGCCGCTTCCTTTAGTCTTTGGCTATTAGGTCAAGCACCGGTTGCAGCAGCTCCTCTGACAGCAGATGTAGATCGCCTCTACGGAGCAACGCGCATTGAGACAGCTTTAAAGATTTCCCAGGCAGGCTGGGGCGAAGCTCAGACCGTTCTCCTAGCCCGCGGAGATGCCTTCCCGGACTCCTTAGTCTCCGTCCCTCTTTCCAAGCGCTATGATGCCCCCATTCTTCTGACCGGTTCTAAGGGCTTGGACCATGAAGTGCTAGAGGAAATCCAACGGCTCAAGGCCCAGCATGTGATCCTACTGGGAGGAGCCGGTGTCATGGGGACACCCATCAGCAAGGCTCTGGAAACTGCCGGACTCACTTGGGAACGCATTGGCGGAGCGGATCGCTATGAGACGGCCGCCCTAGTGGCTGAGCATTTAGGGGGCAATGGCCAAGTGGTCCTCACCAGTGGCGAGAATTTCCCCGATGCCCTAGCCATCGGACCCTATGCCGGTATCACCGAGACCCCCATCTTGCTCACGAAAGCTCAAGAACTTCCCGCTGTCACCCGGCATAAGCTGGAAGCGTTGGGCGCATACCAACTCAATGAAGAGGCAGAAGCCGTGACCCGGACCATCGTGGTCGGAGGAGAGGGAGTCATTGCCCCCATTACCTTAGAAGGATTAACCGGAATGACGCGGCTAAGCGGCCAAGACCGCTATGAGACCGCTGCTCAAGCCTTTTGGTTCACCCAAGAGGAGTTCGGGACGGACCCGGCTGAAGCTCCCGAGGGACAACGGGCTTTCCTAGTCACCGGGGAGAATTTCCCGGATGCCTTAGTCACCGGCGCCTTAGCCGTCAAACAGAATGCCTACCTTTTTATGTCCAGTCATGCCGGACTACCGGCCATCACCTATTCCGCCATGGGCAATGCCACTGTGAATCGGCTCTTGGTCACCATGGTTGGAGGGGAAGTCATACTCTCCGACCGAGTCAGAGGCATCGTCGCCGGCACTATCCAACCGCCTTATCTCCTAGCCGGTCTCACCATAGTCGTGGACCCTGGCCATGGGGGTAAAGATGTAGGAGCGGTAGGGGCTAGTGGCTCTTATGAGAAGAACTCGACCCTGCCTGTGGGGTTAAATTTAACGAATTTACTCCGCCAAGCGGGAGCGAAAGTTGTGATGACCCGTACCGGGGATACCCCGCCCTCCGGCACAAGTTATGTAGAATTAATAGATTTACAAACTCGGGTGAAAATAGCGAATCAGATTCAGGCTGATGTTTACGTCTCTATACACAACGATGCTTTTTCCAATCCAGAGGCAGGGGGAGTGACAACGTATATTTCTGCGGCTAATCCCAGAGTAGAAGAGGGAAGAAAACTGGCTACTGCAATTCAGCAAGAAGTGATCAAGCAAGTGGAGCTCCAGGACCGCAAAGTCAAAACGGCTAACTTTTACGTAATTAAAAATACCACGATGCCGTCTATTCTTGTGGAACTGGGCTTTATTTCAAATCCTCAGGAAGAAAAATTGATCATTAGTCCAGAATTTCAACAAAAAGCAGCTCTAGGGATCTACCGAGGCATTCTAATTTACCGGGGTTATTAACAAAACCCAACATTTTTGGACAAAAGCATGGTAATTAAGAAAAAGTTAATAAAAAAATTTACAAAAGGTCTAGAAAAAACCTTGATTATTAGGTAAACTAATCTATGCAACTCGTAGGATGTAAATCTCCCAATTTTTTCTTGTGAAAATTTCTGAGAGATTGCAGGAATATTGTTTTCCGCATCGAATAGTTATACGAGTGTAGAACCTGTATAGGGTTTCTTCATTAACTTTGTCTAAAGGGTAAGCCACCCGAGAGGCGTAAGCCTCCTAGGGGGGACGCCCCCGTTAAGGGGTGGGATGCCTTTAGATATTGCGCAATGTCTAAAGATTTGCGGCTTATATTAAGGGGGTGAGTGACGACCACTGATCATCGCAGGTGAGAGGTACGGTAAATAGGTTGCTTTCTTAATTAAGAAACACACATATGTGGCCGTGACTTCGGAAGACACAAAAACGTTACCACGTAAATGAGAGGAGAAATTCACTACATGAAAAAGACAAAAAAGGCTTTAGCCTCCTTAGCTATCGCCGGTATGGTACTGTCAATGGCTCCAGCAAGCGTCTTCGCAGCTACTACGACTGAACGCTTAGCAGGTGCTGACAGATACGAAACCTCGATCGCAATCGCAGAAAAAGCATATGCTTCTGCGGACACCGCTGTTGTCGCAGCCGGTAACCCAGCTAACCTCGTTGATGCTCTTGCTGCAGCTCCCCTAGCTGCTCAAGAAGATGCTCCTATTTATCTGACTGACAAAGCAGACATGAACAATAAGGTTGTTGATTCCCTCAAAGACCTTGGCGTGAAAGATGTTATCGTTGTCGGTGCTGCTGCTAGCAAAGCTGTAGTTGACGAGCTAAAAGCTGCTGGCTTCAATGTTGAAGCTGTTCAAGGCGCTAACCGTGTCGAAACTGCTGCCAAAATCAACGCAAAATTAACTGCTCCTGCAGGAAACATTGTTGTTGGTTATAACGGCCTTGCTGATGCTATGTCAGTAGCTTCTTACGCTGCTGCTAACAACTATGCTATCGTTGTTGCTAACGCTGATGGTTCCGTGCCTGCTGGTACTGAAGCCGATTACATCATCGGTGGACCTACACTCGTTAAGAACATCGCTGGTGCTGAGCGTCTCTACGGTGCTGATCGTTACGCAACTAACGCTGCAGTAATCAAAGCTCTTGATTTCGAATTCGGCAAAGTCTATGTTGGTAATGGAGCTACTTTAGCAGATGCTCTCGTAGGATCTGTTCTTGCTGCTCAAACCAAATCCCCAATCATCTTAACTGACGGAAAAACCGTTAAAGCTAATGTTGCTGCTGACCTAGCTGATGACAGCGTTATCGTTGCTCTTGGTGGCGTAGCTGTTGTTAGCAATGCAGCTCTTGATGCTGTTAAGGCTACTACTCCTACTGGTGAGTTCAAAGTTGAAAGCGTAACTGCAGTTGCAGCTAATGCTTTTAAGGTTAAGTTTAGTAAGGCAGCTGCTGATACTGCGAAGGTTACCTTTGAAGTGAAACAAGCTACTTCCCCTGTAACCGTATCGGCTACTTGGAATGAAGCTAAAACAGAAGCTACTTTAACTAAATCTTCCAACTTTGTAACAGGAACCTATACTGTTGCTGTAAAAAATGACGCAACTAGCTTAGGAACCAGTGAAGTTAAAGTTACAGAACAAAAAGTTGCTAAGATCGAAATTACCTCTACCAAATTGGGCGTTGTCAACACCTCAAGCGCTGGTATCACAACTCAAACTGGTTATGCAACCTACAAAATCGTTGACCAGTATGGCATTGACATTACCAATGCTGCTTTGGCGAACAATGTTCAATTCCAATCTGGAGTAGGCAATGTAGACGCTAGAAAAGGATTACTAACAGTAACTCCTGCAACAGGTCTTAATCTCCTGACCTTTACTGGCGGAATTGTAATTACCGCTAATGACATGTCTTCTGGAGTTTCCACAAGCGCTACTTTGGCAGCTACCTCACAAATCGGAACCCTGAGTGATATTCAGCTGACAAAGATAACTAACGCTGATGGAAAAGAGTTAATTGCCGGAAGCACTACTGATGTATTCTATGTAGCATACACTGCAACAGATATCAGTGGAAATCCTACAAATAACTATACCCTCATCAAACAAGGCTTGATTCTCCAAACTGGGGATACACTGACAACCTCTAGCCCTTATGTTAAGGCTGAGCTTGTTCAAGATCCTAAAGATTCCTCCAAAGCTTTAATCAAAGTGACAACAACTTCCGACACCATCACCCTTGATATGCCGGTTGTAATCACAGCGATGACTTGGACTGGAAAAACTTCTCAACTGAGTACCACTCTGAAGAAACAAGCTGAAGTTGACAAAATTACCTTGTTTGCACCTTCTGATGCAATTGCTTCTACTGAAGAAAAAGTGATTCCGTTTGCTGCTTATGATCAAAACGGAACTCAACTTACCAAGTGGAGTGATTTGGTAGGAAGTGAAACTGACAATATCATAAAACTCACTGGCGCATATTGGGTTAAAAACCTCGATGGAACTGCTTCGATTAAGAATTTCGGAGTAACAAACAACAGCACAAGCACAGTACCTACAGTAATCTCTGCTGTTACCAAAACTGGTAGCTTTAGCAGCATCACCATTAACATTCAGAAACCTGTTAAGGCAGACTCTTTGAGTCTTGATTCCACAGTTTTGAAGAGCTTAATGCAAGAATCTTCCATGACAACTGCAGGCGCAATAATCGTTGCTGGAGCAACTCAAGATGTTGACTTTGGTCATGATGATGGTGGTTTAGAAGCCAAAGACCAATATGGTCGAGTCATTGATATGACTACAGCTGATAAAGCACAACCTTACAAAGTCGTAGCTACCTCTGACAACACAAGTGTCATCAATGTTAGTGGCGAAGCAACATCTGGTGAAACCCAGATCACTGTAAGCGCACTTGCTGCTGGAACAGCAACAGTACGTTTTGATTTGATTGACACAGCTGGCACAGTTGCTACTACTGATGATGTAGTGGTTGATTCTAAGGCTCAAACCCTCACTGTTCTACAAGATAAAGACATTAAAGGTTACACAATCGATGCTGTAAGTAGTGCTCTCTATGCAGTAAATGATGATGCTACGCTTACAGATAAAGAAAAAGCATATACTGCTAATCCTAAAGTCTATGGTACCACTACCTCTGGTGCAAAAGTTGTCTTAAGAGGTACTCCGGTACTTGGTGCTACTGTTGATTCCGGTCGCTTCGTAGTATCTAGCGGTGCAGCTGGTGGCAATTATAAGAGCGTCAAAGTTCTTGCCAACAAATTGCCAGATACTATGACTGAGGCTTCTGCAAACCTTAATGTAACCATTCTTGGTGCAGATAATGCAGTCCACGCTCTTACCGCAGCAATCAAGTCTACAAAAGCGAGCCCTGTAGCTAAGTCCGTTGAAGTTGAATTCAACACTGCTCTCGCAGGTGTTTCTCATTCTAATGGCACCATCACTGTCAAGGCTACATCTCTTGTAGCTGCTGGCTTAACTCCTGGCGCCTACCTGACAAAATTTGATGCTGCAGGTGCTAATACCACTTCTACCATTTACTTCTACGCTGTAGATCAATATGGCAAGAAGGGTATGGCATTTGACCGAATCGTATTAGTTGATGCTGGTACAACTGGAATGACAGTTGAAGCCGATGGCAAAATCGGTGGTACTTTGACTGCTGGAACAGCTAAGATCAGTGCTGTTGTTGGCGGATTCGTTAAGACCATCCAAATTACGATTGAATAATAGGGCATTGAATTCCAACTGAAACATGGTGCTCGACTAGGGAAAGGGCCTTCGGAGAATTATCTCCGGGGGCCTTTTTATCTCTAGTACGCGATCCCAATCCCTAAAGTTTAAAGTATATTTAGCTTGCCTTCTCTGATATAATAAAACAGACAGAAAGGATACAGTTGCAGATTTAAGGAGGAAAAGCGTGAAAGCAAGGGAACGTGAAAGTTATGCAGAATGGTACAATCTTATACCGCTTATATTTGTCGTTACTATCCTTCCATTAATCGTATACCTTAAGGTAGCACCTCTAACTGGAGCAAGTTACAATTATTGGACAGGAACAACAGACAATTATGATTTCTTCTCCTATTACAAAGGAATAGTTTTAATTATGGCCTCATTAACGGCCCTATTTTTGGTCGTAGCACGATTCTTCCAAGAAGACGGCAACCTCATTAAGAGAGACCTAAAACCTATATACATAGCAACTGGGGTATATATGCTGAGTATCATTGGCTCAACGTTTTTGTCCGACTATAGAAGTGTCGCATTAACCGGCTTTCCTGATCGTTACGAGGGCTTATATGTTTTAGTTGCCTACTTAGTGCTCTTTCTTACAACCACTACACTTGTTTCTAATGAGAAGCATGTCAAGATTATTCTTGGCTCACTATTGGTTGGTGCCTTAGCCATTGGACTAATTGGATTCTTCCAATATATTGGCTATGACCTTCTAAAGACCGATTTTGCTCAAGGCTTATTTCTACCTGAACAATATATGAATATTGCCAATGCGTTAGCATTTCAGTTTGACAAATATACTGTTTATGCGACACTTTATCATTACAACTATGTGGGAAGCTATACGGCGATGCTCTTTCCACTCTGCTTCGCATTGTCCGTGCTAATGAAGGACAAACGATTTAAAGCAGTTATGATTTTTATGACAATTCTAATAGGGGTTATTTGGCTTGGGAGTAATGCCCGCTCAGGTCTCGTCGGTGGTGGATTGGCACTGCTCATCTTCCTAATTGCCATCAATAGACTCATTCGAAAATACTGGAAATACTTTACCGCAAGCTTCCTGGTGATTATCGCTATCTTTATTGGTCTTAATCAAGTATCGGGCGGATTTGTAAGCGCACGGGTCGGTAGTTTATTCACAGATGTGAAAGTTTTAGTGGGCTTATCTGAAAATGTAGATCCAGCAAGCGAAAGCATCCCCTTGAAGGATATCATCATAGATGGTACCCAAGGCACAGTAGTTACTGCCACGGAAACATTGAGTTTTACTTTTAAGAATGATGCGCTCACCTTTACAGATAGCGACAATAAAACTATAGAATCAAGCTATGACATAAATACCGGTAAGCTCACCTTGAAAAACCAAGTATATCGAGATTATAGCTTGATTTACGGAGATACGGGTGAGAACCTTATCTTAAAAATTGTTAAAGGACCAATAAGTCTTATTTTCGACCTAAATCCCGAGCGCATAGCCTTGATTGATAACAAGGGTAATGAGATCAGCTTAGGACCTGTGGAAGCTTGGGGCTTTGAGGGAAATGAACGTCTCGGGTCCTCACGGGGATACATCTGGTCCAGAACTCTGCCCCTTCTAAAAAACACTATACTCTTCGGCTATGGACCTGACACCTTTGCAATAGCCTTCCCGCAACATGACATATTTGGCAAGATGTATGCTTATCATGGAGATATGTGGCAACTGGTAGATAAGCCTCATAATCTTTACTTGCAAATTGCTATCAATACTGGAGTTGTTTCCCTACTTGCATTTCTTTTTCTCGTTGGTTTCTACATCGTGAAGAGTTTCAGACTCTACGTGTCCAACCCCTTTGAGGATTTTCTATCCCAGGCAGGAGTAGGGGTCTTTGTGGCCATTATAGGCTATCTGGGAGCAGCCGTATTTAACGACAGTGTCGTTTCCGTGGCCCCAGTCTTTTGGTGCTTACTAGGGCTAGGAGTAAGCATTAATCATATGCTTAATAAAAGAACTGCTAAACTGAAAAGTTAGGAGGATAGTTAAATTGGCTAATTGGAAAAAGCATACTCCTATACTTGCTTTTATGTTAGTATGCATAAGTATATTTATATTAACCTTATCACAAAGCGTATTAGCCTCAACGACTACATCACGGCTAGCGGGTGCTGATCGTTATCTTACAGCGTTAGCCATTAGCCAAAGTGGCTGGCCGGAAGGGGCAGCGGAAGTCGTTCTGACGACCGGGGAGAATTACCCGGATGCTTTAAGTGCAGCCCCCTTAGCGGGTAAATATGATGCTCCTATCTTGTTGGTTAGTTCGAAGGGATTAAGCCCGGAAACCCTCACTGAGCTAAAACGCCTGAATCCTAAAAAGGCCTATATCGTCGGCGGCACCGGAGTAATCCCTAATAGCGTAGATAGTCAGCTCACCGCGAACGGAATCTCAAGTTCACGTTTAGCGGGTAAAGATCGTTATGAGACTGCTATGGCGGTTGCACGATCCGTAGGGTTGAGCAAAGGAGTCTTCTTTGTTCCGGGTCTTAGCTTTGCTGATGCTTTATCTGCAGCACCGATCGCTGCCGCAGAAGGGATGCCGATAATTCCAGTGCCAGCTGATGATTTCACCAAGAGTCAAAAGTCCTATTTTAGCAAAGCTAAAATAGGCAGGGTAATTTTCGTCGGAAGTAAAGCAGATATACCTCAAACCATTCGTGGCTTGTTTACGGGGGCAGAGAATATAGATGGTTTAGATGCATACGTTAGGAATAGCTCGCTGCTAAAGTACTTTGAAGGAAGTATCAACACTGACAAGGCTTTCTTAGCTACCGGGCAGACTTATCCCGATGCCTTAGCAGCCGCGGCGTTTGCCCAACAGGATTACAACCCTGTAATTTTATTAAAGGGTAACGAGATTACTTCCTCGGTCAAAAGCTATTTTTCTACTAAAGTGATTAACAAAATCACGGTTCTCGGAGGAGAGGGAATTATCTCATCAACTACAGTCTCACGCTTAGCGAATCTGACTCCTACCATAACAGAAGTAGAAGATATCGATGTAAAAGTGCTGGAGAATCAGAGTTATGCGTTGCCCGTGACAGTTGCAGCAAAAACCAGTCAAGGAAACTTGGCACAGGTTCCGGTTACTTGGAATTTAACGGATGTTTCCACGGATAGGGCTGGAACATACTACTATTCAGGTAGTGTGAATGGCTACGATGGAACCGTGCACTTAGCACTGACTGTAGAGCCAGGAATTACAAAGGTAGATACTTTTCAGGCCGAAGTGATCCAGGGTAGCACCTATACCCTCCCGAAAACAGTCATCGTCACCAAGAGCGATTATAGTACGAGTGTTATGGATGTAAAATGGAGTTCCACACCCACGGTAACGATTCTCAATAAAATCGGCACCTATACTTTTCAGGGTGTTGTAGAAGGTACCAATCAAACAACAAACTTGAGCTTAAAAGTCTCAGCTGATAAAGCCATCGAATTTAAAGATAGTAGCTTTGAATGGGCTGTCAAGTTTTCTCTAGGTAAGCAATCTTCCGCTCAGCCTATATACTTGAGTGAAGTATTAAAAATCACGAGCTTAAACCTGAAGGGTTATGGCATACGCGATCTTACTGGTCTAGACTCCTTTACGAATCTGAGAACTCTAGATTTGAGCAACAATTTCCTCAAGAGCGCAAATCTATCTCAGATTTCAAGGCTTGCCAACCTCAAATCACTAGACCTTATGAATAATGATCTAGATCTAATCAGCTCATTAACCAGTCTGAAGAGCCTAACCCAACTAGATATCAGCCTTAATAAAATTAAAGACTTTTCCCCCATCAGAGATTTGACTCGCCTTACGTCCTTATCTATAAAGGGGAATGCGACCCAAGACTATAGCCCAACACGACTGTATTATGACCAGCTAATCGAGAAGGATTTTGACATCTAGATCTATTAGAAAGTGCCAATATGAAAGGGAGGAAATAATCATGAGAAAAAGAAGACTAACGTTGATTCTATGTATCGTATTGTCGATGCTGATTCTGCCTATGAATGCTTTGGCTGCGAGTAATCCCACTACTCCTACTGGCTTAAAGGCCACAGTGATTAGTTCTACCCAAATCAATTTGTCTTGGGACCCTGTGAACACAGCTACCCAGTATTACATCTATCAGGCCAATTCACCCTCGGGAACTTACACTTACATAGGTGCAAGTAATGCCACCAGCTACGTGAATACGGCATTGAAGTCCAACACACCTTATTATTACAGAGTTCAGGCTCTAAACGGTAGCGGTGCTAGTGCATACTCAACGGAGGCTTGGGCGGTGACTCTTTCGGGGCCCTCTGGCTCAGGAAGTAATTTACCGATCTCAGACGAACGGATATCCGGAGCAGATCGTTACAAGACAGCCGTAGAAATCGCTAAAGTGGGGTGGAACACCTCCTACTATGCCATCATAGCTAGCGGGGAGAATTTTCCTGACGCTTTATGCGCAGCACCACTGGCCAAAAGATACAATGCACCAATTCTCCTCACCGCCAAGAATTCCTTGTCCACAGAAACAAAGAAACAACTGTTGGCCCTCAACGTGAAAAACGCTGTGATTATTGGCGGTACTGGTGTAGTCACAGAAAACGTAGCCAATACCATTAAGAACCTAGGAATCAGCGTATCCCGGCTTGCTGGAGCTGATCGCTATGAAACCTCACTGAAGGTTGCTAAAGAAATGGGCAACTTTGACCAAGCCGTCATTGCTTCAGGCCTTAATTATCAAGATGTTTTATCCATCGCGCCCATCGCTGCCGAGGCTGGCATGCCGATACTCTTGACTCCTAAGGACAGAGTCTCTAATGAACTTAAGAGGCTTTTGGATGAAAACACTGAGGACACTTATGTTTTGGGAGACACGGGGACCATCAGCAATAACGTCTATTTGCAGCTCCCTTCACCAGAACGCTTGACAGGGGCGAATTGGTACGAGCTGAATGTCAATATTCTGGAGGCATTTGAAAACCAATTAGATCTAAACACCATTTACCTAGCCACGGGGTCAGCTTACCCTGATGCGTTAGCCGGTTCAGTCTTGGCCTCTTTATCAGGCTCTCCCGTGATCTTAGTAAGTAATCCCCTGAAGCAAGCCACTCTTGATTTCCTCGAAGACTATAGTTCAGAGATTCGCAAGGTAGTAGCTTTTGGGGGAACAGGCGTCATATCTGAGAGTCTGCTTGACACGGTAACTTCCAAAGTCGGAAAAGGTAATGACTCCAATCTATCAACCACTAATTTATCAGCAACTCCTTTAAGCGCCAGCCAAATCTATCTCACCTGGAACACAATGAACAAAGCTACCGCTTACAATGTTTTTAAATCCAACTCATATTCTGGCCACTACGAGAGAATTGCGACCACTTCTACCCCCTATTATTCCGATGCTTTTCTATCCACAGGAACCACCTATTATTATAAAGTCCAGGCCGTTTACAGTAACGAAACCGGTCCCTACTCGAATGTGGTTTATGCCACCACCCTTACTGTCAATAGTGCTCTGACCCAACCAACAAATGTTGCGGCAACAATCTTCAATGTTAATCAGATTAACTTAACCTGGGATACTGTCAGCAGTGCCGTCTACTATAATGTCTATCGAGCAACCTCCCCTAATGGTACCTATACTAGTGTTGCCTCGGTCAACACTCCATACTATTCGGACACGAACTTAACCGCAGGACTTACCTTTTATTATAAAATTCAAGCGGTGAACACTTCTTCCACTAGCCCTTACTCCGTCGTTGTCCACGCTCAGACTTTGTTGGACAACAATACCCTTGCCATACCAGCCAATGTAACAGCGACTGCGCTCAGCCCAAGTCAGATCCAAGTTAAGTGGGATAGTGTTACTAATGCTACCTACTATAATGTCTATCGCTCGACGACCCTACAAGGAACCTATGAGCTGGTCGCATCAGTGGTAACCCCCTTCCACATTGAGACGTCCTTAGCTCCAGGAACGATGTACTTCTATAAGGTGCAGCCGGGTAATACTGTAGGCGTAGGGAATTACTCAAATGTCGTTTATGCAGCCACTCAGTATAGTATTAGTAATATTGGAATACCTTCCAACATCAAGGTTACCCCACTAAGCGCGAGCCAGATCTTCTTGAATTGGGATACAGTGACTAATGCCACGTATTATAATATTTATAGAGCTACCACCAGTAATGGAACCTATAGCATAGTCGGTACCGTCAATACCCCGTACTTCTCTGATAATAGCCTAACGACCAGACAGACCTATTATTATAAAGTTCAGGCCGGCAATACTACGACAACAGGTAGCCAATCCAGTACAGTATTCGGTACGACGAATTAGAGAATCGGAGTCATAGCAAAGGAGGAAGCTACTTGAAAAGAATGCTCGCATCCATTCTGCTGATCACGCTGATATTGGCTAGCACAACCCATATCGCACAGGCAGCAGAGGATACCTTAGATATCGAGAAAGCTGCCATAAGCACGATCAAGAATTCCCAAATCCTTAAGACAAATAGCCTCAGGGTCGAGCAGATGGAAAGAAACTATGCCAATACAAAAGGACAAATGAGCCGACTCAAAGGACTCATACCCTTTATGCCTAATTCCTTTGAGTTGGTTAAGACCTATGTCTTAACGCCTAAGATATTTGAAAATTACTTGATTCAACTTAACAATGGGCAAGCGGTCTTAACCAATGCCGTTCGTCTCTCAGCCTATAATGAGTACATTAGCTTACTCAAAGCAGACTATGCCCTGAACACTCAAAGTGAGCTAATGAATTCTCTCTATGAGGACTACAAGAAAGCTCGCCTCCAACAAGAACAGGGCATGGTTACAGAATCTCAGCTCAGGTTAGCTGAGATCGCCTACGAGCAGATCCGCTACAATTATCTCAGCGCCCAAAATAGTAAAGATTCGGCTTACATGGCTCTCAATAACATGATGGGTGAAGATATCTCTAAGCAATACGCTACTTTGCAGGATTATAACGTCATACCAGCGTTAGAAATTCAACCCCCTGAAGAATATACGGAGCAAGCTTTAGCCAATCGCGCGGAGGTCAGCAACGCTCAAAGTACACTGGACTTACTGGAAGAACAGTATCTCTATGGTAGTGCAGAAATTCCTACGGATTATGAGTTCTACAAGCAGCAACAAGAATATGAGATTGCCAACGCCCAGAATAATTTGGAGCTCGCTCGTATCAATGTTCAGCAAAACATTGCCGAGTTGTATACCGGCTTAGAAAGCTCTATGGAAAAGATGGAAGCTATGGGGCATCTCGCTCAGCAAGCTGAACAGAATTACCAAGCAGCCCAAATCCAATATGAGAATACTATGATCACTTTTATCGAACTGAATGACGCTAAAATGGCTAAAGCTCAAGCCGACATAAACTACAAAAACGCTGAACTAGATACATGGGTGATGCAAGTCATGATGGATCTGGCCTGTGGCGTAGGATTCCAACCAACGAACATGCAATAACTAGGTTACTAATTTGGAGGTGCCCATGTGAAAAAGAGACAAATTAAAATATTTACGCTAATCGTCACGCCTATCTTAGCTGGATCCATTGTCTTTACGACCAATCAATCATTAGCTTCTGATAGCCAGAACATTCCACCGGCCTCAGCAGAATCATCTCAATCCTCAAGTGCTACTGAGACACCCAAAAATACTGATGTGAATTCCGTCTTGCGGCTCTCTCTCGAAGACGCTCTCAAATCCATCGAAACCGGAAATAGCACTTTACAATTAACCGATAGCAAAATATTAATCTATGATAAGCAATATCAGCAAGCCTTAGCCCGGCATAACGCCAATTACTCAGAAGTTGATGAAGACTCTGCCAAAACGAGAAAGTTGAATCATAAACGAACCCTCTGGACTTTAGAGAATGCTAAACATGATCGGGATACTCAATTAGAGGATTTAAAGGTTCAGATTACTAATCAATATCAAAGCATCTTAGCACTTCAGCAACAGGAAGCGAATCTTAAGGTTCAATTGAAAAATGTAGATACCCTTATCAATCAGCTTAATTTACAAATTGATTTGGGAATGACAATCCAGTCGCAGATATATTCATTAAATGCTCAAAGGAGCTCCTTGGATGCAGGCTTAAAAGTTACTCAGAATAGTGTCAAGAGTTCAATGATTGCCCTCAAGAGAGATCTGGGTATCGATCTCAAACGAGAAGTAGTATTGGCCTCAGATTTACTCGCCTACGAGAAGTTTGATGACGCTGAGCTGGAAGAACAAATAGCAAAGGCTATTGAAAACGACTATGATAACCAGAGATATGAGCAAGATATTGAGCTCACTCAAATTGAGTACGACATCGCTTTTTACTACGATAACCCCTCCGCAGACCAGTTTCAGATCAGTGTTGAGGATAAGAAAGCCACCCTGGAAGCACTGCCTGTGACTAAGGAGGTTTCACTACGGACGGCCTATAATAACCTAAAATCCTTGGAAAACTCCATAGAAGCGTCCAAACTGGCAGTCGAAGCCGATGAAATCAATATGGAGATTCTACAAAAGAAAGTCGATATAGGAGTATCTAGTAGTATCGAGATGATTGAGATACAAAATAAGCTTCTCAATGATCAATATACTCTGCTGCAGAATATCAATTCTTATATGGCGGCTAAAGCTAGCTTTACGAATAGTTTGGATATCTAAACACAATAAGTGACATTAACCCCAATAAATAGGCGTGCACCCCGATTTTACCTAGTAAAAACGGGGTGAATTTTTATGCGACGCCATCTAAAAGGTAAAAACCAAAGTGAAATAAAGGATTATAATTGTTCTTGTCGAATAAAAATGAAGACGCACGTGCGAATATGCCACTGGAGAGAAGTAGATGATCAGGGAAAACCAAGAAACGCTAAATAAATTGCAGATCATTCTCGACTTGGCAATGGTTATCATTGCTCTAGTCCTAGCCTACTGGCTCAGGTTCTTTAATTACGAAGAAGGCCATTTAGGATTTGACAACTATATACCAGCTCTTATTCTGCTGGTTCCCTTGCACTCCCTGCTCTATTATTTTCTGGGTCTTTACGAACCAAGAAGACGTCAGAGTATTACCTTAGAAGTGGGTAAGATTATCAGGGCCAATCTTCTGAGCACAATGATCCTGCTTGCCCTGCTTTACTTCCTCAAGGAGATTGATTATTCACGCCAGGTTCTTATCTATTTTGTGGTCCTGACAAGTGTTCTGACTATAGGCGAACGGGTAGCGCTCAGAGCTATCCTCTATAATATCAGGAAAAATGGCTATAATAAGAAGCATGTCTTAATTATCGGCACAGGGAGACTCGCTAAAAGACTGATCGAATCTCTCACAGAAAACCGATACTTAGGTTATGAAATTATCGGGATTATTGATGAAATTATCGAGGTAGGTAAGAAGTTAGCTGGGGTCGCAGTAATTGGTGGAGTGGATGATCTGGAAGATATCATAAAAGATAGCAAAATCGATGAAATCTTTATAACCATCTCCACTAAGGATTACGATAAGTTCAGGACAATTATTAAGATCTGTGAGAAAAGCGGCGTCCGTACCCAGATCGTTCCTGATTATGCACGCTTCATCCCGGCGAAGCCTCAGATGGATGAGATCGATGGCATCCCTCTTATCAACATTCGTCATGTCCCCTTAGACAACTTCTTGAAGGCATTTTCTAAGCGGGTCTTTGACATTGTAACTTCCTTTGTAGGGTTACTAATTTGTTTTCCTCTATTCATGTTGATTTTGATTGGCATAAAAATAGACTCCCCGGGTCCCGTTTTTTTTGCCCAGGAAAGGGTAGGGCTGAATAAGAAGTCCTTCCTGATGTACAAATTTCGCACCATGGGAGTGCAGGCCTCTGAGAACTCAGATAAGGAATGGACCACCAAAGGGGACAACCGCAAAACAAGGTTAGGAAATCTCCTGCGTAAGACAAGCCTTGACGAATTACCGCAGCTCTGGAACGTCCTTAAAGGGGATATGAGTTTAGTAGGTCCCCGGCCTGAACGACCCTACTTTGTCTCTCAGTTCAAGGAGAAGATCCCCAGATATATGGTCAAGCATCAGGTTCGCCCTGGCATCACGGGTTGGGCCCAGGTCAACGGTTGGCGAGGGGATACTTCGATTCGCAAGAGAATTGAATGTGATATCTACTATATCGAGAATTGGACATTTATGTTTGATGTGAAGATTCTCTTTATGACGGTGTTCAGAGGGTTTGTTAATAAGAATGCGTATTGAAACGTCTATATTTGGAGTAAGTAAGTGAAGAAAGTATTATTTTGTGCTTCCACAGCTTCTCACATTAATAATTTTCATCTGCCCTATCTCAAGGCATTTCATGATATGGGATATGAGGTTCATGTGGCTGTGAACGAAGAAGTCCCCCTCCAGTGGGCAGATAAAGTAATCGCTCTCCCCTTTGCTAAGAGTTACCTTTCTTTTGAAAATATTAAGGCCATTTATCAGGCGCTAAAGTTGCTTAAGAGAGAGAACTATGAAAAGGTAAGTATTCATACAACTCTTGCTTCGACGATCATTAGGATAGCAGCCTTGTTCTTAAAAGATCGTCCGCGGATTTATTATATTGTGCATGGGTATCTGTTTAATCTGGACTCTGGTCCTAAGAAATGGCTCTATCTGATACCTGAGAAGATTGCAGCATCCGTGAGTGATATCGTCATGGTAATGAATCATGAAGACTATGATATTGCCCAAAAGTATAAACTCTATAAATATAAATTATGCACTATCGACGGAATGGGTATCGATCCATCCCGGTTTAAATTCGTCTCAGCAGCTGACAAAGGTATGCGCAAGAAAGAATTAGGCTATAAAGAGGATGAGTTCCTTTTTGTCTATGCTGCTGAGTTTTCCAAGCGAAAAAATCAGAAGCTATTAATTAGAGCCTTTTCTAAGTGTAAACTTGAGAGTGCTCATTTGCTTTTAGCCGGTAAGGGGAAGACCCTACAGGAATGTAAAGCACTTGCTCAAGAACTGGGACAGATGGAAAGGATACACTTCTTAGGATACGTCAATGATGTCCCCGACTTGTATACAGCTTGTGATGCAGTCGTTTCTACGAGTTTAATCGAGGGACTACCCTTTAATATTCTAGAAGCAATCGGCTGCGGGTTACCGGTGATTGCAAGTGATATCAAAGGGCATCGTGAGTTGATTGATAATAAGGGGAATGGGCTGTTATTTGACGTTAAGAGTGAAATGAACCTGACACCAAGTCTGGAAGAGTTGTACTACTGCAGCGCCGACCAGCGATTATGTTATGGGCAAGCGGGAAAAGAAAAGACTGCTAGATATTGCTTGGATTCTGTATTTAACCAGATTATGAGTGTATATACAAAGTGAATTCCTGCTATTTAGTATTCAAATGCGATTAAGCATCTTTATTCATACTTGAAATAATTATGATTACCCATCTTATGCTTATGTATTAATAATATAAGGTACAATAACAAATATTTGGTTTCTGGAGGCTTGAGATGAAAGGTATTATTCTTGCTGGTGGGTCAGGTACACGACTCTATCCACTAACATTGGTAACTTCAAAACAACTTTTACCTATTTATGATAAACCCATGATTTATTATCCTTTATCGACACTTATGCTAGCAGGTATTAAGGACATTCTCATTATTTCTACACCACATGACTTGCCTAACTTTGAGAGGCTATTAGGTGATGGCTCTAGCTTTGGGATCAATCTTTCATATAAGGAGCAACCTTCTCCTGATGGGTTGGCTCAAGCTTTTATCCTTGGTGAAGAATTTATCAACGGCGATAGCTGTGCCATGATCCTTGGCGACAACATTTTTTATGGCAGTGGTTTAACGAGGCATTTGCGCACTGCAGTCCAACAGCAGGAAGGCGCCACCGTATTCGGCTATTATGTGGAGGACCCGGAAAGATTTGGGGTTGTCGAATTTGATGAAAACGGCAGAGCGATTTCGTTAGAAGAAAAGCCGTTAAGTCCGAAGTCCAATTATGCTGTCACAGGGTTATATTTTTATGATAGTAAAGTATGTGAATATGCAAAGGAAATGAAGCCATCTGCCCGTGGTGAACTAGAGATTACGGATTTAAATCGCATTTATTTGGAAAATGGTAAACTTGATGTGATTACTTTAGGACGTGGTTATGCATGGCTTGATACTGGAACGGTAGATTCTCTGACAGAGGCTGCAGAGTTCGTCAAGGTTCTTGAGACTCGGCAAGGTGTTAAAATATCCGCTTTAGAAGAAATTGCTTATCACAATGGATGGATAACAAGAGAAAAGTTAGTGGAGTCCGCTCAGAGGTATGGGAAATCAGCTTATGGCCAACACCTAATGAAAGTAGTTGAAGGTAAATTAAAGTATTAAGGAGGGGAGACGAATGAAAGCATTAAAGACCGAAGTGCTTGATGTCTTCATAATTGAGCCACAGGTTTTTGGGGATCACCGCGGTTGGTTTATGGAATCTTGGTCAAACCGGAGTTTGGAAGAAGCAGGATTACATTATAATTTTGTTCAAGATAATCAATCCTTTTCTGCGCAGAAAGGTACATTAAGGGGATTGCATTTTCAAAAAGGGGATGCTGCACAAGCGAAGTTAGTGCGCTGCAATAAAGGAGCCGTCTTAGACGTCGCAGTCGACCTTCGTAAAGGATCACCTACGTATAAAAAATGGGTTGCAGTGGAATTATCTGCAGATAATAAAAGACAGCTCCTAATTCCACGAGGGTTCGCCCACGCTTTTTTAACATTAACAGATGATGTGGAGTTCTTATATAAAGCTGATAATTATTATAATCTCGAGGCCGATAGAAACATTATCTGGAATGATGAAGAGATCAACATCGATTGGGGAATATTAAATCCTATTCTCTCAGAGAAGGATGCCAAAGCTCCGCGCTTATATGAGAGCGATGTCGATTTTGTTTATGAGGAGAGGTAGAATGAGGATAATCGTAACCGGTGGCGCAGGATTCATTGGCGGTAATTTTGTCCATTATATGCTTAATAAATATCAAGAATATGAAATTGTCTGCTTGGATAAGCTAACTTATGCAGGTAATCTTGAGACATTAGAGCCAGCAATGGATAAGCCGAATTTTAAATTTATAAGGGCGGATATAGCTGATAGGGAAACAATGGATAGCGTGTTTGAAGAAGAATCTCCAGATATCATCGTGAATTTCGCAGCGGAAAGTCATGTGGATCGTTCCATTGAAGACCCATCTATCTTTTTACAAACCAATGTCTTGGGGACTCAAGTGTTGCTCGATACCTGCCGAAAACACGGGATTACTCGTTTTCATCAGGTGTCAACCGATGAGGTCTATGGAGATCTGCCCTTAGATAGACCCGATCTGTTTTTTACTGAAGATACGCATATTCATACATCCAGTCCCTACTCCGCAAGTAAAGCGGCAGCAGATTTACTAGTCCAGGCATACCATCGAACCTATGGTACCCCAATAACGATTTCCCGTTGTTCCAATAATTATGGACCTTATCATTTTCCCGAAAAGCTGATTCCTTTAATGATCGCCAATGCTTTAAACGACAGGCCCCTTCCAGTGTATGGTAAGGGTGAAAATGTTCGTGATTGGCTTTATGTTGAGGATCACTGCTCTGCTATTGATTTGATTATTCATAAGGGCAGAGTAGGTGAGGTTTACAATATCGGTGGTCATAATGAACGCACTAATCTCGAAGTAGTGCAAACCATTATCAAGGAGCTTGGTAAGGGTGAGATCAAGTTCGTTAAAGATAGAGCTGGCCATGATCTACGCTATGCCATTGACCCCACTAAAATTTATCATGAACTCGGCTGGCAGCCTACCACAAAATTCGAGGAGGGTATTAAGAAGACTATTCAGTGGTACCTGGAGAATAGGTCGTGGTGGGAAAATATTCTCAGTGGAGAGTATCAAAACTACTATGAAAAAATGTATGATAACCGATAAACAAATTCAGATACTTCTCTCAACTTACAATGGCGAGAAATATCTGTGTCAACAACTCGACAGTTATGTGGCGCTGGAAGGTTTCGAACGGATAAAGGTTTTAGTTCGAGATGATGGTTCCACGGATAGAACAAGAGAAATTTTAATAGAATATCAACAAAAGTATAATTTTGAAGTAATGTTGGGAGAAAACATTGGTGTAACAAAGAGCATTTTTGAACTCCTTTGCAAATGTGATAAAAACTGTATTTTTTTTGCCATTAGTGATCAAGATGACGTATGGATGACAGATAAATTTACTCGTGCTCTCAAAATGTTATCACCTATGCCTCAAGATATACCATTAATGTATGCTTCTTTATCTGAAGTTGTAAGAGAAGATCTCACGATAATGGGTACTACCTTAAATCCTGTTAGGGATGCCGGATTTTATAATGCTATGGTACAAAATATTGCACCAGGGCATACACAGGTATACAATAGAAAAATGGTGGACTTGCTAATAGAACATGGAATTAGTGAGGTTACCGTTGTAGACTGGTGGATTTATTTAGTAGCAGGTGGTGTAGGAAGGGTTCTGTTTGATCACAATTGTACAGTGAAACATCGCCAACATGGGAAAAATGCAGTAGGATACCAACTGGGAACAATTGAAAGAACGTTAACTCGTATCAAAAAACTAAATAGACACGATGCTAATGCAATTTCTCGTCAATTGAAATATTTTTATGATATTTACGGCAAAATCTTAAAAGAAGAGTATTGCGTTGAGCTGGAGAACTATTTAAGCAGCTTAAAAACACTGAGGAATAGAATTAATTACGTCGTCCACTGTAAAGTGTATAGACAGACAAAATTGGAAACCCTTCTATTTAAAGCCTTGTATGTCTTAGGAAAATACAATTTATAGACAGCGTTGTATAAAGGAGTGTTTCATGGAAGGGTTAAAGATAGAACTAGGATGTGGAAAAACAAAATCGGAAGGGTATATTGGTGTTGATCGTTGTCGATTAGAGGTGTAGATATCGTAGCCGATTTGAACGAAGGGCTACCTTTTGAGGATAACTCGGCAGAAATAATTTTGGCGTGCCATTCTTTAGAACATATGGATGATCTATACTTCACGATGAGTGAAATATTCAGAATCTGTAAGCACAAAGCGATCTTATATATATTAGCGCCGTATTATAAAAGCTCATTGAACATTGCAAATCTATATCATAAAAATGTCTTTAATGAGGAAACATTCCGATTCTTTAGCAAGTACCCATAAATATATTTGAATAAGAAGACTATGCAGATTCTATTTACAAAGACATAGCAAAAATTAATCAGACTGCTTTCGAAAGAGAAAAGGAAATTCAAAAAGATCAAAATGATAACAAATGGAGCCGAAAATATCATTTTTTCAGAAAACAGAACAGCCTATATTCTGATATTAATGCGTTGTACCCTCAGTTTATACAGAATATGGCGAAACAAGCTACTTTTCATACTGAAAGATCTGCCTTGTTCTTGCCATCTGTGGTATCCTTTGCACAATGTACCACATATCAAGTGGAAGTGAAGGGTGATACCATTCATTATTTTCTTATAGCATGTAAGGGTGCAAAGTTGTTGACAGAAGTGGTTCAAAATAATACTATTTTAAAGCAGGAAGTTGAAAGGAAAGAAGGGGAACATACCCTTCAGATAAAGGGTGGAAGTGGGAGAGTTTATATGCATTTAGAACAATGAATCCATTCAGCATTGTTAGGATTTTGGAAGTGAAAAATAAAAAAAATGTTCTTTGCGAAAACAAGTTTAGCCTACTTTACAATATAAGTACAATAAGAAGGAGATTATATAATGGCAATTCAATTGTTTAAACCAACATTTCACGTCGAGGAGTGTCTAGATGAAATAAGAGAGTGTCTAGAAAAGGGATGGACAGGTCTAGGGTTTAAGACTGTAGAATTTGAGAATAAGTGGAAAGAATACACAGGACATAAATATGCACACTATTTAAATTCTGCAACAGTTGGGTTGCATCTTGCAGTACAGATCTTAAAAATGCAGAATAATTGGCAGGATGGAGATGAAATTATCTCTACTCCTATAACCTTTATTTCCTCTAATCATGCAATTTTGTATGAAAATATGGTAGCACGTTTTGCTGATGTAGATGATTATTTGTGTTTGGATCCAGAAGATGTAGAGAAGAAAATCAATGAAAAGACTAAGGCTGTTCTATTTGTGGGTTATGGCGGTTGCTTTGGTAAACTGGATAGAATCATTGAAATCTGTAATAAGCACAATTTGAAACTAATTTTAGATGCTGCTCATATGGCAGGTACCAGAGTAAATGGCGTTTTCCCTGGTACTCTGGAGGGAGTAGATGTTGCAGTTTACTCTTATCAGGCTGTTAAAAACCTTCCTACTGCAGACAGTGGAATGATTTGCTTTAAGGATGAGGAAAATGACGCACTTTGCCGTAAACTTACCTGGCTGGGTATCAATAAGGATACTTATGCAAGAAGTGGTGACAAGGGCACATATAAATGGAAATATGACGTGGAATATTTAGGATACAAAGATCATGGTAATTCTATTATGGCAAGTATCGGTCTTGTTCAGCTAAAGTATCTAGACGAAGACAACGCATATAGAAGACAGATATGTTCTTGGTATGATGAATACTTTGAAGGATGTGATAAGGTTCACCGTATTCCGGTATGTTATGGCGACGAATGCTCGCGTCATCTGTATGTAATTGCCGTAGAAGACCGTGAAGGTTTAATGGCTGCATTGAATCAAGCAGATATATATCCGGGCGTACACTATCGTGATAACACTGAATATCAAATGTATTCGTATGACGATGGTAAGTGTCCAAAGGCAAGGACAATATCTAATCACATTATTTCACTGCCACTTCACTTACAGTTGACAAAGGAAGATGTAGAATACGTAGCAAATAAAGTAAAAGAATTTGTAAAGTAGGGCATTAAAAATGCTTCACCAATATTTAGAAGAAGAATTCCCGTTGAGTCTAAGACCGCTCTGTGAAGATGACATAGAACAGTTGCGCTTATGGCGAAATTTAGATCATATTCGAAAAAACTTTATTTCAAGTAATATAATTTCCCCTGTTCAACAAAAATCATGGTTTGATAAACACAAAGTCATAGAAAATGACTTTGTGTTTATCATTGAGGAAACCAGTGTTTTGAATAAAAAAATAGGAGCTATCTCTATTTACAATTTTTCTAAGAATGCTCAAATTGCTGAATTCGGACGTTTTTTCATAGGCGAAGCAGATGCACATGGAAAGGGATATGGCATACAAGCGGCAAAAATGGCCTGCAATATTGCTTTTGAGCAGATGGGTTTAGAGAAACTTTTGCTTGAGGTTTTTGAAGACAATCTACCAGCTTACAAAATCTATAAAAAAATTGGTTTTCATGAATATGATGAACGTTTGGAAAATGGGCGAAAGCTAATTTGTATGGAATTAAATAAGTAATTGAGGAAGAAGATACATGAGAATACCACATGTTTTGGTCGAGTGTATTGAAAAAATACCTTCTGTAATAGTAGGTGTTTTGGTACCTCTACAGTCATTACAAGATAAGGAACTTTTACAGGTTAGATTCATTAAAACTATTGAAATCACCGCCGATGATTTGGCCTGGTGTGATATATTGGTCTGCGTTAGAGGTTGTGAACCTATAGATTTCTGTGTTGTGCAGGCTGCTAAAAAAGCAGGAAGAAAAATTATTTATTTTTTAGACGATGACCTATTAGATATTCCACAAGATGTATCATGTAGTCCGTATTTTAATGATAGATTTATCAGAAAAAATATAATAAACCTGATGGAGTTAAGTGACATCTTGTGGGCAGTTAACCCTAATATTATTAGGAAATATGGACATTTCTTTGAAAAATCTTGTTTGGCAGATGCCTGCACTTGCGAAATCAAAGAGCTACAGGTGAGGCCTGATTTTCCAGTTAAATTTATTTATGCTGGAAGTATTGATCACGAAAATATTGTAAGAGAAAAACTAAGTAGTAATATAAAAAGAATTATTGAAGAGTATGGCGATAAGGTTGAATTTACCTTTATTGGCGCAAATCCACATTTGAGTGATTTATCGCAAGTCAAATATATACCATATATAGAAGATTACTCTGAATACAAAAAGTTGATGAATGAATCTGGATTTCATATTTCATTCGCTATTGTAAGAACTACACCTTTCTATAAACATAAATATTTTAATAAGTTTTTAGAATATGCGTCAATTGGTGCAATTGGGATTTACACCAATACAGAACCCTATACTTTTATTATTGAAAATGAAGTAAATGGGATATTATGTGATGATAATAATGATAAGTGGTACGATGCCATGAAGTTTTTAATAGAAAACCCTAAAAAGCGAAATGAAATGAGTAAAGAAGCATATAGGCTATTATGCGAAAGATTTACTCCTGAAAGTGTGGGAGAAAAGTTAAATGTACTTATGCCTGAATTGATTACTTTTAATGCTCCTGAGATATTAGCCCAGCGGATAAATATTAATCAAAAATCTGTAATTATGCGTTTTTATTTTCATCGCGTTAGGATGCTATTCGTACAATATGGAGTTATTGCGCTTATAATTCTCCCTGTGAAAGTAATCAAGATGATTTTAAGACTCTGACAAGAAAAAAAGGGAAAGTTAGGTGAAAGTCAGTTGTTTTTAGTTGATTATTTTAAAAATGTTTATAAATCTCGTTTCATCTTAAAAAGTCTGGTTCAAAAGGACTTGAAAAATAGATATAGAAAGTCTTTTTTAGGGGTTGCATGGTCTATCCTAACTCCGTTAGGAATGGTATTGATTATTGGTAGTGTTTATTCCATTATATGGGGACAAAACCCTAAAGTGTTTATTCCTATTCTATTTACAGGACTTACTCCATGGCTGTTTCTGACAGGTTCCGCTGATGGCGGTGCTATGTGCTTTGCATCAGCAGAAGGATACATCAAACAAACAATGACGAACATTGAAATTTTTCCACTGCGGAGTGTTCTAGTTGCCTTTGTAAATTTATTATATAGTGCAGTTGCTTTTTTTATTGTATATCTCTTTCTAGCACCTGAGAAATACTCTCTAAATATGTTTATGGTATTTTTAGGACTTGCAATTCTTTTTACTTTTGGGGCTGGTATGGCAACAATAGCCGGAGTGATAAACACCCATGTGCGTGATTACCAGCCGCTCCAATCTTTAATTTTACAGGGAATGTTTTACGCAACACCTATTATCTATCCTGCTGAAATGCTTGAAAAAAAGGGGTACTCTCTAATTTATCTCCTTAATCCTTTCTATTACATGATCGAGGTAGTTCGTGCGCCTATGACAGGTGGGGCAATACCATCCTTGCAGATATATCTGACAGCAATCGCCATTGCCTTAACCGTTGCCTTTATTGGAATTTATCTTATTAGAAAAGTCGGGAGAAACCTTGTGTTCAGGCTATAGGGGGAATAAGTATGAGTAAGATTTTATTGGAAGATGTATGTTTAGATTTTAGATTAAAAAAAAGTATTCGCATAAAAGACTTATTAATTCCGGGTAGTAAACGATTCAATTCAATGGAAAAAGACGGGACTATTCACGCATTAAAAAAGATAAACTTAGAACTCAAGGATGGCGATCGTCTTGCTATAGTAGGGCATAACGGCGCAGGTAAAAGTACTATTCTCAAAACTCTAGCAGGCATTTATCCTCTTACTTCCGGAAAAATACAAGTGATCGGAAAGATTTCCAGTCTATTTGAAATGGCCACGGGTTTTGAAATGGAAGCGTCAGGTTGGGAAAACATACAACTGAGGGGGCTGATGTTAGGGGAAACACCTGAGTCTATTGCAGAAAAGATGGAAGAAATCGCAGCTTTTTCAGAGCTGGGAGATTTCTTGGACGTGCCTGTGAAATATTATTCGTCAGGAATGTTCATTCGATTAGCATTTTCGGTTTCTACAGCAATTAACCCAGAAATTTTATTACTTGATGAAGTAATTGGTGCTGGCGATGCAGGATTTGTCAGCAAAGCAATAAAGCGTATGAAAGAGCTTATGGATACTGCAAATATTCTTGTATTTGTAACACATAGTATGCAGAGTGCAGTTGATTTATGTAACAAAGGCATTTGGATGGAGAGAGGCGAAATTTATATGCAGGGGGATGTAAAAGAAGTAACTCAGGCATATATAAAAAGCCAAAAAAACGGCGGTGAACAAAAATAATAATACAGAAGATTTAATAAAGGACAAAGAAATATTCCGTGGGGAAGATGTACCAGATAGTCTTTTCGTTATTGTGATTATTATTTACCAACATAAAGATTCAACTTATTAAATGGTAATAGAAATATATGGATATAGAACTGCCGGAGTTAATGAATTTGAATATTGGTACAAGTATTATTTGAGCTTCTCACTGAAAACTCCTTTTCCAGAGGGGATTACACATTTGTGAAGTGGTATATAGAATACAATCACCGAAAGTAAAGAGGGACAAATATGGGGATTCAATCTGCGCAAATTAAGGCAGATAGTAACTCAGCACAGGACAAAAAAATGTTTTCTCTGCAGGTGTTAAGAGGAATTGCAGCTGTCTGTATTGTTATCTATCATCTAAAAGGATATACAACAATTGTATGGGGAAAAGGAGAAACTGCATTTTCTTTCATTCCTACGGTAACGGGTAGTGGTGTTCTACTGTTTTTTTGTATTTCAGGCTTTTTAATGGCCTATCTACTTATGAACAATAACAAAGATTTTTTGAAAAAAAGATTTCTTAGAATTTATCCTCCTTACTTTCTAGCGGTTACATTAGTGATTTTAACAAAGATTCTCTTATTTAATACTTACAGTATTAACAATTTAGGAAGAGCACTAACATTACTTCCTTTTGGCGGAGGTAGTTATGTACTAAATTTAGAATGGACACTGATCTATGAAGTTTTTTTCTATTTGGTTTGCTCAATATTCGCGGTAAAAAAGTTAAATAAATTTTATCCTTATTTTTTGGCGTTTTGGGCGGTTGTTGTTACCCTTGGTATATATTATTTTAGGATACCTACAGTGGCGTTATCAAACATAAAAATTATATTTTTTGCAGGTTATAATTACTTCTTTATTGCCGGAGGACTGGCATATTTCCTTCATTGTAAAATAAAGAAAATTAATTTACAAAAAAATATTAGGATTTTACTTATTATAGTGTTTATTGGCGCTTTTGTAATATGCTATGAAAATATTTTCGAATTTCCTGCATCGGTTATGAAATATTCATTTCCTGTTTATTCAATACTAATTGCTGGAATATTATTACTTGCAATTGATATACCAGTGAAGGGAAACAGTTTTTTCGTAAGACTTGGAGACTATTCTTATGGTATGTATTTAATTCATGCACAGGTATTTTGGACAATTATGACTCTTTATAAAAACATAGGATATTCTATGAGTGTGGGAGTTGGAGGCATTGCACTGATATGTGCCCTAGTGGTCGGCTGGAATTTTGGCAAATTTGAAGTATGGCTACATGGGAAGTTAAGAAAGATGAAGTGGAATCTTTCAACGATGCAGAAGCGAAAGATTATAATTGTTGGCCTTCTGTGCATTGTATGGATTGGCATTTTTATTCTAAACTCCACTGGAATTACTGGGATGAGGGCAAATACTCTGTCGTCAGTACAACAGGCAGAAACATCAAAGACAGTACCAGGGAAAAAAGAACCGGTAGTAAAAGTGATTGAGAATGCTGAATTTGACGGTAGCAAAGTGATAAAAAGAAAAGAGATATCTGGCTGGGTTGATTTTATTTCAGCGAACATTATTGAAAAGAAAGCAACGTTAGAACTTAAAGGCTGGACAGTTGACACAGAAAAGTTGACGGTGCCAAAGCAGGTGGTTGCTGTAAGTGATGGGGAGATTTTAGATGCACGTTTGTCGTGGTATCAGCGTCAGGGTGTTGCAGATTTATTTAAGACGAATGCAGTGCAAAACTGTGGTTGGAGTCTGAACATTAAGGGGGAAGCACTGAAGGAAGGCACGAACAAGATTGTCATATATGCCCTATTGGATAATGGAAATTGGATAAGCCTTAAAGTAAAGGAACCAATTGAGGTCAATGTTCGAAATTAATTTAATAGTGCGAAGAAAATCTCAATGATTAGGGAAGCTTACTGCTGAGGTCTATTTACTAATCTATGTTTATTTAAGAGAATTACTGATTAGAAGTTACCTGCCAGCATCACGAAAATGGCTTACTATAAAAGTAGAGAGAAAGATATGGGGGATAGATCGTGGTAAAGGTAAAAGAATTTATTAAGGATGAAATGTTGTATTTCGCGGATCCTTTTATTAAAAATCCAACTGTAAGCGTCATACTGCCTACCTATTGTAGGGGTGACAATGGATTATTAAAAAGGGCAATCGATTCGGTGCTTTCACAGACGTTTCAAAACTTTGAACTCATTATAGTTGATGACGGTTCGGTTGATGGAACAGAGAATTTAGTAAAAAGTTATTTGTCACAAGATAACCGTATTTTATATATTCGTAATAAAATAAACTCAGGACTTCCTGCTATTAAAGTAAATCAAGGTTTATTACATAGCAGAGGTAAATATATAGCATATCAGTTTGATGATGACCAATGGCCCGAAAAGAGTCTTGAAGTCCGTATTAGAATACTTGAGCAACAGGAAGATTTGGCAGTTGTCTATGGTAAGTGGGAAGTATATGATACAAAGAAAGAAAGAGAATACTTACACGAGCATGAATTTTCATATGGCGCTTTAATTAAAGACAATTATATTGCTAATAATGCTGTTGCTCATCATAAAGAAATCATTAATAAGTATGGTATGTATGATTGCCATTTAGCCATGCGGCGTCTTTGCGATTGGGATTTATGGATACGTTGGGGAAAACAAGTTCCTTTTATATATATTCCTGAAGTAGTGAGTCGTGTTGAGGCGATGGTAGAAAATTCATTAGGTAATACTGTTACGTATGATATTGAAGCTTCGCGTGTGATTTTTGCTCAAAATAGGAATGAACTTTTAACACCGCAAAATATAGAAGAATATAGTATAGATAATTTGGATTATTTTAATACAGAGTTAGACAAGGTAAGTGTTTATAATAAACATATGCTTACTTGGGAGTTAAAGCATTTTGGGAAAAGTCGCTATCCCCTAAATGGTATGAATAATGTAATAGATAAGAACAAAGAAAGAATAATAGTTACAAAATTGGAATATGATGCTACAGTTAATATCTTGGTTGAAAATTATGTTCAGTTATTTAATAGCACATATATATATATTCCTGAACAAGAGTTGAAGTACAGCTTCCTTAGAGAAGGAGATATTCTTTGTTTGAGCAGAGCTACATCTCAAAATACTCTTACGATAATTCAAAAAATAAAAAATGAAAATAGGAATATAAGTGTTCTATATTTTCTAGATGATGATATGTTGAACGTATATAAACGTGGAGATAAATTTAATTATTTAGCGCCGGGGACAGCGATGCATAACACTGTAAAGGAGCTAATTACTTCAAGTGACAGAGTAGTCGCTTTTAGTGAAGGTATTGCAAATACAGTTAAGCAATACAACAAAAAAGTTACAATTTTGAAAACTAATGTTTTAGAAAAATATCTAAGTAAAGACGATAGTTATAGTGAAAAT
>JBFWMF010000008.1:0-134306 GCA_050251735.1 Desulfitobacterium sp.
TTTGCAATACAATAAATAAGCGCTAATACACTACAACTTTATGATAAAAAACAAAACCCGCTAGCCCTTGACAACACAGGGCTAGCGGGTATTTTTAATTACTTTTAGTGCAAAACTCAGGTTATAACAGCTGTTACGCAGATTTGGCACCCGTATTTTCGATATTCTTAAAAAAACTATTCCCAAGACGATGCCTGACCCGCAAGATAACGCAAGCTGATGCAAGAAAAACGCTGGAAAATCCTCTTCTGAGGTTTCCAGCGTTTTTGTTTCTGTTTCTGTTTCTTGCTTTGCTTAATTGTACTTCTCTAACTGCTCTTTTTTGTTTCTCCTCCAGAACGCTCTATTCCGCAGCATAGTAATTGATCAAGCTACCTTTGAGGATGATTTCGCGCTCATCTTGAGTCAGAGGATTGAGTTGGAGCTTCATCTCTTTAACCCCTGTCGCTGTTACCAGCTGACCAGTGATGTATTCATCCTCATTCAAGATGCTTTGACGAATCCCTGGGATGAAAATAGTGTCATCCACCTCGAAGGTAATATTCTCATCATAGTCCCAAGTAAAGGGGAGCATGCCCCAGTTGATTAGATTGCTGCGATACCGTTTCGTGGCGTACTCTTGAGCGATGTTAGCCATGCCACCTAGAACCCTCTGGCAGGATGCTGCCTGTTCCCGGGCGGAGCCATCGCCAGGTTTTACAGCATAAATCACCGTACCTATTCCGGTATTCGCTAGAGCGTTCTCCGCAGTTCCAAGGGCTGGATTAGCCTTAAGCATTTGCTCAGCTACCGCGCGCAATTCCTCTGTTATACCGCTAAGATCTTTTTGACCGGACTGAACACCTTGACGTTCTTTCTCCAAGTCATGCACCGCCTTAGCGCGGGATACATAGAGTGGTTCCTTTCGAGAAAGGGTAAATTCGGCAAGTCGTAAGGGGTTGGAACGGTAAGAAGAGGTTTCCCCAGACGGAATTAACTCATCCGTGGTGGTCACCGGATCATGGACCACTGCGGCAAATTTTAAGAGGATATTCTCCGGGAGGGCAATCATCTCCGGCCAGTCGGCGATATTAGGACCAAACTTCAACTCCATTTCGGGCTTAGCTTGACCGAAGCCTTGATATACTCTCTTGGCATAGATATCGGCATTAAATTCATAATCAGAGGAGTCTGCGGGTATATACTCAACCTCTGTAGCCGGAGTGAGTCGGCCGCCATTGATTACGGTGGCGGCTATGGAACGAGCGTCCACCAAAGCAACCGAAGAAATCTGCAGATCACCCGGTTTGGAACCCTCACGGTTAGGGAAGTTCCTAGTGGTATGGCGAATGCTCAATTGACCATTGGCCGGTACATCCCCCGCGCCAAAGCAGGGACCACAGAAGGCTGTCTTGATCAGGGCTCCTGCTTGCATGAGCTTGCCGATGGCACCGCGCTTAATGAGCTCGTAGTAAATAGGCTGACTGGCAGGATAGACACTAAAGGAAAAGTAATCACTGCCGACGGATTGGCTATCGACGATAGCGGCTACATCCATAATGTTTTCATAGCTACCACCGGCACAGCCGGCGACGATCGCTTGATCTACAAACAGGCGGCCATTTTTGATTCGATCCGTCAGGTTGAAATTGATTTTCGGGTTATCCAGCTGTTTTCTGCCCTCTGCCTCTACCTGCTTGAGGATATCATAGGGGTCTTGGTTGAGCTCCTCAATCGTATAGGCGTTGCTGGGATGGAAGGGTAAGGCAATCATCGGTCTAATCTTGCTTAAATCCACGTGGACCATGCCATCATAATATGCCACATTCCCCGGCTCCACTTTGGCATAAGCTTCGCCACGACCATGGATCTCCATATACTTCTTCACTTGCTCATCAGTGACCCAAATGGAGCTTAAGCAAGTGGTCTCCGTAGTCATCACATCGATGCCGCTCCGGAAATCTACTGATAAGTTCGCAATACCGGGGCCCACGAACTCCATGACTTTATTCTTGACAAAGCCATTGTTGAAGACGGCCCGAATAATAGCTAAGGCCACGTCTTGGGGTCCTACCCCAGGCTGTGGTTTACCTTCCAGATAGATGGCGATAACTCCGGGATATTTAATATCATAGGTCTTCTGCAAAAGCTGTTTGACCAGCTCCGGTCCTCCTTCGCCGACACCCATGGTACCAAAGGCTCCGTAACGGGTATGGCTGTCTGAGCCAAGCAACATCTTGCCGCCACCGGTCATCATTTCTCTCATATATTGGTGAATGACTGCTTGATGGGCCGGAACAAAGATGCCGCCATATTTCTGAGCCGCGGAAAGACCAAACACATGATCATCCTCATTGATGGTTCCCCCGACTGCCGATAAGCTATTATGACAGTTGGTCAAAACATAAGGAATGGGAAATTCCTTTAAGCCACTGGCACGGGCCGTTTGGACAATCCCTACATAGGTAATATCATGAGATGTCAAAGCATCAAAGCGAATCTTCAATTGCTCCATAGTGCCGGAAGTGTTATGTCGGGATAAGATCTGATAAGCCATCGTATTTTGCTGGGCACTTTGACGATCCAGAACAACTTCTTGAGGAAGCTGTTCCGGTTGAACGGGTTGCCCCGCCAGATCATAAAGCACATTTGTATCCTTAACCTCTAAGGCTTGCTTCCCTTGAATAAGGTATATGCCATTATTAATTAAACGTACCATGTTCATCCTCCATACTCTAAGGTTTTTCTACGATTCTTCTTCCTCTACTGAGGCATGGTTTAAATTTACCGAGAATTTTACATTCTATCAACCTTTTTACACCATGTATACAATATTTAATAGTTTTTTAGAAATTAGAAAATAATTTGACACTCCCCGACTTTGGTTTCTTGCCAATTGAGGACTAGATGATCCCCTTCCTGCACTTTCCCCACCCCTGCAGGGGTTCCCATGAAAATAACATCCCCCGCTCCGAGTCCAAATTCCTTGGCCACATATTCTAAGACCGTCGGAATGTCGAAAATCATTTCTTTAATATTCCCACGCTGGACTTCTTGTCCGTTCTTCAGCAGAGCGAAATCATGCTCCTTGGTCGCTTCCATGCCGGCAAAAGGCATCCACGGGGAGCAAAGGGCAGAATTGGGGAACCCCTTAGCAGGCAACCAGGGATAACCATTCTTCTTCAGCTCATCCTGCAACTCCCTTAAGGTGAAGTCCACCCCAATTGCCATCTTATCAATCAGTTCATCGGCGGTCATGCCTTTTTCGTAATCTTGGGCCAGATGGATGACGAGTTCCACTTCATAATGCACGGCCCCTTTGTCGGTCGGCATTTTGATCGTCTGCCCCTTGGTCTCCGTATAAGCATGAGTTGGTTTGGTAAAAATCAGCGGAGCTTCCGGCACCGCATTATTTAATTCTTCAGCATGTACTCGGTAATTGCGACCCACGCAGTAAATATTTCGAATCGACATGTTTTCCCTCTTTTCTCTCATTTACTTATATTATTATAACCTAGATGTCCACGACGATGCCACAAGTCAACAGGGAAGTCTCGGCCTAAGGGAGTATGAATGGGTGACAATGCACAGGCCTGTCCCAAATACGAAGGCGCCTTCGTATTTGGGACAGGCCTAGCTATAAAAAAATTGCCCTTCCTGTTGGTTTTCAACAGGAAGGGCGAATCAATCTTCCTTTTCATCTAGCATACAAAATCCCATAAAAAATCCGGGAATGCGATTCCAAGGCTTTCTCAGAGTTTGGTTATAGAGCTTTACAGACTGGATATAGATATCTTGACTACGCAGTAAAATATTCTTTGCATTTATCTCCTCTAGCCCGTCTTCTGATTGTAGATACTTTTTGTGGCAGACGATGAGTTGACTTCCGGCACTTTGAACTGTAGATTGTTTAGCCAACAGCTCTTGGCGCGCCACCCAAAACCACAAAATCACAAAAGCTGTGGTGCTAATTCCTGCGATCAAGTAGATGATTATTGTAGTCATGCCAAATCCCTTCCTTCTACCTTTCCAAACTCAGCCAGGCATAGAAATAAATACTAACTAAAATATTTTCATGCTATACTTTGAGTAGAAACCAATTTATCCAAAATAGAGCAAGCTTTTACTAGATGAGCGAGGGTAATCATAATGATATCTTTATCTATCATCAATTCCTTATTTGTTTTAATCTATGGACTCATCATCTCTTTATCCTTTGCGGATGTTTCTCTGAAACGGAATTTAAAAAGCGTTGTTTTTATAGCCCTCGGCTTATTATTACTACAATCTGTTTTATATTTGTCTTTTGGTGAAGATTTTTTATATAAATCCTATCCCATTATTACGCATATACCCTTAGTTATTCTCTTGGTATGCTATTACAAAAAGCCAATTAACATCGCCCTAGTTTCTGTATTAACAGCCTATTTACTATGCACTCCACGAAAATGGTTCGGCACAATAATTTCATATTTTTGGGGATATAGCCCTGATGTCTCCTATTTGGTACAAATCGTTATCACCCTACCTTTGATGGTACTAATCATAAAAACAGCAGCACCCATCATCGTAGGGTTGAAGCAAGAAGGTCAGAAGGTTATTTCTTTATTTATATATGTGCCGCTAACTTTTTACCTCATCGCATACGGCATTACTGTATACAGTGATTTGTTGTATAGCGGGGGACCTGCGGTGGTGGAGTTCTTGGACTCAGCTATTGTTATTGTTTATTTTTTATTCTCAGTTATGTATTTGAAAATCTCTAAGCAAAAAAGGGATATCGCGAGGGAAAATGCCAATCTACAGCTACTTTTCAAACAATCTGAATTTGAAATGTCTGCCCTAAAAGAAGCCCAGAAAGCCGTTGCTATATACCGGCACGATATGCGCCATCATCTTTCCCTGATCAGAGGTTATCTTGCGGATGGAGAACAGCAGCAAGCCTTAGACTATATTCAGCTTACCCAAGCGGATATTGAGGAAATGACCCCCGACCGCTTTTCGAATAACAACACTGTCAATCTTATTCTTTCTTCCTTTGCGAATAAAGCAAAGACAAACGGTGTCAAATTCATGGTGAAGGCTAACTTACCGCCGAGCCTTCCCTTTCCCGAAACCGAGCTTTGCGCTTTGCTTTCCAACGGACTTGAGAATGCAATTAGCGCTGCATCTCAGGTAGATGATGAGCATTCTAGAATAGTGCGTGCTAACTGCCAAACTCATAAGGGTAAATTGCTCATTCTCATTGAGAATAGCCATACTGGTCAGTTAGTAATGAAGAACGGTCTGCCACAAATACCAGACAATGACTCCGATCACGGCTTCGGCACCAAAAGTATCATGATGATTGCCGAGAAACACAAAGGCTACTGCTCCTTTGCAGCTAACAGTGCTATTTTCACTCTTAAAATTGTGCTGCCCTTAGGCAACGGTTAGAATTTATCCCTTTAAGGTTGCTCTTGGCTTTTTTTGAATAGCGTGCCGCCCTGGTTATTAACAACCTCTTGGCGGCACGCTATTTATTGAGTTGAGTCCTTCCTGCTCGTTACAGCCTCCCTTGTTACCGGTTATTGCTTTGCAACAACCCAGAGATAACTTTCCTCATGTCTGTCTCTCCCTATATTCCTAGGAGCTGTTTTTTCTTGGCGACAAACTCCGCCTCTGTGATTATTCCTTCTTCCAGTAAGTCTTTAAAGCGCCTGATCTCTTCGACGCTATCCACCGGTGTTTCGGTCACCATTGCCTGTAGTAAAAGATTAGCCCTACCCACAAGCATTTCCTCCGCATCCGGGAAAGCAATATACATTAAGGAGCTAGCTAGCTCTTCTAACTTAGCCGCAGTCTGATCATACTCACGCATATAGGAGTTCGCATCGGGGTAGGTATTGTTGAAATCAGGGCCACTCACTTTAAATTCGATAGTCTGCCAATAAGGATGCTCCAGCTTCAGCTCAATGTGAAATTCTTCAAAGGGCTCAGGTAGATCCATTCTTGGCTGATAGCTATTTTTGTTGTCCACATCCCGATCAAGCTGATTAGCTACCTGCGCTGTCATTCTAATCATCGCCATCTGAGGAGCTAGAGCGGCAACACGGTCAGGCACACTGCTTGTATAACGCTTTAATCCAGCTGAAGATCCTTCAAAAAGAAGCTCCTGATCCTCTTTAATCGTAAAGGACTTGAGATGACTACCTGAAAAAACCATCTTGTCAGGTTCTCCACTCATACAAAAAAGCTTATTATAAAAATCAAAGATAACTTTTTCACGAAAGAAACCAAAATCGAGATCTTTTGATATCACAAAGTTTTCGCGCAGAACCTGGTTTTCCTCCAAATACACAAAATGCTCTCTGATACTTTGAAGGGTCAAATTATCCTGCAAGCTAGGCTCCATATCGATTCTACCGTCACACTCACTGCAAAGGGGCTGTTCTTCAATCACTCTGGCAAAAATCCGCGGGGTTGCCCCCCCACAAATTCCGCAAGGGTTTCTCTTGTATGAAAATAATCCCATAGTAAGTTCCTCCCTTTAAAAATTCTTTACCTTGTTCCACCACCACGGCCACCGCCAACTGAGCCTCCACTGCCTCCCAAGGATGAAAACCCACCACTACCCTTGTACGGTCTGCCTGTGCTCGTCTTTCTTCAGCTTGCCGCATGTTAACTACCATCATTTGACTATAGGCATAAGATGTACTTAAGTTTTGGCTGTATTGCTCTACTTCAGGCTCTAGCCGGGGGTAAACTTCCTGCATCTGCTGGACCACCTTGTCTGCGATGCCAAAAAGTAAAGCATAGGATAATAACTCTTGCCAAAGGGGCATTTCTTGCATCCCCCGCTCGGCCACTCGAGAGAAATCCTCCAGATAGCACCTCAATATGAGCATAGCAAAAATAACTTCAAAGAAATATTTAGGGCGCGAAATGTAGTTTTTCCTCCCTGAAAAATTGAGCAAAGTTTCTAACAATTTCCTGTTTTTATGGTAAGATATACTTGGTTATTATTAACATTAGGAGGCCTAGCTACTGTGCTGAGAATTGCCATTTGTGATGATGATGTACAAGAACTTACCCGCCTTACTAATCTAGTAAAAAAATACCAGTCTGAGAAGAAAGCTTCTATGAAATATGTTACTTTCTCCAATGCCATAGAGCTTTTAGAAACTATGCGCAAAGATATCTATGATGTTCTACTCCTTGATATACTAATGCCTGGTTTAAGCGGTATGGAGGCCGCACATGAAATTAGGGAATTTGACAGTGGGGTGAAAATTATCTTCTTGACCTCTTCACCTGAATTTGCAATAGAAAGCTATGCTGTTGACGCTTTTTACTATCTTCTCAAACCCTGTGCTCCAGAAAAGCTCTTCCCTGTTTTAGACAGTTTTTTTCTGGATTCACAAAAAAAAGAAGCTGCCTTACATATTAAAGCTGCTTCCGGAATGGTACGCATTCCCTTTAGTAAACTAGAGTTTTTAGAGGTTATTAATAAGAAACTATATTTTCACATCACAGACGGCAGTGTCAAAGAATTCTACGGCTCTCTCTCAGACTTTGAGTCTGAGCTACTGAGCCGTGAAGAATTTATTAAGGTGCACCGTTCCTGCATCGTGAACATAGGCTTCATCCAGGAATTAAATACTAGGGAGCTTATTACCTGTGCCCAGCAAAGCGCTCCTATATCAAGGCTACTTTACGGAAAAGTAAGAGAAGCTTATATGCAGTATTTGTTTGTGGAAAAAGGGATCTGATAAGATTAGTCCTCTGTCCTCTTCACTTAATTCGACAGACTCGTGATCGGCGCTGGAATTCTGCCGCCGCGGCGGATAAAGTCACGAGAAGAAAAGGGATTAAGCTTAATCACCGGAGCGCCACCCAGAAGTCCACCAAATTCCACCCGATCGCCGACTTTCTTGCCTATGGCCGGAATGACTCGGACAGCAGTTGTCTTCTTATTAATCATTCCAATAGCCGCTTCATCAGCGATAATTCCGGCGATCGTCTCTGGCTCTACATCCCCGGGAATCGCAATCATATCCAAACCCACCGAGCAGACACAAGTCATAGCCTCTAGCTTTTCGATAGTTAAAGCCCCATCCTCTACCGCTCGGATCATTCCCGCATCTTCAGAGACTGGAATAAAAGCTCCACTCAATCCTCCCACATGAGAGGACGCCATGGCGCCGCCTTTTTTCACGGCGTCATTGAGCAAGGCCAAGGTAGCGGTGGTTCCGTGAGCTCCGCACCGCTCCAGTCCCATATTCTCTAGAATTTCTGCCACACTATCCCCAACGGCTGGGGTGGGAGCTAAGGAAAGATCCACAATCCCAAAGGGTACATTAAGAGCCTTGGATGCCTCACGGCCAATGAGCTCACCCATACGCGTAATCTTAAAGGCTGTGCGCTTAATCAGGTTCGCGATTTCTCCTAAATCCGCATCCGGGCTCTTCTTGACCGCATGAGCCACTACGCCAGGCCCACTGACCCCTACGTTGATCACTGTTTCTGGTTCGCCTACCCCATGAAATGCTCCGGCCATGAAGGGGTTATCTTCCGGTGCATTGCAAAAGACAACCAACTTAGCAGCGGCAATACCATCTTGGTCCGCGGTGCGGCGAGCGCATTCAAGAATGACTTCTCCCATGGTTAAGACCGCATCCATATTGATCCCGGTCTTCGTAGAACCGATATTCACCGAGGAGCAAACCCGCTTGGTTTCTGCTAAGGCTTGAGGAATAGCTGCGATGAGGGCCTGATCTCCTTTGGTTAGGCCCTTTTGAACTAAAGCCGAAAAGCCTCCCAAAAAATTGATGCCCACCACCTCTGCCGCTCGGTCCAGGGCTTTAGCTAAGCGCACCATTTCCTCCGGGTTAAAGCTTGAGCCGAGAAGAGCGATCGGCGTTACGGAAACCCGTTTGTTGACGATGGGAATTCCATAGCGGGCGGATAGACTTTCCCCTACACTCACAAGATGCTCCGCTTGCTGAGTGATTTTATCATAAATCTTTTGTTCCACGCGCTGAATATCATCTCCGGCACAATCCAACAAGCTAATACCCATGGTGATTGTGCGGATATCGAGGTTCTCATTCTCTACCATCTCAATGGTTTGTAGTATTTCGTGGGGAGCGATATGCATTTTCATCGTTTTACCCCCTTAAACCCGATGCATGAATTCAAAAATGTCTTCATGCTGAACATTAACTTTTAAGCCACGGGCTTCGCCCTCACTCTGCAGCTGCTTCGTGAGATCCCCTAAGGACTCGATTGCTTGAGTAACGTCGACAATCATAATCATGGTAAAAAAGCCCTGGAGAATCGTTTGGCTAAGATCTAAGATATTGATGCATTTTTCAGCTAAACGCCCGGTCAACCAAGCGATAATACCGATCTGATCCTTGCCGAGAATGGAGATGATCACGCGATTGGAGGTTTCCTTAGTACTTTCTAAGCTCATTTTCCTTACCCCTTTTTCTTACTTAATACTCTTTGTATGCTTCCCAATTTGGACAATAAAAAAGAGTCAACTAAAAGTTTGACTCTGGTGAGCAAAAAGAATTCATCTGAGCCGGCACTATCCACTGTAAAGAATCGCAGTCCAAAACGCTCAAAATGCTCTTCCTCTGTCCTTTTGCCTGAGAGATTGGACAGCATATTCAACTGTCTTGCCCCTTCGGCGTCCTTGCGGAACTCTCCAGAGTTCTGTCCATTTCCAGTTTACCATCGGCTTATCGCCCATGCACTCCTGAGAACTTCATCCAGCCTTATTTACTTTATATAGTATTATAAGCACAGTAGCTAAAAATTGCAAACCCTGTCTAAGGAATCCCATTTACTCAAGAATTCTTCTTAAGAAAATATCTCTTCTTCGGCCGCGGTGGATAAAAGCGAATCGAAGGTTTTGTTAAACGAATATCTGCAAACCCCGGAATCACCCGCACAGTTTCAGGCAGCTGAGGATCATTAAGGTCCATTGTGGTCAATGCCCCCGTGGTGCAAGCCTCAACACAGGCTGGGGGTAACCCATGATCCTGGCGAGGATAGCACATCTGACAACGGGTTACCTTATTGGTATTTATATTGTACTGAGGAGCATCATAAGGGCAAGCTTTCACGCAGATACGACAACCGTTGCAAAGTGAGGAATCGATCTCCACAATCCCATCTTTTCTTTTGTTGAAGGCATGCTTTGGACAGACCCGGAAGCATTCCGGACTGTCGCAGTGGTTGCAAGCCATAGATAGGTATGTCCCCACATCGATTTCCTTTACATGCCGCCAGTGTATGTTAGCTGGAGTATGGTTTTCATTACGACAGGCCATCTCACATGCACGGCATCCGATGCAGAGATTAGCATTAAATAAGAAGCCCTTTTTCTTAAACATCTTTTCGCCCCCTCCTGATGTTGACTTTACAATCAAAATAAGGAATGCTCTCACCCTTTTTACCTTGGCCGCTGATCAAATTATTAATTGGGTAGCGGTCACTTTGCTCCACCACTATAACATTTTCAGGGAGATAGGGGCTAATCTTGGCTCGACCACGCAGGTAACCATTCTCATTATAGATATCGATAAGAGAGTCTTGCCGCAGATTATGCTGTCGTGCGATTTCTTCCGCCACTTCGATGATCGGTTCTTCTGATTCCTCCGGATTAAGCCAGGTCAGGGTTTCATATTGAGTATGGAACTTGAGTAAGGATTGAGGTGTAAGAAGATGGTAGGGAAACAGCACTGCTGAGCCTTCAATGGCACCACAATATATATGAGGTTGAACTCTTGGGAAGTGGTATACCCAATCGGATGGCATGGTAGCCGGTTTCTTTCTTTTATAGGAACGTTTCTTGAGATCAGCAGAGTCCGCTAAAGCATAAAGCTCCCTAACTTCCGGAGACAGTTCCCCTTCTATCCAATCCCAAGGTTCTTTGTCGGCGGAAAAATTAGAAAAACCAGGCCGGAGTTCATTGAGCTTACGGGTTAAATCCCGAGCAATCTGCAGATCACTTTTTGCTTCATAGAAAGCGGGTAGAGTCTTTTGATTGTAGGAAAGCCAATGGTGCCAAAAGTTCACATGCAAATCTTCTTCTTCAAAAAAGGAGGCTGCAGGAAGGACAAGGTCGGACTGCCTAGCCGTGCTATTTAGATAGAGATCAACCGTGACAATCAGCTCCAACTGCTGAAAAAGCTCCCGCCAAGCCTGTAGATTATAATCTTGAGCTAAAGGATTACCACAGGATATCCAAAGCATTTTAAGAGGCGGTTCCTGAAGTTTCATAGCACTACGAGGATAATCGCTGGCAGGAACCTCTCGGGAAGAAGCAATCAAAGGATGCTTTACTCCCTCGTGCTTTGCTAAGGACAGAGGAAAATCTTCCTGAGGTCGCTGACGAAAATAGACCCCACCCCCTTCTAATCCAAAACTTCCAGTCAAAGCGGCCAGGGCACTTACGGCCTTTACCGCTTCTCCCCCCTTGTGATAACGTTGAATACCGAAGCCTAGCCAATTAGCGACTGGGCGAAAGCGAGCGTAGAGATCGGCCAATTCTTCAACAACAGTTAACTGAACTCCTGTCTGTGAACAGACTTCATCTAGGGTAATTTTCTCAAGTTCTTGTTTATAGTTTTCAAAGCCTTCGGTCTTTTGGTCAATGAACTCTTTTTCGACCTGACCACTCTCGATTATCAATTTTGCGATACCCCAAGCCAGCCAGGCATCGGTTCCCGGATTGATCTGGACATACAAATCCGCTCGATCAGCTGTATGGGTAAGGATCGGGTCGATAACCACAAGTGGGGCTCCCTTTTGGCGTGCTTCATAGATAAATTTCATCTGATTGATATTAGTATTGGCTGGGTTGGCTCCCCAGATCACAATCAAGCCTGCCTCGCTCATCTCCTCCGGATCAGGGTTTTTTATTTCTCCCATAGTCTCCAACAGAGCTGCTTCCCCGGTAGCGGAACAAATATCCCCAACTGGTCGAGTATGCGGGCCCAGACTAGCAAACATTCCTTCAACAGCCTGATGGAGGAAACCGGCATTGCCATTCCCTTTATAATACCCTAAGCCCAGGTTCGAACCATAGCGATTATTCAGTTCAATCATTTTGGAGGCGATCATTTCGTAGGCTTGATCCCATGAGATCCGTCGCCATTCTCCTGATCCCCGCCTTACCTGACGCAGTGGGTATTTTAAACGATACTCGTCCAAGGTATACTGAATCAATGAATATCCTTTAGCACAGAGCCTCCCCCGGGTATAGCCGTGCTCGGAGTCACCGACAACTCGCGTCAACTTACCCCCGCTCATATGGGAAACCATGCTGCAGGAACCATAGCAATGCCGTGGACAAGTATTGCGAAAAGTAGGCATACCTAACACCTGCCTTTATGATTCTTGGTCAAAACGATGCAGCCGCCGAATTTTAAAAGCTGCTGCAAGATCCAAGCGCATATTAATATCTGCTAAGGAACGCCCAAGAATTGCCTCAATTTTATTTAATCGATAACGGAGAGTGTTTCGATGTAAAAAAGTGGCTTGGGCTGTCTTATTCATATCGAATTGGTTATCTACGAAGCTCTCCAAGAGCGAAAACAAATTATCTTCACCCTCATCTTGCTCGGGCAAAGCTCCAAGGACATGATTATAGTATTCTTTCAGATCCTCTAGGTCATGTTTGTACAGAATTCGTTCTAAACCCATATCGCTAAAAAACGGAACAGCAACTCCTAGAAGGCTCCCCATCTCGCAGGCGACTTTGGCCTCCTGGTAACTGCGAAAAAGGTTATTAGCTTCAGCATAAGTTTGCCCTACTCCAAAAGCGATTTGATAATTTTGCTCCGTTGCTTTGAATTGACTGGCAATGCTCTCAATTAAGGTGGCAATTTCCTGTTTCTGTTCAGCCACCCTTTCTATCTCCACAGGTATTAAAGCCACGACTTCGTTTCGATTCAACGTCGTTGCGGGATTTTTATAGTATTTATTAATCAATATTCGATCCACAGTCTTTTGCAGTACCTCCATAAGATGAAAGTCTGGAGAATGAGGCTCCAGATCAGGCACGAGAAAAAACAAAACAGCGTGCCGACGTCGAAAATTCCAGCCCCACACCTCTCCCATAGTGATAATATCTTCGTTTCGCTTAAGGTTTCCATAGAGTAAATCGTAGAAGAAAGCGTTCTTCGTTTTATGCTTTTCTTGTTTTAGCTCCAACTTATTCTGTAGATGGATGGAGTATAAGGAGATGGCCGTTTCAATAATGGCTTGAAAATCCTCAAAGTCCGGCTCCTCTTCGTCAAAAAGCACGAACACATAGCCAAGCACGCGGCCATTGGGCGCAATCGCCCATCCCGCTCCTCTCAACTCCAAAGCCACAGCCAATATGGTGCAGAAGAACAAGGTCTCATTATCTTCTCTCTGTCCTTCAATATCAACCCGAAACGAGTCAAGATCTGGGTGGAGGAGGGTTGTGGAAATGGTCTCATAAGCAGAAGTCGAGACTAAAACAGGTAGATTCAACACTTCTGCCAAAGAACAGGTGAGGGCATCTAACCCCTGACCAGAGGCCTTCACCAGCTTCCGCATGTAATTAGAAATGGAAATATCCTTGCTCATAATAACTAAAATTCTCCTTTCCATTACCAAGCCAAGAGGATGTATGTATTTACTCGTTAGTTTAACTTAGCCCAAGCTAAAAATACAGCCTAACATCGCTTGCCTATGTATCAATGCACAAAAAACAGAGAACTACTTTGTGCTTGTGAACATTTTAGTAATTAAAATCCATTATATAATTAATCTAGACTTAATAAAAGTCCTTGGAAAATGCACGATTTAGCATTCCAATGTTCATAATAGTAGCATTAGAGCTTGAGGCACTGGGCTTTTAAATGTTACTATTAGAATAAGCAGTGCCAATTTGCATTTCGTACTCACCTTAATTTTAGGAGGTTGAAAGGTTTATGGCAAGTCTTCTTGAAAAAGTAACGGACAAAAAAATGAGTCGCAGAACTTTCTTAGCAGCAACTGCAGCCGGAACTGCCGGTTTGGCACTAGCCGGCTGTAGCAATTCTCTCACTACAGTAGGGGCTGATTTTGATAAGAACGCCGTTAATGGAGAGGGTCAATGGATTACCGCTGCTTGCTGGCATAACTGTGGAGGCCGATGTCTGAATAAAGCGCTTGTAGTCGACGGCGTTGTTGTCCGTCAGAAAACTGACGACACCCATCCAGACAGCCCAGATTTTCCACAACAAAGAGGATGTTTGCGCGGACGTTCTCAGCAGAAGCTTGTATTCGGAGCAGATCGTCTCAAATACCCAATGAAACGCAAACATTGGCAACCTGGCGGAGGTGACAAATCCCTGCGCGGCAGAGATGAGTGGGAACGCATTTCTTGGGATGAGGCTTTAGACTATGTAGCTGACGAACTTAAAAAAGCAAAAGATAATTATGGAAATAGGTCAATTTTATATAGTTCCTTTGTTTATTTTAATGTGGGAATAAAACACAAACTATTATCGAAGTTCGGTGGCTTTACTCAGATTTGGGACAGCACATCATTTGGCACATACAATTTTGATGCAGCAAAAATTGGGCTTTCGATGTGGGATTATGGTAATGCAAATGATCGTTTTGACTTAAGAAAAGCCGAAACCATCGTTCTTTATGGATGCAATCCCGCCTGGGCCTCTGCTGGCAACCCTTCCTATCACTTTTTGCAAGCTAAAAAAGCCGGGGCAAAGTTTATCTTTGTTGGACCTAGCTATAATATCAGCGCCTCCGTGTTTGATGCGGAATGGATTCCCGTTCATCCGGGAACGGATGTTGCTTTCCTTTTAGCGGTAGCACACACCTTAATTACTGAGGACGATCCTTTGCACAATCCTCTTATAGATTGGGATTTTCTTAACCGTTGCAGCGTTGGCTTTGACGCCGAACATATGCCGGAGCAAGCGAAAACCAATGAAAATTTTAAGGATTATGTTCTTGGCTTATATGACGGACTGCCCAAAACTCCCGAATGGGCAACGGAAATATGTGGAACTCCAGTGGATAAAATCCGCTGGTATGCCAGGGAGATACGTAAAGATAAAAAAGTTTCACTTTTACACAGCTATGCCCCAGCTAGAAATAGAGGTGCCGAAGATTTCCCACAAATGTTTATGACTATCGGAGCTATGACCGGACATATGGGCAAGCCTGGACATTCCTGTGGACCTGTTTATCATACAGTCGCAGGCAATTGTGGCGGCGCTTTGGTTTCCAGCGGCTCCAACCAACTTCCAAAAGATACGCCAAACCCCGTGGATGACTGCATCATCGGCCCGGAGGTTTGGGATGCAGTACTTAATGGCAAATACCATTACACAGGAAACTCTTGGATAAACCAATATCTACCCGGCGAGGATAGAGATATAGATATCCACGTAATCTTCCATGACCATAATGCAGCTTTAAATTTGCTTCCCGATATTAATAAAGGGATAGAAGCACACCGCAAAGTAGATTTTGTAGTGGACACAGCAATGGTTTTTAGGACAGAAGCTTTTTATTCCGATATTGTCCTTCCAATTACTACACAATGGGAAAGAGTTGGTGGTTTTCCTGGAAACGGCAACCGGGAAATGATACTTGCCTGGTCTCAGGTTACCGAACCTTTTTATGAGTCAAAAAATGATCAATGGATTATGACGGAATTGGCAAAACGTCTTGATATTGACCCAAATGAACTATTCCCCTTTGATGAAAAACAGCAATTCTTTAATCAATTGGCTGGTAGCACGGTTATTAACGAAGATGGCATAACCCGTATGCCACTCTTAACGATTACCCAGGCTGATATTGATGAATGGGGTTGTACAGGTACTCCACAACAAGGAAAAATAGGGATAAAAGAATTCATTGATAATGGCATATATCAGGTGGAACGTCATGAGGGAGATAATTTTGGTTTTATCGCTCATGAGGCTTATGTCAAAGATCCAGAGAAGAATCCACGAAAATCCGCCAGCGGTAAATTTGAAATCTACTGCCAGTGGAAAGCGGATACATTTAATGCTCTTGGGCATGGAGAACGTAAACTTAAGCCTTATCCTTCATATACCGTAACTGTGGAAGGGTACGAAAAGACCTTTACTGATTTGGAGAGCAAGACCAAAGGAGAATATCCTTATTTGATTTATAATCCTCATTACATTAGACGCCCCCATTCAAGCTTAGACAATGTCCTCTGGCTGAGAGAAGCTTTCCCAAATCCTATCATGATTAATGCTCAAGATGCAGAAGAAAAAGGAATCAAGAGTGGAGATACTATAATTGTCTGGAATTCCTTTGGTAAAATCTTGCGTCCTGCTTCCGTAACCCAGGCTGTTATGCCCGGTTGTATTGCTCTCCCTCATGGATTATGGCTGGATTTAGATGAGAAAACCGGGATAGACCGCGGGGGAGCGGCCAACACGATATGCGGTACAAATACCGATGGTATGGGTATTACCGGCTACAACAATTCCATGGTGGACTTTGCCAAATATGATGGTGAGGCTCTGATTCCTGATTGGCAGAAACCTCAAAGAATTGTTAACCTAGATTAAGAAAGGAGAGTAAATGGGAATGAGTAAATTAGGATTTTATTTTGATAGCTCTTCGTGTATTGGCTGCCGCACCTGCCAAGTTGCTTGCAAAGATAGAAATCGTTTAGAAGTGGGTGTAAATTTTCGAAAAGTAAGGACATTTGAAACAGGAGTTTATCCTAATCCGAATCGATTCCATTATTCTGGTGCATGCAATCATTGCGAAGAAGCTAAATGCGTCAAAGGATGCCCAACGGGTGCTTTACACACCGCTGACGATGGAACTGTTCAACACGATAAAAATAAATGCATCGGTTGTAAATACTGCATGTGGAATTGCCCTTACGGTGTTCCCCAGTTCATTGAAGAAAGAGGGATCATTGGCAAATGCGATAGTTGCAAGGATTTACGTGACAAGGGTGAAAATCCAGCCTGTGTTGATTCCTGCATAATGCGCAGTCTAGAATTCGGCGACTTGGATGAACTTGCTGCAAAACACGGTTCAGATCTAGTGCAGGATCTTCCGATTCTTCCTTCTTCCTCAATTACAAATCCATCAATTTTAATTACACCAAAGAACTGCGCTTTAGATCCAAACTATGAAGAAGTGGAGGTGTAATCCATGGAAGAATTAGCTTTAATTATCTTCACGATATGCCTGCAGGCCGCTATCGGCATCATGGTATTTGCTACTATTGCTAAGTACTTGAATAAAGACGGTGTCTTCAAAGTCACCATTGTTACTGCAGCAGGATTGGCTGTCGTCGGCCTGCTCGCCTCCTTCCTGCACTTAGGGCAACCCCTTCATGCCATCAATTCCCTTACTCAATTCGCCACTTCCTGGCTGAGCCGTGAAATCTGGTTTACCAGTGCTTTCACAGGTATAACCGTCATTGCTGCCTTATTGATCTTATTTAAGCCGGCTGCCAAGGGTGCTATCCAGGCTTTGGTCGCACTCGCTGCCCTGATTGGCTTGGTAGACGTCTATGCAATGGCTGCTGTTTATACAACCACCAGCATTCCGGCCTGGCATTCCGGTTCGATCACTATCGAGTTTTATGCCGCCGCCTTATCCATGGGTGCCGTGCTTTTCCTGGCTTTAAGCGGGTCGGAAGGTGCTAAAATTCGTCAACCAGCGGTGATTATTATCGGTATTGCCGTTGCACTGCAAGTCGTTTCCATGGTCATCTATTATATCCAACTTGGTACAAGCAGTAGCTTAGCCGCCCAGCAAAGTCTTATCCTCCTTAGCGGGATGAGCGGTGCCATGATTGTTAAATGGCTCTTCATTCTTCTCGGCACGGGACTGCTCTTCTTTCCCCTCCAGAAGCAGCAACTTAATGTTAGCGCCTCGGGTCAAGCGGCTGTAGAAATTGCAGCAGCGGGAGCATCAAGTACTAGCATTTATGCTGCGACAGCTCTTCTCGTCATTGGCCAGATTTTCGGCCGCTACCTCTTTTATTCGATAATGATCGCCAGTCGAGTGGGTTTAAGCTAAATCCATTCCTCTTCATCCACTTTATTTCCCCTTTCTCTTACCTTGCTTTACCTCCCCTCCTGCTTCAAACTGCAGGAGGGGACTTAATTTAATAATCGAAAAACGCAAAGGCGGTGCCTGATATGACCACACAAGATGATGGAATTGCCATAATTTTAGCCAACCGGCACTATCTCTATCAGTTACTACAGCATATCTTTGGAAACGAACCCAGCCAAGAATTGCTTGACATCGCCACAAACCAACACACCCAAGAAGCATTAGAATTAATGCTCGATGAGGATGATAGCTACCTTAATACTTACCTAGCCTTACTAACAGAATTAAGGCAGGGGTTAGCCACTGACACCGATGGCACCCTAGATAAGCTAACGAGTGAATATACCTACTTAATGATCGGTCCCAATAAGCTGCCAGCTCCCCCATGGGAGTCCGTCTATGTAACCAAAGAACGGGCACTTTTCCAAGAAAGCACCTTAAAGGTACGTCGTACGTATCTAGAATATCAGTTCTTACCGGCCAATTATCCTCACGAAGCAGACGACCATCTGGCCTTTGAGTTAGATTTTATGGCTCATTTAGCGAAGCTGACGCTGGAAAGATTCGATGAGCAAAATATTGATGATGTAAAAAGACTACTTGCCGATCAGAAAGCCTTTTTAGAGGAGCATTTACTGGTCTGGATCGGAGATTTTGCTAAGGATATTCAAGAATCTAAAACGCATCATTTTTATCCTCACCTGGCTGCCTTAACAGAACAGTTCTTGCAAACAGATAATTTAGTTCTGGATGAGCTTTTATCTTTACTTTAGGATTGATCGAAGGGTCGGATCTTGCCGCTTTTAGGGAAATTCTTCACTGTTCTCAGAATGACTATCTAAAAGGGACGCTTCACTTCACGTGACGCGTCCCTTTGCTAATCCATAATCTTTTTGGATATCAGCGAAAGTTTGCTCTGAAGACTTATAATTTCCTTTTAATTAATCCTCATGTCCTTTTCCCAATACAGCAAAGTACACTTTCTAAAAGTGCAAGCTAAAAGGAACCAAGGTTCAATGTCCCTTGGTTCCCCCATTGATTCGCTTAATTTAACTTAATCCAACAGTGCTGATAACCATCACGGCATAGAAGAGATAGCGTCCAATAATTTGACCAACAACCACCAGGGCTGCTGCAAGATAAACTGTTATGCTTACTGCACCTTCAGTAGTCGCCGCCACTTGAACAGCAGCCTGTCCGGCAGATACCTTAGTACCACCAATACCCACGGGGAACATTAGCATTCCTGCACCAAGGAGAATGAAGAGCCATTTCATTGCCATTACTCCGCTCATACTGTTTAAGAGTGCCAAGCTCTGTCCTGCTGCTAAGTTATCGCTAGTTCCCAATTGGATATAGTAGAGTACCATGGCGGCTACTTGCAGAGCAACTGCAGCAGCCACTGCTAGGTATACCGTTTTTTTGAGGCTAACAACTTCTCTCCCACTTAAGGCGAGGAAAAGGACCGCTCCCAAAGAGATAGCCGTAGCGTAGAACTCCACATAAATCGAACCATGTTGCCATGCAGGGACGGAGGCGTAGTTATAGATCGAAGCCATAACATAAACATCGACTAAGCCGACCACTGTGGCGAGTGGTGACAGTACGTTGATAGCACCTTTAGCTGTAGGCTTAACTAGGATCAAAACAGCGGCTAAGACAGTCAATCCGGTGAAAATAGCGGTAAACCAAATTTCCCGGCTCAACCACGAGGTACCAAAGTGAGCAAGAGAATTCAAAGCAGCGAGGGGTCTGCCTAAGTGGAGAAGTGAGGCAAGGAGTCCGATAATCGCCAAGCCTGCTGCTGTGACGATAGCAGGCTTAAACTGCCCTTCCTTGTTCAAAGACTTACCCAGAGTCACAAAAATCATCATACCGATGGCCGCTTGAATACAGATCGAGAATAAGATTAATGATATATTTTCCACCGCTTACACCTCTTTCTCTCTCGGATTGGCATCCATTGCACAGCTTTTGGGCTTAATAAGCACCGAAGGCTCCGTAAGATTTGCCTCCGGCAAAACGGATAGTTCTTGAACTAAATCAGCTCCATGTTTTGCTTTAAGCTCCTCTAAGTCACCAAATTCCAAGCATCTCATGATACAAGCATCCACACATGCAGGATTTTCTCCTTGGTCACGAAGGCTCTTGCAGCTATCACACTTCTCGACGATACCACTTTCTTCAAGGAATTGTGGTGCACCGTAGGGGCAGTTCCATATGCAGTATTTACAACCGATACACTTATCCTTGTTGTGCTGTACAGTTCCATCCTCCGCATAGTGTATGGCACCGGTGGGGCAACCCTTGACACATTTCGCCTCTGCACAGTGGTTGCAAGAAGAGGAGTAATTGAAACCATCAGGTCTTGGATAAACGCCGGTTTCAAAATTCCTGACCCGGCGATATAAGACGCCGATCTTGCTATTATTTTTGTCTTTACAAGCTATTTGACAGGTACGGCAGCCGATACAGGCTTCCATATCGAAACAAAAACCTAATTTGCCCATTTCTACTTACACCCCTTTCCTAAAATACGATTCTTGCCGGTTTTTCCACATCGGAAATGAGTTTCGAGGCCGAGTATTTCTCAATCTTGGCAATACCAGTATTAAATCCGGAAACCCCTTGACCAGTCGGAACTTGGCCACTGAGAATATTGTCAGCTCCGCCTTTATCGATACCCGTCTTTTCATCGACATCAACCCAAGCTCCATGGAGTAGAGCAACTACGCCTGGTCTTACTCTTTCCGTTAGGCAAGCATTTCTTAAGATTTTTCCATAAGGGCTGGTAATAAGCACTGTGTCCCCATTGCCGATTCCATTAGCTTGAGCGTCTTTGGTATTTAGGAAGACTGGATTATGCCAAGCTTCTTGTAGCCACTTCACATTATCAAATACGGTGTGAGAACGACGTAAATAGTGTGGGTTAATCACTTGGTAAGGATATTCCCCTTTAGCCTTACTTTCCCAGTCTTGGAAGGTGTCTTGATAGCCATTGACAGGTGGAATATAGGAAGGAATGGCTTGAATCTTGCTAAAGCCCATAGCATTGACGGTTTTCGCTAACTGACGGCTATAGATTTCTAGCTTACCGCTCTCCGAAGTTAAGGGGTTATTTTCTGGATCTTTAACAAAGTCTTCATAGGCTATATAGCCATAGTTATCCCCTTGGGACCGTTTGACTTGATAGACCCCTTTTTTCTTTAGTTCAGGGTAGGTGATCTTACCTGTTTGAGGTTTGCCAGTAACACCTAGTTCCTTAATATCTGCTTCTGTGATGGTGACCAGAGGACCATAGGTTTTGCCATCTTCATTGACTACGGTGGCGCTAGCTAAAGCATTAAAGAATTGCTGCTTTTCGTCAAAGGGGAAAGCTTCTTTTTCATTAATACCTAACTTTTTAGCTAACTCGTTAGCTATCCACTGGTCGCTCTTGGCTTCAAAGAGTGGCTCGCTAATCTGGGAATACATAATGAGCATTTCCCTGTTGCCGCTATGAACCAAGTCTTTAGTGACCTAGGCTTGGAGCGGATTCTTTACAAACACGATCTCCAGGATTTAAAGGAGTACTATGTCCATGTCCTTGGGGAATTGCATAGACAAGACGACCCGGAAAGCTCCCTGGTCACCATCCTCGAAAGCTTTGCCGAAAATCAGTTTGATGTGGGCAAGACGGCTAAAGCCATTTTTATGCACCCTAATACTTTGCGCTACCGGATTAATAAAATTGAAACCATCTTAGGTAGGTCTTTGGCAGACAATAATACCCGTCTAGATATCGTGGCCTCCCTAAAAATAAGACGACTCCATGGCACAGATGAACTCTTATCAGTTTAAACGTAAAACACGCCCAGTGACGGGCGTGTTTTTTCAAATTAATTCGCGCTTATTAAAGGAAGCCGTTGCAAAACGCCGCATAGCTTTCATTCTGGTTAGCCATACAATATGGGCATCATTCTTTGTATTCTGAAGCATCTGGGGAACAAAGAAGGCAGCAACGGTCTCGGGCTTGTCGGCAAGAATATTAAATATCTTCTTAAACCTCTGTTCCTCAATCACAGGGGACTTTTCACCATCCGGGGTTTTGGTAATGAAATCAGTAAGCATCATGCCCGGGGAAAGGCGCCCTACTAATACCGGTTTCCCTTCAAGCTCTTTGGCCAGTCCCTTTGTAAAATAGGTCAGGGCACATTTGGAGGTACAAGCCGGTCCACTACATATAGACATATTGCCAATATAGCTTTGGAAAACATAGCCCTCTTTGTGTCCTGCACTTGCTCATCGATCAACTGCTTCCTACAAAAAAACCTCAGCCAGCTCGACCTTCAAGCCACTGAAATAGGACGATTCAGCATATTCATGAGCCCCCTTTTGAAAAGTGCAATCGTCCTCTTCTTTACTTCCATTTTAAAATCAATCTTAAAGTCTTAAAACATATCTTATTCTTTAAAGATAAATATTGGCAATACTCAAGAAGTAATATATAATTAAATTTATAATGATTATAATTTGCTTTATTTCTTTATCGAGATTTATGCAGTTTTTCTCAAACTATAAAATTAAAGGAGGTCATTTCATGGAGGAAAAAAAATGCCCGGTAACGGGTCACACCCGTAATACCAATGCAGGAGGTGGCACCAGGAACAGAGATTGGTGGCCCAATCAGTTAAACCTTAATACTCTTCACCAAAACTCCCCCTTGAGTAATCCCCTTGGCCCAGACTTCGACTACGCAGAAGAATTCAAGAAGCTTGATTTGGCTGCTGTAAAGCAAGATCTTTATGCACTGATGACCGACTCTCAGGATTGGTGGCCGGCTGACTACGGTCACTATGGTCCCCTCTTTATACGAATGGCTTGGCATAGTGCCGGTACATACCGTTTGGCCGACGGACGGGGCGGCGCCGGCAACGGAACTCAGCGTTTTGCTCCGTTGAACAGCTGGCCGGATAATGTGAATCTGGATAAGGCTCGTCGTTTGCTCTGGCCGATTAAGCAAAAATATGGGAATAAAATCTCTTGGGCTGATTTAATGATCCTAGCCGGCAATTGTGCTTTGGAATACATGGGAGTGAAAACTTTTGGTTTCGCCGGCGGTCGTGTGGATGTCTGGGAACCGCAAGAAGATATTTATTGGGGCTCTGAAGGTGAATGGTTGGGCGACCAACGTTATTCCGGGGAGCGGGATCTGGAAAATCCCCTTGCAGCAGTGCAGATGGGACTGATTTATGTTAATCCGGAAGGTCCCAATGGCCAACCCACTGTGCTCGCTTCCGGCCGCGATGTGCGGGATACCTTCGCGCGTATGGCCATGAATGATGAAGAGACTGTCGCCCTAGTTGCCGGCGGCCACACTTTTGGCAAATGCCATGGTGCTGGTCCTGCCTCCCATGTCGGGCCGGAACCGGAAGCCGCCGGCCTGGAAGAACAGGGTTTAGGCTGGAAAAGCACCTTCCGTAGCGGCAAGGGTGGGGATACCATCGGCAGCGGTATCGAAGGTGCCTGGAAACCCAACCCCACCACCTGGGATATGGGTTATTTAGATACCTTATTTAAATATGACTGGGATTTGGTGAAAAGCCCCGCCAGCGCATGGCAATGGATTCCCACCGACCCGGCCGCGGCAACTACTGTCCAGGATGCTCATGATCCCACCAAGCGTCATGCCCCCATGATGACCACGGCAGACCTCTCCCTAAGAATGGATCCGATTTACGGACCGATCGCCAAAAGATACCGGGATAACCCGGATGAGTTCGCCGATGCTTTCGCGCGGGCTTGGTTCAAGCTGACTCATCGTGACATGGGACCCCGCTCCCGCTATCTGGGTCCCGAAGTTCCTGAGGAAGAATTGATCTGGCAGGACCCTGTCCCCCCGGTCGATCATGAGTTAATCGACGAACAGGATATCGCTGAGCTCAAAGCCAAGCTCCTGACTTCCGGCCTTTCCATCTCCCAACTGGTCTCCACGGCCTGGGCTTCCGCCTCCACCTTCCGGGGTTCGGATAAACGGGGCGGAGCCAACGGAGCACGCATCCGCTTGGCTCCTCAGAAGGATTGGGAAGTTAATCAGCCTGCCCAGTTAGCCACTGTGTTGGCCGTTCTGGAAAAGATCCAAGCTGAGTTCAACAGCTCCCAGTCCGGCTCCACGAAGGTTTCCCTGTCCGACTTAATCATCCTGGGCGGTGCCGCCGGTATCGAACAGGCCGCTAAGAACGCTGGTCACACCCTAGTCGTTCCTTTTAATCCGGGCCGCACCGACGCAACGCAGGAGCAGACTGAAGTTTATTCCTTTGCCGTCATGGAACCAAAAGCAGACGGTTTCCGCAACTACCTAAAGGGCAAATATTCTGCATCGGCAGAGGAAATGCTGGTAGACCGGGCTCAACTTCTCACCCTGACCGCTCCGGAGATGACGGTTCTTCTCGGCGGCCTGCGTGTATTGAATGCAAATTACAACCAATCGCAACATGGTGTCTTTACTAAGCGTCCGGAAACTCTCACCAACGACTTCTTTGTTAATCTTCTGGACATGAGCACCGAATGGAAAGCAGTTTCCGAAGAAAACGCTCTGTACGAGGGACGGGATCGAGCCACAGGCGCGCTAAGATGGATCGGTACCAGAGTCGATCTGGTCTTCGGCTCAAACTCTCAACTTCGGGCGCTGGCCGAAGTCTATGCCAGTAGCGATGCACAGGATAAATTCCTTATTGACTTCGTGTCCGCCTGGAATAAAGTAATGGATGCCGATCGGTTTGATTTGGCCTGAGTTAGGTTTATATTAATTGAGAAAAACCGCCATTTGTGCGGTTTTTTCTTTGATTGGAAAGGGTCATTTTTCCTTACCTTCCAAGCAACCCTACCCAAACCAAATCCAACCCCACATACAGCTTCCAATATCAACAATTTTCCTCTCATTTCACGGTGCGAATCTTCCTGCCTTTTCGTGTTCGCTTCAGGCCCGCACCGCAAAAATTCTTCTCCCTCGCTAGCTCGCTTTAGTGGTTCTCAGGATCTCCACTCCTTGAGCGGCGTTGCCTTCTATGATATGGGTGATTTCGTCTAATTTCACAAAAATAGTTTGGGAAAGCTCCTTCGTATGTAAAAACAACTCCCTGGCCAGTTCCGGCCTCTTTTCCTTGACAACCTCGATGACCTTGCTGTCATGAGATTAAGCTTTTCGGCATCCTGGGTGGATGCTTCCATGGCCTGATTAATCTGACCGGCTGATTCTTTGATATGTTCCAGTGACTCTGTAATAAGATCAACATCACTGATGGTGTTCTTTAACATGGAGACATTTTCAATGATCGTTTGAGATATTACATCCAGTTGCGAGTGCATCTTAGCAGTAGAATTCATGGTGTTTTCCATGCTCGACTGTCCGCTTACCGCTGCCTCCTGGATGTTATTGACGAAGGAGCGCATATCCTCCAAGCTGGTTTTGGTTCCATCTGCCAACTTTCTCACTTCTTCCGCTACCACAGCAAAGCCTCTTCCCGCTTCCCCGGCTCGGGCTGCCTCGATAGCGGCATTTAAAGCCAGCAGGTTGGTCTGATTAGCTATATTCTCCACACCATCCACAATCTCATTAACCTTGACCGCCATCTCCACCAGTACCTAATGGGTCATCTCCACGTCAAAATTGCTTAACGCCGAAGTAAGACCAATCATTCTTTTCGAGCTCCTGGGCATTTGCTCTTCACTGGACAAGAGTTTTTCAAAAATCAACACAAGATTTTGGTGAATGGGATATGATACATCCGGAAGCTTGACCTCCAGCCCGTTCAAGCGATCTTCTACGCTCTTAATTACACATAGTGCTTCCTCACAAGGTGCTTTCTTAAAAAAATTCATGTTCATATTCTCCTCCTAGAAATAACTTTAACCGCACTTTGGCACCGCCGCCTGCAGAGGCTGGGGTCTTTATGCGGATTAGTTCTGTTATTAACGAGAATTTATGGGCAATATTGCTTTATACGGGAGGCTTCGTTATCTTGCTTATAATCGTATGCATCGGCGGCCAGATCTGCTGGATACGAAAACCATATACTCCGGCGGTTTCCGGAACTAAATATCAGAAAAGATATCCGATAAAGCTATTCTTAATTCTGAAAAGACAGTTGATTGAATAGTTTCCTCCTGCTGATAGCTATGGGGGTAATTAATATCTCTTTCTTCAGAAAAAGAGTATTGAAGTATGCTTTTATCTTCCGGGTTCACAACCCAATATTCCAAAACACCGCTTTTCATATAGAGATTAAGTTTGGTAACCAAATCTTTAGCTTTGGTGTAAGGAGACAAGACTTCGACTACTAGTGTCGGTATACCTTCATACTTGTTCTTCTCATTAACCCTTTCTTCATCGCAGATCACGACAAGATCCGGCTGAACAACATTGGGATCTTCTTCGAACTTGGTCGCATAACAGAAAAGCCGTATATCCAACGGAGCTGTTAAGGACCGACAAGATTTTCCTTTAAAATAGTTATGAAAGTGCCACGATATTTCGTTAACAACCACCTGATGATTGAATGATGGTGAAGCTAACAGATAAATCTCACCATCGATCAATTCGTACCTTTGGTCAGAGGACTCCACCAACTCCATATATTCTTCATAGCTCACTTTTTTTGTGGGTCGATATTTCTTTGCTTCTTCATGTACCAAAAAAAAGTCCGGTTCATTATAATGGATTAGTTTGGCGACACTCTTGCCGTTTTTGGTAATAATTATATCTTCCTTCTCTACCAGTGCAAGATATTTTCCAAAAGCGTTCTGTATATCTGTGGTATTAATACGCATCGAATCACCTTCTTCCTAAAACTATCACTTAGGTATTATTTTACCTCTATATTAGCTATTTTGTCAACTAATCCTAGCTAATAAAGGCAAACTATTACCTACGCTTCCCCATGGCTTAACGATAACCGGATTCTTAACCCCGTTTTTCTGCAGATGCTTAAGTAGGTTTTCGTTCTGCAGCCTATGAAGATCCTCATAATCTCCATAATGACTAATGATTTCATCGGCCAAGCCGGAGATTTCTCTTCCTGATACAGGGGTAGTGCAGTATCTGCGAATCGAAGGGAGCCATTCGGAACCATCCTTGGCCTGCTCATAGCTGACTAATTCGTAGCCTCTTGCCCCACTCCTTTTAAAAGTAATGGCCGAAGGAATAATACCCCCACTGACTTCCCTAATAGAAGCATTATTAGAAGCAGTGTTAATTATGTAGGTTGCACTATAGGTAGTCACAAATACCTTCAGTAAATCCCCTTCCTCAGAACTCATAAATATTTTTGGTGCAACTACCGTAAAGCCCCGTTGTGGCTGGGAATAGCGTGCCGTTTCAGTAGTATAGACGAGCCTTTCCAGCTCATCCTCACCGTCATAGGTATAATCCGGGAGCATCATCGTTTCTTGTTTGGAATAGGCGGTATACCATTCTTGGGGGGACAGCGATTCATCGATAATGGTATTCCTTGCTCCTAAGATATCTTTGCAAAGGCGCATCATGATTTGTCCCCTTAGCCCTTCACTATTCCCTTGCTCGAATTGATAGAGCATATATTGCATGGCCTCTTCACCACCGAATTTCAGGATATTTTCATACTCAGCCTCATGAGCACGGATATAATCCTGTGGGTTGGAGGAGCTTAGTGGTGAAGACATAATGATGTTAAGACTATGTTCTACATCATAAGTGGAGGTATTCTGGGGCTTGACCCCAGCCTTTGCAATAATCCTGAGTATTGTATGGGCAGTATCTGAACTGATTCTATTGATCCTTTGATAGGGCCTTTCAATATAATAGTTCTTCCCATCCTTGGCATAAACGTAATAAGTCTGGGAAGGTTCCTGACCTAACAAATCCACTCGGATATATTCATCGACAATAGGGGTATCGTTCACGCTGGAATATTTCATAGCAAGGAAATTCTCCTCACCTTGCGCCAAAAGCACAGCCATTTCCATAATTGAACTGTCTGTAATGGTAACGGGAGTAGTCGGTTCTCCTTTTTTCCACTCTGTAATGGTCAAGCTTTGCATTTTTGGATAGCCGAGCAATGCGACTTCTTGGATAACACGGAAATCTTCCTTAGGTATGCCATAGTATCGATATTGATCCCCGGATTGGATCATGGCTAGAGTTGGTTCCTCTGCAAAGAAACGAATCTCGTTATCCCCATTAACTTTAATCGAGAGGGAAGGAGTAAGCTCATAGGGTGAAGAGACCTTTTTTTCCTTCCATCCATCTGTCGCCGAATACAGCCATTTTCCTAACTCCACACCGGACACAACGATGGGGTAAGGATAGCCTGCTTCGTCAATCTGTACTCCTTCCCCTTGCATAAGAAGAGTTGCTAGATTATCCGGATTAAGAAAGGATAGATCCGGCTCCTTATTAGCAGGATTAGATATTAAAGTGAATGCCATACCGCCTATGGCGATAGCAAAAGCGATCACCACCCAAACAACAGGCTTCTTCCCACTCATTTCGTCGCCTCCTCAATCATCTTCTTAATTTGCTCAGCTTCCATTGTCCATCCCTTCCATATCAACGCGAATCGCTGCAACCGTGTTAATTTATTTACTTTTTCTAGGGAAGCATCTGCTTAATCCCAAAGGCTCCCGCCCCAAGGACTACAACAGCACCGATTCCGTAAAGCAAAGTATTGGCTGACACATTGTCTTCTGCTCCTTTTTTGTCACTTTCAGCGGAGGTAATTTTTGCGTCAGTAGCAATCTCTCCAACAGGTGCTGAGAGAGGGGTATCCATTGCTGGTTCGGCTCCACCCGTATTTGCGGCTAAAGCGACTGCAAATTGACCCTCCACGACTTTGACCTTCTCCTTGCCAAACATGCCATAAAGATATTCGGCATTTGCTTCGCTATAAGGTTGGATACCGATCTCCACATAATCTGCCGTTGGGCCGGTATGAGTCACTGAAAAGCCCTTTTCTGCAAACTCCCCGCGATGCTGATCAAAAACAAACTGATCAATTTCTCTTTGTAGATTGAGCAGGTCCGCCGGAATCTCTGGACCCGGGTCAGCAGGACTTGAGACAGCAGTATCAGGAGCAAGCATGGTGCTCGCAGCCGAGGGCTGAACTTGACCCGCAGCTTCAGTAGCAGTTTTATCGTCACTTGCATAAACAGCTCCCGCAGAAGCCAAAGTTAAGCACATTCCCAAAACTAATGACTTTGTAAATTTTAATTTTACCATATTGAATCCCCTCCAGTTATATACCTCTCAGCATTATTTAGTTGTACAACTGGTATATTAGACGGGCGGAGATGTCTGATTCTGACGTACCTAGCTAAGCGCTGCGATTTACTAAAACGAATCGGATAAGCAGAATCACAATATACGATGAGACCTTTGCTTGGGAAAATCACCCGGCAAAGGTCTCATTTTTACACTATGCATCATTGCATCGTATTATTGCATCATATTATTATAAAGAACTCATAGCCTCCTTGATTTGATCAAGAGCTTTTACCAGTGTTGAGCGGTGGCAAGCAAAATTAAACCGTAAAAAGCCTGCGCCCTCTTCCCCAAACCAGCGCCCCAAGTCCACAGCCACCTTGGCTTTCTCAATAATCAAGGCGTCGATTTGATCAGCGGTGAGACCTGTCCCCCGGAAATCAAACCATACCAGATAGGTCCCTTGAGGTTTAATAATGCGAACCCCTTGGAGATTTTTCTCAACAAAATCGATGGCATAATCGATATTACTCTCGATCTGCTCTAGAAATGCGTTCAAGTAGCCTTCACCATGAGTGTAGGCAGCTTCTAAGGCAATGGTGCCAAATATATTGATGTCTCGTGCCTGATTGATATCCAATTGTTCAATAAACTTTTTGCGCATTTCCCCATCGGGAAGGATGACTACCGAAGTCTGTAATCCCGCTAAATTAAAGGTCTTACTGGCTGAAAAGGCAGTTATGACATTTTGATTAAACCTTTCATCCAGCATTCCGAGAGGAATATGACGGCTCCCCTGCAGAATCAAGTCAGAGTGAATCTCATCAGAAAACACCCGGACGTGATGTTTGAGACATAATTCGCCGATTTTTCGCAAATCCTCTTCAGACCACACTCTTCCTACAGGATTATGAGGATTGCATAGGATAAACATTTTTGTGTTAGGGTCTTTAAGCTTGTTCTCAAAGTCTTCAAAATCGATTTCGTACTGCCCTGTTTCTTCATTAAATAGTAGATGATTTTCAATGACCCTGCGTTTATTATTCTGGATTGTCTTTTTAAAGGGATAGTAGACCGGGGGTTGAATGAGAACCCCATCCCCTTCCTCGGTAAACGCTTGAATAGCATGGGTAATAGCAGGAACTACCCCAGCCGTAGGCACGATCCATTCTGGATCAAGCTGCCAACCATGCCGTTTTAAAATCCAGTCAATGACTGCCTTATCAAAGGCTTCGCCCTTGCTTTTAGGGTAACCAAAGATACCGAACTGAGCTTTCGCTACGATAGCATCGATGACCTCTTGGGGTGCACGAAAATCCGTATCCGCAACCCACATAGGAATACTGCCCTGAGCATCTAAGCCCGGAAAGCGATGTTCGAAGCCATCCCATTTGGAGCTTTCTGTTCCGTAGCGGTCAATGTATTCATCAAAATTGTAATTCATAATTATACTCCCTTAACGATAAAATCAGAGGTGTCAAGAAACTTGAGAGCAGTGTAGCTAAGCAAGGCTGCTCCAAGGGGCAATGCTCTTTCATTTAGGTCAAATTTCGGATGGTGCAGAGCGAAATTTGGTTGCTCGGGGAATCCAACACCTAAATAGACATAGGCTGATGGAACAAGCTGGCTAAAGGACGCAAAATCATCTCCCAAGAGAACCGGCGAAACAGCCAGAGTATTCTCTTTTCCCAGGATTTCCTCCCCTGCTTCCTTGATAAGCTCGATCATGGCCTTGTCATTGATTAAGGTCTTTACTTCTGATTTAAACTTTAATGTATACCCGGCCCCGTGAGCCGCCGTGATGGAACGGAGGATATTTTCCATAATCTCGCCTGTACGATTCATCAAGTCATCCCCAAAGCATCGTACCGTTCCCTCCATAGAGACTTTTTCTGGAATAATATTGGATTTTTGTCCCCCATGAATCGAGCCTATGCTCAAGACAAAAGGCTCCATAGGATCTACTTGAGCTGAAGCAATGGTTTGGAGGGCTTGAATGCATTCGGCAGCCACCAAAATCGGATTAACCGATTGATGGGGCAATGCTCCATGTCCGCCTTTTCCTATAATCTCAATGGTAAAGTAAGCCACCGTGGCAAAGAAGGGACCCTCCTTATAGCCGATCTGACCTGTGGCTAAACCCGGATTGACATGAAGTGCGATTGCTGCATCAACTGTTGGATTCTCCAACACCCCTTCGCCAATCATCTGGTCCGCTCCCCCTATAGGCGATTCTTCACTGGGTTGAAAAATCAGTTTGATATTACCAGCAAAGGAATTCCTCATGCCGGAGAGTATCTGCGCAGCACCCAAAACAACTGCAATATGAGCATCATGACCACAGGCATGCATGATTCCTTTCTCGGTGGAGCAAAACCCATGATCTGTCTCTTCTTCAATAGGTAATGCATCCATATCAGCACGAATGGCTAGGGTCCTCCCTGCTTCACTCCCTTTGATAAGCCCGACGACCCCAGTTTTTCCGACATTCTCAGTGACTTCACACCCTAAGGCTCTAAGTTTATCTGCTATATAATTTGCCGTTTTATCTTCCTGCAGTGCCAATTCGGGCTGCCTATGAATATCTCGTCTTATGGTTGTCAGTACATCTTCAATGGCTTGTGCAGTCTGCATCACTTTTTCCAGCAATACGCTTCCCCCTTTATGCCCATCAATTAGAGTAGATCATTCTAACTCATTCTTCTGTAATATTACCATACATAGGTAGCTGAATTCACCTCGCAATAGCTACGAGAAAAGGGGTCTTGGAAATTAGGGCCTCCCCTTGAAAACTCTTCAAATTCACCTCGCAATAGCTACGAGAAAAGGGGTCTTGGAAATTAGGGCCTCCCCTTGAAAACTCTTCAAAATTAAAAGTCGGTCTGATGTCAAGAATTTTGTTAAGTCACTTTGGAATACTATCTTCTATGTTCATTCCAGAATACCCTCTTGCCCTGTCAACAAAGAAAGTTTACCGACGATCGAAGGCACCGCCTATAATATAAATTTATCCGATAGTAACGAAAAAGGTATTGTTATTTTTATGCTTTTCAATGTATAATTATACAATACTAGCTCTTGGAAATATCCCAAGGAATTCCCCACTACTTAAACAAGGAGTTGATCATACACATGCCGAAAAGAAATGATATCCATAAGATTATGATTATTGGTTCGGGTCCAATTGTGATCGGACAAGCAGCAGAATTTGACTATTCAGGAACCCAAGCCTGTAAAGCACTGAAACAGCTGGGCTATGAAGTAATCCTCGTGAATTCCAATCCTGCCACCGTTATGACTGATCCTACCACGGCAGATGCCACATATATTGAGCCACTTAATGTCAAGAGAATAGCCGAGATTATTGAAAAAGAGCGCCCCGATGCCCTCCTGCCTAATTTAGGGGGACAGACGGGTTTAAATCTCAGTTCCGAACTAGCTAAGGAAGGTATCCTCGATCAATATGGGGTGCAGATCATTGGGGTTCAGTTAGACGCTATCGAGCGCGGTGAAGATCGCATCGCCTTTAAGCAGACCATGGAGAAGCTGGGCATTGATATGCCAAAGAGCAGCCCTGCGTACAGTGTCGAGGAAGCAGAAAAAATTGCTCAGGAGCTAGGTTTTCCTGTCGTTGTACGTCCTGCTTACACCATGGGCGGCACTGGTGGCGGCCTAGTCTATAATGTGGAAGAGCTAAGAACTGTCTGCAACCGCGGTATTGCCGCCAGTATGATTGGGCAAGTTCTGATTGAAGAATCTGTGCTGGGTTGGGAAGAGCTGGAGCTAGAAGTGGTTCGCGATGCCAAGAACCAGATGATCACCGTCTGCTTTATCGAAAATATCGATCCCGTCGGCGTTCACACGGGTGATTCCTTCTGCAGTGCACCGATGCTGACCATCAGCAAGGAGCTCCAAGACCGCTTACAAAAATACTCTTATTCTATCGTGGAAGCCATCGAAGTCATCGGTGGAACCAACGTTCAGTTTGCTCACAACCCTGACACAGGGCGGGTCGTCATCATCGAAATCAATCCCCGGACCTCCAGGTCCTCAGCCTTGGCTTCCAAAGCTACCGGCTTCCCCATCGCCTTAATCTCTGCTCTGCTAGCTGCGGGACTCACTCTCGATGAGATACCTTACTGGCGCGCCGGGACTTTGGATAAATATACACCCTACGGCGATTATGTCGTGATCAAATTTGCCCGCTGGGCTTTTGAAAAATTCAAAGGGGTGGAAGACAAGCTCGGTACGCAAATGCGCGCTGTCGGGGAAGTCATGAGCATCGGCAAAAACTACAAGGAGGCTCTGCAAAAAGCGATCCGTTCTCTGGAAATAGGCCGCTACGGCTTGGGCTTCGCTAAGGATTTCCACAACAAAAGCTTAGAGGAACTACTTTCTTTGCTGCAAGAACCCTCCAGTGAGCGTCAATTTATTATGTATGAAGCCTTGCGCAAGGGGGCCGATCCTGAAGTCTTAAGCCAAATCACCTATATAAAGCTCTGGTTCATCCAGCAAATGAAAGAACTCGTGGATCTGGAAGAACAGGTTCTAACTTATCAGGATCAAGAGCTTCCCGGTCACCTACTGCTGCAAGCTAAGAAAAATGGATTTGCAGACCGCTATCTTGCGCAGATCTTACATGTGCCGGAATCCAAAATTCGCAAGCAACGTCTAGCCTTAAACCTAGCTCAAGCCTGGGATAGTGTCCCGGTAAGCGGGGTGGAGAATGCTGCCTATTACTACTCCACCTATAATGCTCCGGACAAAGTAAGCACGAGCAACCGTGAAAAAGTCCTCATCTTGGGCGGTGGCCCGAACCGCATTGGTCAAGGGATCGAATTTGATTACTGCTGTGTCCACGCTGCCTTTGCCTTACGGGATTTAGGGTACGAGACCATCATGATCAATTGCAACCCGGAGACAGTGTCCACAGATTATGACACCTCAGATAAACTCTATTTTGAACCGCTTACCGTGGAAGACGTCTTAAGTATTTACGAAAAAGAGCAGCCCCTCGGCGCTATCGTCCAGTTTGGCGGTCAAACTCCCTTAAATATTGCCACCCAATTACAGGATGCAGGTGTAAAAATACTGGGTACTCCTCCGGAAGTTATTAATCTAGCCGAGGATCGGGATCAGTTCCGCAAAATGATGGAGCAATTGGACATCCCTATGCCCCAAGCCGGTATGGCTGCCAACCTAGAGGAAGCACTGGAAGCAGCAGAGGGCATTGGTTATCCCGTCATGGTCCGCCCTTCCTTTGTCCTGGGCGGGCGTGGTATGGAAGTTGTTTACGATAAAGAACAGCTTCAAGAATACGTAAGCGCGGCAGTAGATCTGACACCGGAGAATCCGATTCTCATCGACAGGTTCCTGGTTAATGCCATCGAAGCAGAAGCCGACGCGGTTTCCGACGGCAAGCATGCCTGCGTCCCGGCTGTCATGGAACATATCGAATTGGCGGGAATTCACTCGGGAGACTCTGCTTGCGTCATTCCGCCTATAAGCATTCCGGAAAACCACTTGAAAACCATCGTCGATTACACCCAAAAAATTGCCCAAGAGCTTCATGTCATTGGGCTGATGAATATTCAATACGCTATTGCCGATGATAAAGTCTATGTACTGGAAGCCAATCCGCGCGCCTCCCGTACTGTGCCTTTGGTTTCCAAGGTCTGCAATATCCCCATGGCCCGCTTAGCCACAGAGTTAGTAATGGCTGATTATGCCGGCATTGAAACCGACACGGTGACCAACTTTAAACCCAGCGAGCTTCAGCACTTTGGCGTAAAAGAAGCGGTCTTCCCCTTCGATAAATTCCCAGAGGTCGATCCTCTGCTTGGTCCGGAGATGCGTTCGACAGGAGAAGTCCTAGGCATGGCCGACTCCTTTGGTCTGGCTTATTATAAGGCTCAGGAAGCGACCCAGTCCCCTCTCCCCTCTGCCGGAACCGTGCTCATGAGCATCGCTGAACAGGACCGTTCCTCCATCGTCGCCGAAACAGCCCAAGAGTTCCTGAAATTAGGCTTTACCATCAAAGCAACTCAAGGAACCAGGCAATATCTCCAAGACCACGGTATCGACGCTGAGTATATCTATAAGATTTTTGAAGGCCGACCCCATATCCCTGATGAAATCATGAATGGCAAGATTCAATTGGTTATTAACACCCCCACCGGCAAGCGCAGTCTACAAGACGACTCCTATATCCGCAAGACAGCTATTAAACACAAAATCCCATACATCACTACCACAGCCGCTGCCTTAGCCAGTGCCAAAGGAATTGCCGCTCATCGCGAGGCTTCCAACACCAAAGCCGTTGTGAAATCTTTGCAGGAATATCATGCTCAGTTGAACACGACTACCGAAGAATAATAAGAAGTAAGTAAGTAAGCAGGTAGGTAGGTAGGTAGGTAGGTTAGTAAGTAAGTAAGTAAGTAAGCGAAGCAAAAGTGGCAGGGTGAAGAATATAATTTCACACTGCCACTTTGAGTCTATCTTCTTAGTTGATTCGGTACCTCTTCTCAGTCCTTCCTTCTGAGTCATCCTTCCTCTGCCAATCCTCCTGAACCTATCCTGCACTCATCTGTTCACTTTTTATGCACTACGACGGATCATCCTTAACGTTCGGTCTCCCTGCCTCCACCAGCACTTTGCTGCCGATAAGAAAAAAGCTCTCAATAAATATCAACACTCCGGTTCCGAGCAGCATATATTCTATTGGAATAACATCTGCTAAGGGGCCAAAAACCAGCATACCTAAGGGCATCATGGTACTGGAAATCATGGAGAGGACGCCAAAAACTCGCCCCAGAAAATCCGGTTCAACCTTCTCCTGAAGCATGACATAAGAAGGCGTATTAAATATCGGCATGGCTACTCCAATCAAACCCATAAACAAAAGGTATACCCAAAAATTCGGAGTCACCCCAAGAGCTACGGTGCAGGCCCCAAACATGAGTGTGCCTAGTGTCATGGAATACACCCGATTCTTGAATCCTCCCCATACCGCCATCAGGATTCCACCTGCCATCATACCTATGGAAAAGGTCATTTCTAGAGCTGTCAAGCGCCAGACATCAACCCCGAAGGCTCGCGTTACATGCAAAGGTGTCAGAAAAGCTGCCGGAGCCGCCAGAATCATGAACCCTGCGCAAAAAATAAAAAACTTCTTCAAGAAGGCATGATCGTTGATATAGTGTATTCCTTCAACCATATCGCCAAAATAGCTTATCGGCTGCTTTTCTTGAGCTTTGCGGTGGGCAGGCACGTGCAAAAACAGCAGCAGGAATACAATGGCAACCGTGGCCGTCAGCACATCGATCATGAAAATCATCTCGAGAGAAGCCATGCTCATCAGCGCACCACTTACGACCGGCGAAATCAGCATAACCGCCGATTGGATACTGCCATTGACCGCATTCACCCTAGTCAATTGCTCCTCAGGAACCAACTGGGGGAGAAAGGCTCCAATGGCAGGCATTTGCACAGCTGCTCCCAGAGCGCGAATCGCTGACATGGCAAAGAGCAGCCACATCATTTCATATCCGGCATAAAACAAAAGCGCAAGAATAAGGGTACAAGTAGCAATCATGGAATCAGCCAAGATAATCAGGGTTTTACGATTATAACGATCCGCCCACACCCCGGCAAAGGGCGAAAGAAAAAAGGTGGGGAGAAAACCACAAAAAATTGAGACCATCATCATGATGCCCGATTGGGTCTTCAAGGTGATATACCACATAATAGCGTATTGCACCAATGATGAGCCAAAAAGGGATATGGTCTGACTTGTTAAGAACAAAATTATATTCTTCTTCCAATCTTGCTTACTATCCAGAAAAACCGCTCCCATACACGAAAATTCTTAACTAAACTACAAGCCATATCATTATACTATAGATTGACTCCGCTATCACTTCTACTATTATTGAACGATACATTCTGAACGAAGGCAGCTACCTTAGTTGAGTTATACTATCAACCGATATAAAAGAAAACCCAGCTTCACAGAAGACTGGGTTTTCGCTATAGTGGCTATAGTTATTTTTAAGGTTTAATATACTCATTACTGACTAGCAGGTCAGCTATGACCTCGGTCGGAATCACAAACTCTTGGACCCCCATAACCCCGGGACCGACTTCATACTTATCGAACGATATGACCAGCTTGTAATCCGGATTGATAAAGAAGCTCTGCTCAGGAGAAATCTGTCGGAAGGGCTCAAAATACATCTCTTCCTCTTGACCTTCTCTTTCAACCCAATACATCATGTTGGGATCCTTATCCATGGCTTGGTTCATCTGGTCAACGATATAGTCACTGATAACCGCCACATACTGATCATCTTTAAAAAGACTGGGTAAAGTAATAAGGACTTGCTCCACCTTATCGATGGTATCATATTTGATTACTGTAGACGAAGAACCGACCATTTCCACTACATAGCGGCCAATTGATAACAAACGTTCATTATCCGTCTTGATCATATAACCGCTATCCACCCCTAAGTGGCCTTCCCCCAGCGCTTCCATTTCTTTCACGTCGATCATGAATTGCTCATAAAGCGCTTGGTTCTCTTCAAGATACTTCTGGTTTAAGGCATCACCTAAGCCAGATTCTTCGAGGCCGGTAATAGCCGGCACTTCAATGTTGGCTTGATGCAACCCATCATCAAACTGATAATCCCGAAAGGTCAACACTTGGACCAAGTTCTTCATACCCGGCACCTCAGCTAAAACACTAGCCATGGTGGGACTGATATTAATGCCCCCTACAAAGATGACGATGCCAGCGGCCACTGCTGACACACGATGCAGCCATTGACGATTCTTCCGACTTTGCTTGCCGGTCTGTAGTGCCTTGCGGACAACTTGGTCTAATTCTTCCGGGATAGCCACCTTCTCATAGTCTTCTTTCAGTTCATCAAATTTTTTCTCGTTCATAGTGTTTTCTTTTATATTTTTCTCGCTCATACTACACCTCCTGAACGGATTGAACATCGATAGGTTCTTGCATCTGCAAACGGAGCTTTTTTAGGGTCCCATAAAGACGGGATTTTGTGGTATTCACATTTTCCTTTAAAATAAAGGCAACCTCCTCAATTTTTAGGTCCTCGTAATAACGGAGCACGATCCGAGTCCGATCCGTGGGCGTTAATTCCTCGATGGCCTTAGCTAAATCGAGATCGGAATAATCATCCGCTCCAGCTACAGATTCAGTATAGGAATTAAGTGTCTCCTGATCGACCACCACCATACGCTTTTGCTTGCGCAAAAAATCCAGCGCCGTGTTGACCACTATGCGATAGACCCAACTCTTCATCCCTTGAGGATCTTTCAGCAATTCCGCTGAAGATATCGCCTTAATAATGGACTCTTGGACGAGATCCAGAGCATCCTCAGGGTTTTTAACATAGCTGTAAGCCAGTCGATAAATGTACTCTTGATTCGCTAATAAGTAGTCCTCAAGCTCGCGAGCGGACTTTTTATGTAACATAACTCCTACTCCTTTGAAGTGCACTTCATTCTTGGATAATTATCCTCTCCTATAGTATAGACGCACATCCCCCAGAAGAAAGTTTAAATTTTCGCGTGATATTTTGTTCCTTCCCCCTTTTGCTTATCTTAAGCAAATTGCGCGCAATCTCATCACTGATCGTTTTCGAACGACACGCCGAGCCCAAAGCCATCTCGACCAAGCACCCAGCCAAGAGTCCCCCTCTCCTGAAGAAGATTGGTTGAATCAGGCCCTAATCCAAGAACTCATGGCAAAACTCCCCCCCGATTATCGGCAGACCATTGAACTCCGCATTATTCAAGGCTACTCGCACAAGGAGACTGCCGCTCTTATGGGACGCAGTGAGGATGCCATTCGCGGTCTTCAATATCGAGCCCTGCAAGCCTTACGGGATTTGATGCGGAACAACGAACAGAAAGGAGGAGCATCGTGACCAACGACAATCAGCAAAGAAATTCGCTCTCGGCAGAAGCTCTCTTGGATGACTTAATCAATGATCTCAATCAAGGGCAATGGTTAGAGACGGATATGTCTGCAACAGACACCAGAGAAATGCCTGAAGACGCTTATGAGGCATCTGATGAAGGGACTAATAAAACAACTAAAGATGTGCCTGATGAAGTAAAAGAGCTCCAAGCCATCGCCCAAATCCTAAAAAAGGGATCCTCATCTATACAAGAACCGAGTGAAGATTTCGTAGCTAACCTCTGGCAAAAGCTTGAGCCCTTTGAAAACGGCCAAGGAAAAAAACATCAGGCCAGCTCACTGGGTGCAAATAATAACCCCTCACGAAACCCCAGCCTACTCCCAGTGAAGAAAAAACTCCTCCCCTGGGCCGGACTTGTGGCAAGCATCCTCGTCGTCCTCTTTTTGTTCTCGACTTGGTCAGGCTCTTCGCAAAACATCGTCCTCGCCATGGAAGGATCAGTTAAGAAATTAGAGAATTACCATGGTATCCTAGAGAAAATCAGCATCAATGATGCAGGTGAGCGTCAATTCCAGATCCGCACGGAAATCTGGTCTGTCGGGGAAAAATATGCCACGCAAAACCAAGATGGTTTTCTTACCGTAAACAACGGCGAGATCCGTTGGCGCACCAACTCCTCTACCAAGGAAATCTCCCTTCTTCCCATTTATGCAGATCCTCATGACTTCGATCTCCAGAATGAGGCCGCCAAAGCTTTAAGCTATCCCCATAAAATCCTCGGCAAGGAAACTATTGCCGGACGAGCTGCCACTCATATTGAGATCCAACCTCCCGGAGGACTACCCTATTCTCTCTGGATTGACCAAGAAACTCATTTGCCTATCCAACTACAAACTGCAATGCAGAAATCTCTGCAAACCACCTACACCTATATTAGCTTAGAAACCAATACCACCATTCCCGAAGATATTTTCACTTATAATCCACTACCAGATTACCGAGTGGTAGACAACAGGAACGACCTACTTGTTGCTAGCCTTGAGGAAGCCATCCGGATCAGTAGCTTAGCACCCTTAGAACTTTCCGCTACCCCACGGCGCATCTTCGCAGCACCACAGCGTATTGTCTTTGACTTCGAAGATACGATCATCATCCAAACAAAAGCTACTGGGGCGCTGGATATCGATCCCCAAGCAGCTCTAGGCCAAGCCGAAGATGGGCCTCTGGAAATCCTGTCCAATAGCCTACGCTGGCAGCAAAAGGATCTGGAAATTCAAGTTCAAGGTAAGCGCTTTAAAGAGCTGGCCCAACAATTAACCGACACCCTAGACCTTACCCCTCAAGCCAAGCCACTACCTCCCGAGGAGACCATCAACAAGGTTCCTATTGATCTGGAAGTCGTGAAAAACAACCAACAACAGGTGGATTCGGGAAGCAGCCCTTGGCAGCTTGATCCTGTCCAAGTCGCTTTCACCTTCATCGCCCTGCAGATTTCCCCCGAAGGGATCGTTGGCGAGCCGCCTCTGGACTATGATACCCTGAGGATGACTGAAAATGATGGCAAGAGAGCAGTCATCCAAGCCTCGGAGGGTCCGGTAAGAACCGTATATCTGGAACGCTTAATCCGTCAAGATGAGACAGGCATTTGGACTGTAACCGGTTATCTTGCTCGTTAGCATTGCTGCACTCTAGTGATATTTTCCATTCCTTAGTTTTCTATCCCAGAAGACTAAATGGGCTGACTGTAGGTAGTTAGAAGGGATATGTGTAACCAATGGGTTCTCTTTTAAGGTGCAAACTACTGAAATCATATACGAATTGGCACTAAAATTAGACCTAATTTAGATATAAAATTAGCACGAAAGGGCGGCTTATTGGTAATCAATTAGCCGCCCTTTTAGTGTGGAATCTCTTTGTCGCAAAATAAGAATAATGCAGTTTAACAAACAATCTAGCTACGACTCATTTACTAATTTTCCAGTCATATGTTCTATGGATAATTCCCAAACTTGTACTCTTGAAATTGCTTTACGAATTTCTTCTTCAACAGATTCAGCTGTTGGATAATATTTAAGCCCCAGTTGATGAACAATTTTTAATGTTTTATCTGCATCATCAATCATTTTTACTTTACCAAAGATGACAATACTTCTAATATTTAATGCCCATTCCCCGTCATTACAAAAGCCTTCATCCATAACGCAAAAAGATACACGGTTATCCACAGTTATTGCATCAAATTTATGCCCTTCTTTCGCGCAATGAAAGTAAAGTTTTTGCTCCATATAAATATAATTCATTGGAAAAGCATATGGATAACCATCTTCCCCATATACTGCTAAAACTCCTCTTGGCTGCTTTTTTAAAATATCAATACATTCCTGTTCAGGTATTTCCTGTTTAAATCTTCTCATTTTCCGAAACATAATAATCCCCCTTGATTTTCTTAATTTATTTTTTATCCACCTGATTTATCGGGACTTAAACACGCTTACCAATCGTTACCAATATAGCACTCAAAATGACCGAAAGCCTGAAATAGAACCAAAAAAGGTGGACGAAATTATTGCTAATTCATCTACCTTTTCTGATGCTAATTTGACGTTTTGCACCTCAAAACGGAACCCGTTGTTGTGAAACACGCTCTCCTACTTCAGCGCAGGATAATCCTCATACAGCTTTGCGATTTTAGCGTTGATCCCTTGGACATCTACAGATTCTACTGACTGATTGGAAAGCGCATATTTTTTCTTTAAAGCCAACACTCGATACACACTTTCATCAATTTTAGCGGTTGATATTTCACCGGTTCGAGCAGCTGTCAGGATTGCCTGCAGCACCGCTTCCTCTTTGGCAAAGTCATGACAAACTAAGACGATATCGCTCCCGGCTTGCAAGGATTTTACCGCCGCCTGGCCGATCTCATAATTCTCTAGGATAGCCCCCATGGTCATATCATCTGTGATGACGACCCCCTCAAACCCCATATCATCACGTAGAATGTCGGTGATCAGGGTTTTCGAAAAGGAAGCGGGATAATCAGGATCAAGCTGTGGTATCAGGATATGCGCCAGCATGATGGCATCCGCATCCTGGGCTATGGCATCAGAAAAAGGAATGAGCTCGAAGTTTTTTAAGCGTTCAAGGTCATAATCAACTTTGGGTAGACCCACATGAGAATCCACCGTGGTATCGCCATGTCCCGGAAAATGCTTGACTACTGGGATGATGCTTTGCGCTTGGATTCCCTGCATCGTTTGAATGCCCAGCTCACTAACCAGCTCAGGTGTACTTCCAAAGGCCCGATCCCCGATGACCGTGTTCTGAGGGTTGCTAAAAATATCTAAAACTGGAGCGAAATCAACATTCATACCGAAGGCCTTTAGTTCTTGCCCCAGGATTTCTCCTACACGGTTCGCTAAATCAGGGTTATTCTGTCTTCCCACCTTTTGACTAGAAGGCATCTTCTGCAAGTCAGCAGGCATCCGGGATACTCTTCCGCCCTCCTCATCAAGAGCCAAAAACAACGGAGTCTCATTAATGGCATTCGTCTTCTTCAAAGAGTTAACGAGATCTAGCATCTGTTGAGTATCCCTGATATTTTTCTGAAAAAGAATAAACCCACCCACATGATAGGTTTGAATCAGCCGCTGGGTATTTTCATTGATCTCATAGCCATCAGTCCCGACAATCACCAGTTGCCCTACTTTTTCCTCTAAGGACATGGTTTTCAGCTGTTCGGCGATGGGGTCAACCTTGGGTGGAGCATTCGGGAGCATGGAGAAATTATTACCTCCCTGTTGATTAGGCAAGGCGCTGTTATTGTTTGAATTTCCCCCTTGGTAGAGGGCATAGAGAATTCCCAAGACAAGGGCAAGGATGGCAATAGCCAAGGTGATTATCCTTCGTTTGTGCATTTTCCACATCAGACCTTTGCTATGTGATAATTCGGGGTAGTTATCTTTTCACCACGGTGATGCCTTGACTCACTAATTTTTCTTCCCACTCGAGCAACAAAATTTCCAGGTCATCACTATAATCCGTTTTCGTTTCATCTTTATCATACTCTAGCTGTTCCAGCACTTCAAATGTGAAATTTTCCGCTCCCAACTTCTGCCACTTTTTCAATAGCTCGCGACTTGGATGATAATTCGTTTCCAGTTTGAAGCGGGCTCCGTTGAGGACAGCACGCAGATTCTGACTTCCTTCAAGATAACACCAAGCATCTAGTTTGGAACGAATGCCCATGATGCCCATATCTGGTCTCATCTGCTTATATTGTTCTTTGAGCTCCTTTTTTCTATCCATAACTTTAATATCCCATCTCCTTTAGAAGTCTGGCGAGCGTCCGTAATCGCTCACCCATGAGCTCATCGTCATTACTGAGAGCTTGATTAAAAAGCTTGATATCTTCATCAATCTTATCATTATCAGTACAGACAGCCACTGTCATGGCATCTCCTTGCAAACCGACTCGGTCAATAACGGGGTTTTCTGGGTCATAGAGCTTTTCATACCGATAAGCTTCCCGAAAGTGGAGCTTGGTTCGGCAGACGAGAATCGCCAAGTCGAGCACCCGGTGAAGGGGTAGTTCTTCTGATTGCCTTGACCACTTTTCACCTGTATAGCGCCATACCTTAGCGGAAATATCGACCTTCCCCCGATCATTCCACTGTGCTAGACCCAGGGAAATTCCTTTGGCATCTGATTGGTAAGCATAGCGGCCATCCACATTCTCATAGTTTTCCGATACAATGACAGGTTTATGTTTTAAACTTGTAGGAATTTTCATGGCTTAACCTCCATACATTTGCTTTTAATAATTTTGCCTATCTTGATTTGCTTTTCCGGATTCACTTTTCTTCTTGTTTCTTCGATTTACTTTTATGGATATGGACTCATGCTTACAGATTTGCGCTTACCAACCCAGTCAATTATTATTTGATAATTTACTAATCTACTAATCTACTGATCTAGTAGTTTACTAGTGAATTATATCTGCATTAATAGTATTTGTCAAACAAACATTTGTAACAATGACACTATAAGAAAAGCAGACCCTGTAATAGAGTCTGCAATTCGCTAACTGAAATATTAATATGGAGATGATCTTACATCTTATTCTAGCAAGGCCCTGAGTCGCTTTAACTCAGCGAGTATTTCGTCATACTCTTGGTCTAGGGCTTCGCGGTTGCCTTTCTTCGAGGGCAGGGAAATTCTGCCCACCACCTCACTTAAGCGGTTTTGCAGCACAATGATTTTCTTGGCGACTTCTTCCTCTCCGCTATCTTGCTTATCGCTATTCGGAACCTTCTTCAGGTTTGCTAGGAATTCAACATAGCTTCCTTTGAAACTGACAATCTTATGACCCTCGATGGTTAGAATGAAGTTTGCCACAGAACTAATAAAGTGGCGGTCGTGGGAGACAAAAAGCAAAGACCGATCATAATTCTGTAGTGCCTCTTCAATGACCTCCAGAGAGTTAATATCCAAGTAGTTGGTTGGTTCATCGAGCACCAAGAGATTATAATCTTGGCAAAGGATTTTAGCAAAGGAAGCCTTCACCCGCTCTCCCCCGCTCAGCACACTGACCCTCTTATACACCTGATCTCCTTTAAAAAGCAACCGAGCTAATAAACTTCTGACAAAGCTCTCAGCATAGATGCTTTCAGCCATAACATTGTCCAAGACACTTTTCTGCTCCTCTAAGATGCTCAAATCCTGGCTGAAATAACCGATTCTAGCACTGGGGGCAATCCTTACGGACTCCTCTCCCTCCATGATCATTTTCAGCAAGGTACTTTTTCCACACCCATTGGGGCCGATTAGGGCTGCCTTTGCTCCATTTTCAATCTGAAATCCTGCCTCGCGAAATATAAGGCGATTACCAAAGGCTTTATTGATGTTCTTTCCTTCAATGATCACTTTACTATGCAGTTTTTGGGTCTCCGCAGGATCTAGCTTGATTTTCTCAATCTTCTTGGGCTTCTCTTTGATTTCCAATTGCTCAATTCTAGACTCGACACTTTTCTTGGTTCGATCTAGGGTAGCTTTAGCTTTTTGGTTCCCCATCTTGTGCAGCCTGGCCTCTGAGTTTCCCATCCTGCGGGGAGTCTTGCGTACCGACTTTGACTTTTCGCTGGTCTCAATCACGACTCGCTCTAAACGTTTTTTTCCTGAAACGTATTGTTCATATTCAAACTGAGCTCGTTCTTTTTCGCGAGCCTTCTGCTCACGATAACTGCTGTAGTTACCCGGATAAATCTTTATTCGACCATCCTCTAGCTCCAGAATCTTATTGCATAAACCATCGAGGAGACTGCGGTCATGAGAAATAAGGAATAGGCCACCGTCATACCCCGCAAAGTAGTGCTCAATCTGCTCGATTCCTTCCATATCCATATTGCTGGTGGGCTCATCAGCAAAGATCATAGCGCTGTTTTGGCTTAAGCAAACCGCCAGCTTAAAACGAGTCTTTTCGCCGCCGCTCAACTTCTCGCTGTAGATCGTAGGAATTTTGAATTTCGACGCCATTTCCTGACTGATCGTTTCCTGTTCAGGCCGTTCAAGCTGAGAAATTGTCGAAGATTGACCATAGAGCTTCACCCACCCTTCGTCGGGCAGGAGCTTTTGGCTGAGTAAGTTGAGCAAGGTGGTTTTGCCTACCCCATTAATACCAACGATGCCGATCCTATCCTCTGAGTATAGGCTTAGCTTTTTGATATCAATGACTAGGCGGTCTCCAAAGTATTTTTTAACATTGCTGCACTCGACTAATAAAATAAAAAACCCCTCCTATTGTTTGTGGAGAGGATAGTGCCATTTTAGATTACAACACAGCGACTATATTCCACCTGTGCCCTAAAAGACTTTTTTCAGGCATAGGGCAAATAGAATATACAGTCAAAGCGCTGTTGTATGAAAAACTATCCACAGAATATCACTATCCACTCACAGTCAAAAATGCATGCGTTTCAAAGCCGTTACTACGACTTATCTCATAAGCATATTTTTCTTGTAAAGTGAATTACTTCATTTCCTGCAGATACCTTACCTTTCATTAAGATAGGGCCAATAAAGGCCTCTGTTCATATTATATAAGTTATCATATCGCCATGTCAATCCAACACGTTTCTACACATTCTTATTGAATATCATCCAAAATATGTTATATTATTAGCAAGGCGGTGAAACGAGATGGATCCAGAGATACGCGAAATCCTGAATAAGATACTTCATGGCCAATCAGCGATGAGTGAAGATATCCACTCCATGAAGGACGATATTTCTTCTATGAAGAATGACATTTCCTCACTCCAACAAGATGTTGGCTCCATGAAGAACGATATCACGTCTCTGCAAAAAGATGTTGGCGACTTACATACACAGATCGCAAAGAATACGATTACATTGGAAAGCACTCGGAAAGATATCAGAATTATGGCTGAGGTTCAAAAAGCTCATTATGACCAAAATCAGCGAGACCATCAGGAGATGCTCTCTACTGTTAACTCCAGAACAAATGTTATCGAATTAGCTATAAAATCCGTTTCCACTACACTAAGCGATGTTCAAGAGGAGAGTCAATCCCTGAACACTCTTCTTGGTCAACACACACTCTCCATAGAAACCATGAGGCGAAAATTAGCAAAGACACCCTAAGCAAACATCAAGTGCACCCCAAATGTTAGAGAAAATTCTAGCGTTCAAGGTGCACTTTTTCACTTCCTTCTTATGGTTATCTGTAGCTCTTTAGTAGTACTCATCTGATCTTGAGTCTCGTTACTCATCTGATCTTGTGCTGTTACTCATTGATTCTTACTTCTTCATTCCTGTATAAATGAGGACGGCATCGCGGAGGAATTCTGCTGCCCCGGGTTGCTTCTCGTCATAATAAGCTGTGAATCTTGAATCATCCACATACATCTGGGCCAGTCCTGCATGAGCTTCCTTGGAGTAACTTGGCCAGGAGAAGGTGAGCCATTGGCGATGGAGATCGGCTGTTTTTTGAGCCAGCTCCCCTGCGGGGTCCCCTGTCTTAAAGGCCTCATAGAGTGTGGATAACACTTCTTCACCGAGCTTAGTGAATTCATCATACTGCTCTTGGGACATATTCATAAACTTCTCGTTGGACTTAGCTACGGTTTCTTCACCGTATTTCTCGCGGATTTCCCGGCCATATTTCTCTTCATTTTCTTCAATCATCTTGCGTTTAAATCCTGCAAATTTTTCTTTGTCGGACATAGTGATTCTCCCTTCTTTTTGGGCAATGGTCTTCTCAACATTTTCGATGAGTTGATCCAATTGCTCTCGTTTTTCCAGAAGCTTCTCACGATGTTCACGCAGTGCCTTATCTCCATCAAAATCCGCTGAGGTTATGATATCTTTAATTCCTTCCAAGCTCATCCCCAACTCTCTGTAAAATAAAATTTGTTGTAAGCGGTCAACCTCGTGTTGCCCATAAATTCGATACCCTGAAGAAGCGATTCTAGCCGGCCTAAGAATCCCGATTTCATCATAGTATCTGAGGGTGCGTGAGCTGATTCCCGCCAGATGAGCTAACTTTTGCACTGTGTATTCCACGTGATCACCTCCTGACGAGTTTAAGAATACACCTTGACGCAACGTCAATGTAAAGGGAGAAAATAACATTTAATTAATAAATTTTTATTAAAGGTCATGACAAAAGGTTTTAATTGAAAGCTTCCTTTTTTCAGCTAATGACATCAGGCAATTGATCAAAGTGATCAATTGCGGCCACATAGTTCTCCACCGAACCAAAGCCATAGCGAGCAAAGATAAAGGGAATCTTAGCGATTTGCGCAGCCTTAGCATCTCCTAGGGTATCCCCTACGTAAACGGGATTCTGGAGATGGTTTCGTTCCATAATGAGCTTAATATTCTCGCCCTTGGAAAGGCCTGTTCTACCTGGATTCTCATAATCAACAAAATACTTCTCTAGCCGATGAGCAAAGAAAAATGATTCGATATAGCCATCTTGGCAATTGCTGACGATAAAGAGCTTATGCCTTTGTGCCAGTGCTTCGAGAGTTTTCTCCACATGAGGATACAACATCCCCCCGTGAGTCCTGATCGTCTCAAACTCTATTTCTCCGCCGCGCTCCATGATCTGACACCGTTCCTCCTCGGACAAGTTAGGAAACAGCTTTCTACCGATTTCGGGAATTTGCAGTCCCATGACACTTTTGATTTGGTCCATAGAGATTTCTTCAGATTGATGCCCTTGCGAACGCGCATACTCTTCCAAGGCCTGATTCCAGGACAGGCATACGAGCTTCGTCGCATCCCATAAGGTCCCGTCTAGATCGAAAATAATACTATCTACATTCGCCAACTTTTCCATCATTAATTCCCCTTATCTGAGAATTTGACCAACCTCTGATCATAAAACCTATAATGATTTATCCAGCTTCAGATCATCGTACCTACTACGTTTAAGATTAAACAAGTAAAGTTAAAATTGTGCCATTATTTTATAAAATTCCCTTGAGATCCGCCATGAAGGAATCTACAGCTTCCTCTCGTGTCGCCCAGGAAGTCACCAATCGAATAGCAGTCTGTGTGCCGAGTTTGCCCCAAATTTCAAAATGATAGTTAACCTTAAGCTGGGCCACGATCTCCTCGGAGAAAATGGGGAAGACCTGATTAGAGCTGGATTCGGCAAGAAATTTAACCCCTGCTTCTTTTAATTCATCGCGCAGCTTATAAGCCATACGGTTAGCGTGAGTTGCTAGGTCAAAATACAAATTATCCCGAAAAAGCTCAAGGAACTGAATACCGATTACCCTTCCTTTCGCCAAAAGGGCACCCTTTTGCTTCATATGATAGCGAAAATCCGGTTTCAAGACTTCATTGCACAGTACCAAAGCCTCCCCAAGAAGGGCACCATTCTTGGTTCCACCAATATAAAAAGCATCGACTAGCTTAGGTAAATCTGCTAAGTCCAGATCGTTCCCTTCCGCGCACAAAGCCGAACCGAGTCTGGCCCCATCCATAAATAAGTAAAGATCCTTTTCCCGGCAAAACTGACTGAGGGCCTGAAGTTCCTTTTTAGTATAAACCGTGCCCACCTCTGTGGTATTGGAGATGTACACCATCTTAGGCTTGACCATATGTTCGTCAGTATGAGCAGTCAGCACCCCTTGAATCTGGGCCGGAGTAAGCTTGCCGTCCTTGCTCTCCGCGGTGAGCACTTTGTGGCCCGTGGCTTCGATGGCCCCCGTCTCATGGACAAAGATATGTCCGGTCTGCGCAGCAATAGCGGCCTCATGAGGTCTCAGAAAGGCCGAAATCGCCACCAGATTAGCTTGGGTTCCTCCCGTAAGAAAGTGAATATCCAAGTCCTTATTTCCCAACCGCTTACGCAAAAGTTCGCTGGCCCCTTGGCAAAAGGAGTCCTCTCCATACCCTTGCTCTTGAACAAGGTTCGATTCCAGCAGAGCCTCGAGAATCCGCGGATGGGCTCCTTCACTATAGTCATTTTTAAAGCTGATCATTTATTATCCTCCACTTCGTAAATCAAATATCTCTTTTAAAAAACTAACAATTAACTTAACTAATTAAACAGTAATTATACCAAGGGGTATCCGGCCTCCTCGAGGCGCTTGCTAATCCGTTTTTGATGTTCAGGGCTTTGCGTTTCGGAACGAGAACGGTATCCACCTTGGGCAATTGCTCAAAAGTTTCTAAGCCAATCGTCCCTTGTCCCGCCATAACCTCCCAATTCCCTGAGCTTTAGTATATACCGAAAAAGCTTCCCTCACCCCAAGATAGCCGACAGAACATGAAAATAGGCATCCCGCGGAGGAATGCCTAAATATAATTCTCTATATTGCTCGCTGAATCCTTTTTCTTCGCCATCAGCAGATCTTTCGTATTAGATTACATTTTGAGACCACGTTTGGAGATCCCGATGAGAGATCATATCGAGAAACATTTGATGGATTTTACGATCATCATTTAATTCTGGGTGGAAGGAAAGACCGATTTGATTTTTATAACGAACAGCCACAATGTGTTCATTGACCTCACCGAGAACCTCCACACCCGCTTTGACTGACTCGATATAGGGTGCACGAATAAAGGTCATGGGAACCTTACCCAAATCCCCAACTACCTCTTCGGTATAAAAGCTCCCCAGCTGCCTTCCGTAAGCATTCCGCTTAACCGTTACCGGTAAGGTACCAAAGTGATGGGCCGAATCGTTGCTGAGCTCTTCAGCAAGAAGAATAAGTCCCGCACAGGTGCCTAGTACAGGCAGACCCTCGACGATCTTCTCCTGCAGAGGCTCGAACATATCCAACTCCCGGAGCAATTTCCCTTGGGTGGTACTCTCCCCTCCCGGCAGAATCAGTCCGTCAAAATTTTGACGAGCATCATTGCCATTGCGGAGCTCTAGATAATCGACACCAAGTTCCTTGAGGATTTTCTCATGCTCGGCAAAGGCTCCTTGCACAGCCAATACTCCTACGATCATCTTACTTGCCTCGTTCAGCCATAAGCAGCTCGATTTCCTGCTCGTTGATTCCGACCATGGCTTCCCCAAGATCCTCGGACAGTTCAGCCAACACCTTCGGATCCTGGTAATTCGTCACTGCTTTGACGATCGCTTGGGCTCTTTTAGCAGGATCTCCCGATTTAAAGATACCGGAACCTACAAAAACTCCCTCCGCTCCCAGCTGCATCATTAAGGCAGCATCCGCAGGAGTCGCGATACCACCGGCAGCGAAATTGACCACCGGCAGACGACGATGCTCATGGACATAAAGCACCAACTCATAAGGCACTTGAAGTTCTTTTGCTTCTTGGAACAGCTCATCTTCTCGCATACCGACCACGCGGCTGATTTGACGGTTGATCATGCGCATATGACGAACGGCTTGTACTACATCTCCGGTGCCCGGTTCACCCTTGGTCCGAATCATCGTAGCTCCTTCGTTAATTCTACGTAGAGCTTCCCCCAGATCTTTGGCCCCGCAGACAAAGGGAACCTTAAATCTGGTCTTATCAATGTGGTAGACATCATCAGCAGGGGAAAGCACTTCGCTCTCATCAATATAATCAATTTCGATTGCCTCAAGAATCTGAGCCTCGACAAAATGACCGATCCGACACTTGGCCATAACTGGAATAGAAACTGCATTTTGGATACCTTTTATCATCTTCGGATCACTCATCCGGGATACACCGCCAACAGCACGAATGTCAGCTGGGATCCGCTCTAGAGCCATCACCGCGCAGGCTCCTGCCGCTTCGGCAATCTTCGCTTGCTCCGGGGTGGTCACATCCATGATCACGCCGCCTTTCAGCATTTGGGCAAGCTCCTTGTTCAGGTCATATTGTTTGTTGTTTATAGTATTCATACCAAAACCTCACTTTACTTGTTCATCAGTTTCAAGTATACTCAAATCTGGCTATATTAAAAATAACCAATTTCCTATTTTTTTATACGACCAAATTGAGAAGGAGTCCTCAAGATGTTGACCTATTCTTTTGAAAATATAGGGTCAGAAAGCATGTATGAATATCTCTACCATTGCATCAAAAAAGATATTTTACAAAAATTATTAAAGCCTAATGAAAAGCTCCCCTCCAAACGAGCCTTTGCCAAAAACCTTGGGGTGAGCATCATTACCATTGAGAACGCCTATGCTCAATTGGCCGCCGAAGGCTATATTTATACTCTGCCCAAGCGGGGATACTTTGTGGCCAATCTAGAGGGACAAACCCTTCATTCCCTTCGGGAAAAACCGCAGGAAGTACTAGGCCAGAAGCAAAAAAATGAGCCAGCTTATTATGCCGACTTCGTCAGAAATTCCGTAGCTCCCGATTCTTTTCCCTTCTCCATCTGGACTAAGCTCCTGCGCGACGTGACCGATACGGAAAGCGAGGCTGCTCTCTTATCCGATACCTCGGTAGGTGGCGTCACGAAGCTAAGGCAGGCTCTTGCTGAACATCTTTACCAATTCCGCGGGCTATCTGTGGAGCCTGAACAGATCATTGTCGGTGCCGGAACCCAATACCTCTACAGCGTCCTGATCCAGCTCTTAGGTAGAAATCGCAGCTATGCCGTAGAAGACCCTGGCTATCCTCGGCTGATGAGAATCTATGAGAGCAATGATGTCAAATGTTATCCGATTCCTATGGATGCTTCCGGGGTTATGCCGGACGATATCAAGAGCCGTGGCGCCCAGATTCTGCACATTACGCCCTCTCATCATTTCCCGACCGGAATCGTCATGCCCGTCAGTCGACGCTATGAGCTCTTAAGCTGGGCAGCCCAACAAAATGAGCACTATATTATTGAAGATGACTATGACTGCGAATTCCGTCTTTTCGGCAAACCCATCCCCACCCTGCAAAGTATCGATATCATGGAAAAAGTGATCTACATCAACACCTTCTCTAAAAGCCTAGCTCCCACCTTTCGGATCAGCTACATGGTTCTCCCCAGGCATCTTGTAAAGCGGTATTATGAAAAGTTGGGCTTTTACTCCTGCACCGTCTCTACCTTTGAGCAATTCACTCTGGCCCGTTTCATCTCTGAGGGTTATTTTGAAAAGCATATTAACCGGATGCGAACCTATTACCGCAAGCAACGGGATACCATCCTCAAAGCCCTCCGCCAAAGCGATTTAAGCCCCTATGTTACGATTCGCGAAGAGGATTCCGGGCTACATTTCCTAATGAAAATTAATACCCAGGTGGACGACGAAAAGCTTATCCTAGCGGCCAAAAATGCCGGCATTCGCATTTCCTGTGTCTCTCAATATTACCATGACAACCCTGATCATCAGACCCATGAAATTATCCTGAACTATTCAGGCATAGAGCCGGAGAAGATTAACACAGCCATCCAACGTCTGAGTCAATGCCTTCTGGCTGAGATCTTGCATCCCGCGAAAGCTACTTGAAATTGAACCTAATATTATTGCTCTGCAAAACAATGACTTATGAGCATAGCTAAACATACAAAAAAAAGCGATTTGCGTGGAAGGGCATTATAGAAACAAGCATACTAACCCCTAAAGCGCCTGAACGGTGCGGATGTATGGTATGGTAAGCTACACGACCCAGACATAACAAAATAAAAACGCTACAAAAGCACACAGCCTTTGTAGCGTTTTATTATAGCAGATAATTAGAGTTGAGCTTTTACACTTTCTCTATCCATCGAGCACTCCAAGCGCTTTACTTCTTTACCCTGATCTAAGATAACCACTGCGGGTGCGGCTTGAATATTATACTTATTAGCCATACTTTTCTTGGTAGCCAAATCTACTTTGACGACCTTATATTTGCTATCCATTTCACTGTTTATTTCTTCTAATAAGGTGCTGAAGGCCAAGCTTTCATCCACCATTGCATTGAAGAACAACAGCGCAACTTTTTTATCACTTTGGAGAACCTCAGCGTTAAAGCTATTAAGTTCATCAATATAGCGTCCCGCTGCAACCGCCGCAGTGGCACCATCACCGGCTGATGTCACTACTTGTCTCAAGTATTTGACGCGATTATCACCTGCAGCATAGACTCCCTCCAAGTTGGTTTCCATCAATTCATTGACAGGGATATAGCCACGCTTGTCCATAGCAACGCCACTATCCTTTAAGAAACCCGTGGAAGGGACCATCCCGACAAATAAGAACACACCTTGACATGGGAAATCATAGGATTCTCCGGTCTTAATGTTTTTAATCTTTACAGCCTCAACATTATCTTCACCAAGAATTTCTGAGACCGTGGAGTTCCAGATAAAATTCATTTTGGGGTGACAAGCAGCTCGCTCAGCACTTACTTTGTTGCAGTCAAGAGTACCTTCATCGTGTAATACGATAACTGTAACTTTACTCGCAAACTTAGCAATATACATACCTTCTTCGATAGCTTGGTCACCGCTACCAACGACAACAACATGTTCGCCTTCGAAAAACTCTGCATCACAAGTAGCACAGTAAGCTAGACCATTGCCCCGCAATCTTGATTCTCCTGGAATGTTGAGCATTCTTGGCGCACTGCCACAAGCAATGATCACGGCTTTAGCGGCAATTTCCTTACCCTTCTTAGTCTTGATTACCTTTTCTTCTTGAGAAAAGTCAACACTAAGCACTTCTTCTCTGAGGAAATCTACCCCAAAGCTTTTCGCATGCTCATGAAAATCCTTCATCAAATCAGGTCCAGTCGTTTCTACGTAACCAGGATAGTTGACAATTTCGCGGGTCGTATCAACCATCCCACCAATAGTTCCCTTATTGATGAGTAAAGTCTTAAGCTTAGATCGACCACCATAAATAGCTGAGGTCAGCCCCGCAGGGCCCCCACCAATGATCACTAAATCATAGTTTTCCATTTCTACAACCTCTTACCTTGTCTATTTTATACGATTTAAGCACCTAGAACTTCAGCGATTTTTTCTTCAACCTTATCTTCTTCGACTAAACCAGCCATTTTCCCTTGGTATTCTCCCTCATTAAAGAAGAGAATTTGCGGAACACCTTTTAAAGAAAATCTTTGAAATAAAGCTTTTTCATCTTCGACATCAACATAGTAGAAGCCGAACTTACCTTCATACTTTGGTTGTAAATCTTCAAGCACAGGTACGACTTCCTTACATACGTGACATGTTTTTCTTGAGAAGATCACTAAACAAGGATCACCATTATCATAAATAATCTCCTCAAATCGGGTTGGGTTCAATTGTTCTAATGACATCTTTCACACTCCTAATCATAGTAATTCCACTACTTACTAACTCAAACATATGAAGCAAGAATTGTGGCGCAAACTAATCGTCTTGCGTCAATGAAAAAATCTTATTAATAGCATACCACTCGTTTACTTTTTTTTAAATATCCTTGATTATAGAAAAATTCAATGCCAAACACCTAATTTGCTTATGAATACCCCTTAGTCCATTAAATTAAGCCAAAACAGGCGTCTCAGTTCAAACTGAAACGCCTGAATTATATTTTTACTTGGTGCACCACCACGGATTCGAACCGTGGACCTGCCGATTAAGAGTCGGATGCTCTACCAGCTGAGCTAGTGGTGCAAGCACTATATATAATATACCTGTCGGTAATGTTTTGCAAGCAAAAATTTTCGAAAAGGTTGTTGTTCGGTGATATTGTCAGCATAGAAGTGTCAAAAATCCTCAAACCCTTCTCCTGCTTTCACAATATAGGCCAGGTAGAAATAGTAAAGGGCAACCCCCAGTCTCTATCTGAAACTAAGAATTACTTATATGAACCACTTTATCCATATAGTTTGGCTAGAATAAAAATCTCTGGGTTAAATTCTTATAATGAGGTACAATATATTAGATAAATAGAATTCACCATAAAGGAGAGAACCTTATGTTAACAGGTGCAGAAAAAATTACCGATGTTGTGGAAAATCATCCTGAAACCGTAGAAGTATTCCAAAAATACGGCATGCACTGCTTTGGGTGCATGGCAGCTCGTTTTGAGAATGTAGAACAAGGTGCCACCGCTCACGGAATTGATGTCCCTAATCTTATCAAGGATTTAAACAAAGCAATTTCTAAATAGCATTCACCAAAGCTTCATACATTGCTAGAAGAAAGAACGGTTCACATGGTCAATAAGACATGTCACCGTTCTTTTGTTTTTTTATTCTTGAAATTAGTGGTATAATTTAACATACAACATAACTGCAAACGGCGACCTTGATTTGCTAAGTTCATAGAATTTTCATAAAAAATTCAGCTCTTTTTCAGTTTATCATCAGTTTTGACTCAGCGTCACTCTTTATACTGTATTCAAGCACAGAATTCACTGCTTATTGCCATGGTGCATGGCGCATAAGCCATAGTACATGGTACTTACTATTTTTTATGGAGGTTTCACGTTATGAATGAAAATGATTATTATGCCACCACACCAGAGCCCCCCCAAAGAAAGCGACGGCTGATCCCCTTAGTGGCCATCTGTCTTCTTAGTGCCTTCATCGGGGGAGTCTCTTCCGTCTCCCTAGTGCAATATATCAGTCCCGAAACAATGCGCGCGCTGGAGACTACAGGGGCGATACAGTCCACGAATAATACTAACACCGTTTCCTTGCTTGCCAATTCTCTGGCAACTGAATCAAATTCGCCTGTGGTTCAAGTGGCTAAGAATGTGGGGCCCGCAGTCGTTGGCATCTCAAATTACCAGCCTTTGTCGAATATCCATGGCTATGGTTATGGTTTTAGCTTTGGCACCCAGGGGAACAACAGAAGCTCCGAATTAGTGGAAGCAGGAACAGGTTCCGGCTTTATCATCGATGCCAAGAATGGTTATATCGTCACCAACAATCATGTGATTGAGGACGCCCAAAAGATCACCGTCAGTCTTAGCGACGGACGCAACATCGAAGCAAAATTAGTCGGCGCAGATGCGAAGACAGATTTGGCCGTACTAAAAATTTCAGATACAAGCAATCTTACCCAAGTAACCCTCGGCGAATCCTCAAAGATCGAAGTGGGCGAGTATGTGGTTGCAATCGGCAACCCCGGTGGTAATGAATTCGCGCGCTCGGTTACAGCCGGGGTTATCTCCGCTACCAACCGGACCCTTGCCATGTCCGGTGAATCTACCCTGTATAATATGCTCCAAACTGATGCCGCCATCAATCCTGGCAACAGCGGAGGCCCGCTTGTTAATTACAACGGCCAAGTCATCGGCATTAACTCTGCAAAGTATGCAGAAAACGGCTTTGAGGGTATGGGCTTTGCCATCCCCATCACAGAAGCCACCTCAATTATCGAGCAATTGATCGATACCGGAGCAGCCAAACATCCTGCGCTCTACGTCTCGGTGAGTGATCAATATCTAGCTTACGCCGAGGAAGAAAATCTCCCGCTGGGAGCTTATATCTACCAAGTTGACCCCAATGGACCCGCCGGTAAAGCAGGCCTCCTTGAGAAGGATGTGATCACCCATATCGACGGTGTAAAAGTCGAGAACTCCACCGAACTGATCAGTGAAATTTATAAGCACAATGTTGGCGACCAGGTGACCCTTACCTTCGTTCGCAATGGCCAAACCAAAGAAGTCAAAGTTACTCTAGGTGAAATGGCTTACCAGTAAGCCTAAAGCGCGGCCTCACCTCGTTGGCCCGTGCGGATGCGAACCGCTTGCTCTACCGGGTAAACAAATATTTTCCCATCCCCAGCTTCGCCACTGCGAGCAGCTTCGGCAATGATATTTATGAGTTGTTCAACTAGTTCATCCTTTACAACCACTTCGATCTTCACCTTTGGGAGTAGAATCACTTTATACTCTACTCCCCGGAAAACCTGAGTGTGTCCCTTTTGATTGCCACAACCGATCACTTGGGTTACTGTTAAGCCACTGACTCCAAAATCACTCAGTGCTGACTGCACATCATCAAGGCTGCTCGGTCTAATAATCGCTTCAATCTTCTTCATACTATCCCCTCCCCTATAGATTAATTTTTCGCTCTGATTAAGAATTCCTTTCATATAATTCCAAAATTACAACTCCTTTAGCTTTTGATTACACCTCAAGCAATACCTATTTTCCCGGTTGCCTATTAGCTGCAGAAACACCTACAGTTTTGACAGCTGAAGAGAATGTGGGAAAATATCCACTGCCAATAAAGTCTGGGTAAGCTTGTTCACCGTGCTGGGAGATATCCAAGCCCATCTCTTCTTCTTCAGCCGTAACACGCAAGGGAGTGAATACACTGACCAACTTCATAATCACAAAGGTTGCGACGACTGCTAGAACTATGGTGATCACAACCCCGATTGCTTGAATACCCACTTGTGCCGCGTTTCCATACAATAGGCCGTCAGTTCCCCCCACTGAGGCTGAAGCAAAGATACCCGTGGCTAATGCTCCCCAAATTCCGCCGAACCCATGGCAACCGAAGGCGTCCAAGGAATCATCATAACCAAGCTTTGCCTTAAGCACACTGACGCTGAAGTAGCAGATAGCTCCACCGATAAGCCCAATAACTAGGGAGGACATCGGTGTGACAAATCCTGCACCTGGGGTAATAGCTACAAGTCCTACGATCGCACCACTGGCTGCACCTAGGATGGTGGGCTTACCACGGTGAATCCATTCCATAACTGTCCATGCTAAGATCCCTGCGGCTGCCGATGTATTGGTAGTGACGAGAGCCATGGCAGCTAACCCGTTGGCACCCAAGGCACTTCCGGCATTAAAGCCAAACCAGCCAAACCAGAGAAGGCCTGCCCCTAAAACAGTCATAGGCAATTGGTGCGGAGCCATGGGCTCTTTCCCATATCCTCTACGTTCGCCAAGGATTAACGCCGCCACTAGACCGGTAACCCCTGAACTAATATGCACAACGGTTCCACCGGCAAAATCCAGCGCTCCCATTTCACGCAAGAAGCCGCCGACCCCCCATACCCAGTGTGCGAGGGGGTAGTATACCATTAATAGCCAAAGCACGATAAATCCTAAAAAGGCGGGAAATCTCATCCGTTCCGCAATGGAACCCGATATAATAGCCGGAGTAATTAGGGTAAACATCATTTGGAAGGCCATAAATAATAGGAAGGGAATCGTTCCCGAATAATCTGCATTTGGTTCCATGCCGACTCCTCTTAGGCCTACCCACTGAAAACTTCCGATCATGCCACCATGATCGGTACCAAAGGCGAGACTAAAACCAACTGAGATCCATAATACTGAAGAGACACCCATAATTATAAAACTGTGCATCACCGTACTCAGAACGTTCTTTTTGCGAACCATTCCCCCGTAAAACAAAGCCAACCCCGGAGTCATAAGAAAGACGAGTGCTGTTGAAATAATTATGAAGCTTGTGTCTCCTGAATCTATTAGCCCACTACTTGTCATGTTGTATTCCTCCTTGATTTTTATTAAAAGTGGCATTTGTAAGAATTTGCTTACAAATGCGTATACCCTAAGCCCACTCGACATCTCTCAGTTAGAGCATGTAAGGAAGAACGTCCAAAGATGGCGATGGCAATCCAGTTTCGATTACTAGCAATCCCTACCTTAATTTCATAATGAGTACAGCTATTATCCTGAACAAAAATCCCCTGACTCGCTTCTAGGATGGCATGGGTTATAGCGCATATAGCCTTCGGCTCTTTCTGGATTGCACCGGCGTGGATTGCTTCTGTTATCACTGAATGAGTCAACTTCCCCGAGGGTTGTAAGTCATTATAGGTCCCACCTAATTCGGTTACTGCACAGTAGACATTTTGGGAAAACATCTGCTTTCTCAACTCATTCATTTCTTGGTGAGGTTCCGCTAAAGCTAAGGCTAGTGCAATTCGTTCAAGAGAAGGTTTGACTTGTCTTTGATTGTTTTCCGGCATTTTTTGCCTCCTTCCTCATTAAATAAGGGCATCTGAGTTTCAGCGGAATGATAGCAATGATTAAATCGTGAAACTAAAAAAGGCGCCGTTTCAAGAAATCTATGTAGATTCTTGTCACGGCGCCTTTGCCTTATTGATTTGATGTTTATAAATTTATAGTAATTCAATAGAAATATCAAGTGGCTTTTGTGAAGAACACTGTATACATCGAGGACCTCATCAAGCATTAGGCTTGATGAGGTCCTCGATGGTTAAAATACTATTATAATGCTTTCTTAACGACCGTAACGGCGAGACTGACCAGACTCTCACGGGATTTTGCAGAATCAGCAGCGACCATCCCAGTCACAAAGCTCACTAATGTACATTTCAAGATATTATCTGCTAAGATTTGCTTCGGTTGAAACTTTGCCATAGACTCTCTAAATTGTTGCTTTGCCTCAACAACACTTAAGCTATTTTTTTCTTTGCGCAAAGAACCAACCCCCCTCCGAGGATTATTGCCACAAGGGCCACAGCAAATGCTGCCAAGAATGGTGGCATCAACAGACCTAAGCCGAGAAAACAGCCGTAAATAAACATTACGAAAGCTGTGATCCCTAATACCAAGGCGACAACAAGCAAACCGACCGCTATTAGTATCTTAAAAAGTTTGCTGCGGATATCTGCAAACTGCGCGTCAAATAAGTCGAGAAATTTTAGAATAACATCTGCTATAGTTTCCATAGCCTACTTCCTTTTCAGCAATTTCACGACGAGGAAACCCAATCCAAAGGCGATCAGTAGAGTTGCTAACGGATGTTCCTTTGCAGCTCCTACTCCTTTTTCTACGACCTTCTTACCTTCTTCACATGCTTTCTTAGCAACTTCTTCTCCAGTCTCGACTGGCTTTTGAACTACTTCCTTAACCACTTCGAATCCTAGATCAACTGCCATAAGGAACGCTGCCTTCACATCGGATAAATCAATTGGATTTGCTTGTGCACTGGTTGTCGGTTCATTGGATTGCATCTTTTCTACCTCCTCTATTTTTGCTTACCACTGGCACTTTTGAGTCATCAGTGGGGTTGTCCAACAGCTTAAGGATTTTTGATTTTCTAGGTGACTAACTGTCAGACCGCTTGTCCAACTGAATAGTTCAAAATTTTGCCTTCCTTAGCGAATTCGGCAACGATGAAATCAGGCATCATTTCAACACCTACTAACGCTTGCTACTATTTTATCAAAAATTCATATTATTTGCTACCATTAAGCTAAATTCTCTCTTGTAAAAATATAACTTTACAAATCTCATCGATCTGCGTCAGTTTCCCTGCTCACTAATTTTACGGATAGCTTCAATACACGCATTGACCTCTTGGCTTGTATTAAAATAACCTAAGCTCAAGCGCACCGTTCCGTGTTTAAAGGTACCGAGGGTTCGGTGGGCATCAGGAGCACAGTGTAGCCCCGGCCTTGAAGCAATGCCATAAAGCCTATCCAACAGATAAGAAACCTCCGAAGGCTCTCTTCCTTCAAGGTTCAGGGACAAGACGGGGGCTCTTTCTACCGCAGGCTCCGGACCATAGAGGATGACACTCGGAATCTTGGCTAAACCAAGCATGAGCTGGCGAATAAGGAAATTTTCCTTTTCGCGAATCTTTTCTAGCCCCTCTTGACGAATAAATTCTATTCCTGCCCCTAAGCCGGCTATGCCCGGCGTATTCAGGGTTCCACTTTCATAGCGTTCAGGGCTTTCCTCCGGTTGAAAAGGTTCTTCTGAGTTTGCACCTGTCCCTCCCTCATTCAGAGTATCCAATTGCAAATCTTCTCTCAGGTACAAGCCTCCCGTGCCTTGCGGACCCAATAGCCCTTTATGCCCGGCAAAAACTAAAAGGTCGATGCCCATAGCTTGCACATCAATGGGTAAGGAGCCTGCTGTTTGGGCCGAATCGACCATCAAGAGCACCCCCTTAGCCTTAGCAATTTTACCGATTGCCGAGATGGGTTGAATCACACCCAGCACATTTGAGGCATGGCTAAGCACAATCATTTTGGTATTCTCCTGAATAGCCGCCTCTACTTGCTGAGGATGCAGACCCTCATGTACTGAGGCCTGAAGCTTAGTCACTTCAACCCCTTGGCTGCGAAGCTTTTCCAGTGGCCGGGTCACCGCATTATGTTCAAGAGAGCTGGTAATGACATGATCACCGGGCTTGAGCAAACCCTTTAAGCCAAGATTAAGTGCCCCCGTAGCATTTGGTGTAAAAACGACCTGCAGGGGATCCTCAATGTTAAAAAACTCGGCAATCTGCACTCGCGTTTCGAAAACGATCTGCCCAGCCAACAAAGCCATCGTGTGTCCGGAACGACTGGGATTCGCACCTTTTTGACGCATACAGAGGTCTACTGCTTCATAAACAGACTCCGGCTTCGGCCAGGTTGTTGCCGCATTATCAAAATAGATCATATCTATACCACCTTCATCCGGTTAAGTATGCTAACTTCATATTATATATCATAATATGTTTAGCTCCTAAATGGCACCTCCCTAAATAAAATAGTGCTACCTTAGCTAAATGAAAGTCTGCGTGCGAAAAAAACACCTCAAGCCCTTGCCCCGTCATGATTGTGTGATATAGTAATGTTTGGAGGTTTTTGTCACTATAAAACTAAGGAGGCGCATAATGAATTGGTTATTGCTTGCCCTAACCATAGCTGTCCTCATCTATCTCGGAGGCTTTCGACCTCAATGGCTCATCATTTTGCTGCTCGGAGCAGTAGCTCTCGACATCTCCAAGACATGGTATCCTGACATTCCCTTTCTCGGTAGTGCCCTAGGTATGATTACCTTGGCTCGCCTGACAACCTACGCTATCATTATTTCGGCCTTTCTGTACGTTCTGTTCAATAGTGATTACCGTAAACGTCTTGGTGAAATCTTTACTCAGCCGGTGACCTGGGCTATTTTGATCTATTTCATCATTGCCGTGGTCAGCTATAAACATAGTTTTGATCAGTCAAGGACCCTTGTCGAAGGTCTCCGACTGTTAGTGTATATAGCCTTATACATCTCGGTCGTCTTATTTACGCGTTTCCGCTTTAATCCGTTGTTTCCTTTACATATCGTCCATCTCGTCGGCTTGGGGCTGGCTCCGCTTACCTTCTATGAACGGCTGACCGGCCATCTTATTTGGCAGGATGTCAATGCTCTGGGCGACTATTTGCGCGTCAATGCCACCTTTGTTGACCCCAATATCTTTGCTCGTTTTCTCGTCTTAGCTATTGTTGCCAATCTTATTTTGCAATATCTGGCCAATTCAGCATGGGAACGCCGCATGTATTTAGTCGGTTTATTTGTCCTGCTGGGTCAACTCGTCATTACCATGTCCCGAGGCGGGCTTCTTACCTTAGCGGTCGTGATGGTCTTTATCCTCATTATGCTCCGCAGCAAGCGTATTGCGTTACCCGTGGGCATCACCGGAGGCCTTGGGCTTGGAGCCGTTCTTCTCAATCCGACCATGTTGGAACGATTCCTGAAGATTCAACAAGACCTTACTTCCGTCGGTTCCGAACGCCTTTATCTCATTAAAGTCGGAGTGCGCATGTTTCAAGATAATCCTCTTTGGGGGGTTGGGCTGGGAGCTTTTCAGACCCGGTTTCTGACTAATTATATTGATTATAAAACTGTAGGGGATGGGGTAAGCCTATCACACACTTCAGTAATTACCGTCATGGCTGAGCTAGGGTGGCTTGGCCTCATCAGCCTAAGCTTGCTGATGCTCAGTCTCATCTATACCCTCTATAGGTTAAGCCAAAGGGTACGCCATACCTTTGTGCTTGGCCTCGGTTATTTTGGTTGGATCTTGACCATCTTTGTCAGTGCTCAGATGGAAGCTCGCTTCTTTGAAGACCCTGTGCTCTGGGTGAGTATGGCTATGCTTGTTTCCTTGGTCATTAACAGCAAAGACGAGCATTTTATCGCCAACCGAAGCTTCCAGTATTACGATGCCATCCGCTAAACTAGGTAATGGCCTGTAGTAAAACAGTGAAAACCATGGCAGAATAACAGTAGTCCTGATTTTGAACGGGGGATGCCTCTTGACTAGTGACGCTCAGCCGCTCGTATCCATCGTGATTCCGATGCGCAATGAAAAAGCTTATATTGATCGTTGTATTCAAACCTTTATCCAGCAGACTTATCCCCTCGAGCAGTTGGAGATCATTATCGTCGACGGTCAATCCACAGATGGTTCCCGGGAGATTGTAGAGGAGCTGGGCAAGCTCTATCCGGTTAAGCTATTTGATAATCCCACAGGGTTTACCCCCACCGGGATGAATATCGGCCTGCAGTCGGCCCGTGGAGAAATCGGGGTGGTCTTCAGTGCACATGCCACGGCTCATCCAGACTTTATTAAGAACAGCGTTCAAGCCCTGAAGAACACGAACGCAGCAGCTGTGGGCGGGCGCCTTATCAATCGCTCCACAGGAGAGTTCGCCAAGCTAGCCGGCAAAGTCTTAGGGCATCCCTTTGGGGTCGGCAATTCTAAATTCCGCTACTCTGATAAGGCAGATTACGTGGATACTGTGGCTTATGGCGCTTACCGGATGGATGTCTTAAAGCAGACCGGTCTTTTTGATGAGCGTCTGATTCGCAATCAAGATATCGAACTGAACTATCGCCTCCGTAAGTTTGGCCACACCCTGTATTTTGACCCATCCATTGAATCCTATTATGCGCCGCGGGAAGATTTTACGCGCTTTGTGCAGCAGGGCTACGGCAACGGTTATTGGAATATCATCACTGCCAGGCTATGTGCACAGTCCCTTTCCTGGCGCCATTTCATACCCTTGGTCTTTGTGTTGGCACTATTGGGTGCGACACTCTTATCCATCCTTACTAGCCCCTGGTGGCTCGCCCTCGTCGCCGGTCCTTATCTCCTCTTAGACCTTCTGGTCAGTATGCGCCTAGCCGGGAGCTTGCCGGAGTTTTTTCAACTCGTGTTGCTTTTTCCTAGCTTACATATATCTTATGGTTTTGGGTCACTGGTATCCTTAGTTAAACAAATTTTTACTGGAGTTGACAAACCATGAGTTTTAGCATCAGCCTTGCTCTAACGGTGATACTAATCCCTTTAGTGATCCGCTACCGAATTATTGATAAGCCTAATTACCGTAGCATTCACACTCGTGAGACTCCTAAAGCCGGAGGGATAGCCATTCTCCTCGGCTTACTGGGCGGGCTCTTCATAAGCGGTCAAGGGACTGCTTTGCTGGGCTTGTCCCTGTTGATGGTAGGAGCCACTACCTTAGGCTTACTGGATGACCTGAAAAATTTAAGTCCCAATGCTAAACTTATTGCTCAATTAGCCCTCGCTTTGCTGACCACAGCCGGAGGCTATCAGTTTGTGCTCTTTGGCAACCTGCTGGACACGGCGATCACCGTCATTTGGATCATCGGGCTGATGAACGCCTTTAATCTCATTGATGGCATGGATGGTCTGGCCGGTGGGGTGGCGGGGATAGCAACGCTCATTTTCTTCGCCCTCGGAGTGCCCAGCCTAGAAACCATCGCTCTTCCGCTTCTGGGTGCAATCCTTGGCTTTCTTATCTATAACTTTCGACCAGCCAAAATATTCATGGGAGATACAGGCAGTATGCTCCTCGGCTATCTCTTGGCGGTGATGGGCATCCTTGTCCAGCGGAGCGCAGAGTCACCCTGGGTTGGTGGGGCAGTAACCTTACTTATCCTCGCTTATCCTTTATTCGATACCGCTTTAAGCATTATCCGCCGCAAAGCTAACCACAAGCCCATCTTTGCTCCCGACCGTAGCCATAGCTACAACCTGCTGATGGATCACTTGGGACTGGGTTATCTGACCACCGTTTTCACCGTTTATGGGGTGACGGCTTGCGGAGGCTTGTTAAGCTTCCTGACCTATACGCGTCAATCCCTTGCTTTAGCAGCAATCTCCTTGATTGTGGTCATTGCCACCATGATCATCTTCGTAGCTCGCTACCACCTTCTCGCTGAAAGCCGCTATGAAAAGCATTGAACTAAGAAGGTTGTAACTAAAAAGAATCTTAATCCACAAACCAAAACATATTTAAATTTAACGTAGTCGAAGGAATGCGTTAGGAGGAGAACACCTATGGAAACAGGAGCAGAACAACGAATTTACCTTTCATCCCCTCACATGAGCGGCGCTGAACAAGAGTATATCAGAGAAGCCTTTGCCACGAACTGGATTGCCCCTTTAGGCCCGAATGTGGATGCCTTTGAGCGCCAGGTGGCCGACTATGTCGGTACCCAAGGGGCTGTTGCCTTGAGTTCAGGGACAGCTGCTATCCATTTAGCACTTAAATACCTAGGCGTAACCGGCGGCGATTCTGTCATCTGTTCATCCCTGACTTTTTCCGCCAGTGCTAACCCCATCGTTTACGAAGGGGGGAAACCCGTTTTTATTGATGCTGACCCAGAAAACTGGAACATGTCAGCACAGGCCTTAGCTCGAGCCTTAGAAGGACTTAAAAAGGAAGGAAAGCTGCCCAAAGCGGCGATTATCGTCGATCTTTATGGACAAAGCGCCCATATGGAACCTCTTCTCGAGCTGCTTGAGCACTACCAGGTTCCAGTCATCGAAGATGCCGCTGAAGCCCTCGGCGCCACCTATCAGGGTAAACCCTGCGGTTCCTTTGGCGAATTCGGAGTCTTTTCCTTTAACGGCAACAAAATCATCACTACCTCCGGTGGAGGGATGCTTGTTTCCGACAATCTGAAGGCTTTGGATAAAATACGGTTCTGGGCTACCCAGGCCCGGGACAAAGCGCGGCACTATCAACATAGCGAGATCGGCTATAACTATCGCTTGAGCAACGTCTTAGCCGGTATTGGTCGCGGTCAGATGAAAGTCATTGACGAGCGCGTCAATACTCGCCGCGCCATCTTTGACCGTTACTATGCTGCCCTCAACAAGGTGGACGGCTTAGACTTTATGCCTGAAGCAAGCTATGGTCGCAGCAATCGTTGGTTGACCACCTTGACTCTCGACTCTGAAAAAACCGGTGTCACGGTCAATGATGTCCTTATTGCCTTGGAAGAACATAATATCGAAGCTCGCCCTGTATGGAAACCGCTCCATCTCCAGCCTGTCTTTAAAGATTGTCCTTATTATTCCCACGAAGAAAGGAAAAGCATCTCCGATGAGCTCTTTGCCAAGGGGATCTGTCTTCCTTCCGGGACGAATATGACCCTGTCGGAGCAAGCCCGAGTCATTGAGATTGTGCGCGGTCTTTTGAAATAAGCTTCCTTTTGTAGATATAAATGCTCTCATAATACACGCACTCTGACGATACACGTACTCTGACGATACACATACTCTGATGATACACATAAAAAATAGCCAGCTGATTTTTATATCTGCTGGCTCTACTATTGCTCAAATCCACTATTGGATATCCCTCTATTGCTTATGACCCAAACGCAACACAACGCCGCCTACAGTCTAACCTCCACGAAATCTCTGGCCTCGATAGAATCCTCCGTGATCATGCAATCCAGAGCCAGAATCTTCACTCCATGGTTCTTCGCCTGAACTAAGGCATCGGCAAAGGCCTGATGGGTCATGGCATTCGGGGTAAAGAACTTGACATCCTTCATCTGGATGATAAACACAATATAAGCATCATACCCGGCATTGATTGCCTGACACAATTCAAGAATGTGCTTAACGCCCCGCTCCGTAGGAGCATCGGGAAAGAGAGCCACTCCCTCTTCCTCTAAAGTAACCCCTTTCACCTCGACATAGATCTTTTTTTGGGCTGCTTCCAGATAAAAATCAAAGCGGGAGCTTTGGAATTTGCTTTCAGGCTTGATCAACCGTAGATCTTGGAAATATTCCTTGGCCACTAACCATTCCTGAAATACTTTATTCGGTACTTGGCTGTCCATATTGATCAGCCTTTCCCCCTTGCGGACCCCGATGAGATCAAACTTGGTTTTCCTATGCTCATAGTCGGCTTCCTGTACATAGACTTCGACTCCCGGAAGTAATAATTCTTTACAGCGTCCCGTATTCTTCACATGGCAGACTTCTTCCCTGCCGTTAATTTCTACCCTAGCGATGAAGCGATTTGGGCGAGAAATAAATTTCCCGGCTCTAATATTTTTGTAATGCATAGTTCTCCTTGTCAGTGTTCAAATAATTTCGACAACTTTCAACCTTATACTACTATATTTTGGGGAAATCAGGTATAATGACCCTAACTTGTTTGCAAAAAGTTAGGAGGAATCATTTTGGCGGATATAGGCTTGGCAATCCGCATGATACGCAAAAATCAAAAACTTAGCTTGAAAGATATTGCGGAGAAAACAGAATTAACCATCAGTCATTTAAGCCAAATCGAACGCAATTTGGCCAGTCCCTCCTTGGTTACTTTAGAGAAAGTCGCCCTTGCTCTAGGATTTCCCATCTCGAGCTTTTTCGTCAACCCCAAATTCACCTCAGAATACATACCCGAAGAAGCCCAGCGGACCATTCTCTTAAACCCGGGCATAACCCTGCGTTTTCTTATCAACAATAGCGTTCAAAATAGCCATCTAGGCGCCTATATTGCCGAGATTACCGAGCTTGGTGAGGGTATCACGATTCACCAGGGCGATAAATTCATCTTAGTCCTTGAGGGAGAAATGCGCTTTCACGTAGCCCACAGAGAATTTTCACTTGGTAAAGGCGACACCCTTTACTTTAATGGCTTGGTCCCTCATTGGATTAGCGAGAAGTCTGAAGGAAGTATTAAACTTTTTGTGGTAACAACACCACCTGAAGTTTTTTAATACCCTACATATCTAAACCTGGGAGGCGATTATTCTTGATTGAAGTCGGCAAATCCATTCGCGCCATACGTAAAAGGCGCAATCTCACAACCACTCAATTAGCACAGCAATTGGAGTTGAGCAATGGCTATATCAGCCTCATCGAGCGAGATATCGTTAGCCCTTCCTTAGCTACCCTCAAAAGAATCGCTCAAATATTGAATGTTCCCGTAGAATCCTTCTTTCTCGACCCTGACTCCGAAGTGGTGTATAGTCATTTGAAAATGGATGAGCAAGAATTCCTGCATTCCGAAAATAAAAATTGGCGCCTACTCATCAACCCATCGCCGAAGGATCGGATAGGAGCCTATTGTGTGGATATGTCCGATTTGGATAAAAAAGTATACTCACATGAGGGAGTCGAATTGCTCTATGTCTTAGAAGGAGAAAGTCCCATCAATGTAGGAAAAGAGGATTACCACCTTAAAGCAGGCGATGCTTTATATTTCGATGCCTCGATTCTCCATTGGGATGCCAAGGACGTTGAACTCCCGCGCAAACTGATTGTTGTGGTGACTCCTCCAGAGGAATTTCATTTTAACTCCACCAACATCTCAAACTGAGCCCTCTGCTTTGGTCACAATAATCCGCTCCCGGTGGGTATAAATATTCATGCAGTTTCTGCGAGCGAAGCCGATGACTGTAAGTCCCAACTCCTCAGCCAAGCGCAGGGCGAGGTCCGTCGGCGCGGACACCCCAACCAGAATAGGACAGCCCATCTTCGCTGCTTTAATCACAATTTCTGAAGAGATACGGCCACTAAAAACGATCATCTTTTGCGAAAGATCGACCTCATCCAAAAAAGCCTGGCCGTATAATTTATCCAACACATTATGCCGTCCGATATCCTCAGCATAATAATCCAGCTTACTTCCGGAAGCTAGGGCACCACCGTGGACTCCTCCCGTAAGACGAAAAAGTTCTGAGCCCTCTTCCAGCAGATTAATATACTCGCTCACTTTTTGAGCAGAGACTTTTAATCCACTCTCAACCTTTTGGGCAAGTCGGGCATCGTTAGCAAAGTAAAATGTGCTTTTGCCCTTGCCACAGCAGGAAGTGATATAGCGTTTAAGAAAGAGGTCCTCACTTAAAGTACGCTCTGTCTTAGTCTCCACCCAGACAAAACCTTGCTTCTGATCGAAAGTAATCTTTTTAATTTGGTCAGGTTGATTAATAATACCCTCAGAGCAAAGAAAGCCTACTGCCAGTTCCTTCCCTTGGCTGGGGGTGCAGACCATGGTCGCGAACTCTTTCCCATTGATATAAATGGTGAGCGCCTTTTCCACAGCAATATGCACTTGGGCTTCACACTGATCTGTTCCCACTATCTTAACAACAAGAGTTTCGCTTAAATTCCCCTGTTCCATAAAAAGCCCCCTCAAGGATAGATAACGTTCTGATTATTCTAACATAAATAAATATAGAATAGAAGAAAAGTACTCAATTGCACCAAGTATCCACTATCAAGTATCATAAAATTTAAAATTTACCTAAATTCATGCTAACTCCTTGTTGAGAGAAAAATTTGCACTTATAATTAAGATATATATCATGCACGAAACGGAAAACTGAAAGATAAAGATCGACAATGGCAAACTTGGTGAAAACCAAGGACGCAAAGCTATGGGTCTTCCAGGAAACACCTGATGATCGCCAAGCTACCGGATTCTTAAACTTTGAAGATTGTCGCCAAATTGGCGACTTTTAATTTGAAAGGAAGATAAAATGCGCCAGCTAAGCACCCACCGACTTCAAGAAGGAGATATTCTGGGTCGAACTATATATGCCAATGATGGACGAGTTTTATTAGGAAAAGGAATGGCACTTTCTGCCTCGTACATCACTCGTTTAAATAAGCTTGGCATCAACATCGTCTACATTGATGATGAATTAAGTAAAGATATTGTCATCGAAGATGTTATTTCCGAAGAGCATCGTCGCGAGGCCATGTCCTCCCTCGACAACGCAGTACAAGCTGTTAAGGTCGGCAAGGATTTCGATGGCTTTACAGCCAAAAAATCCATTGATAATATCATTCAGGATATCCTTTTCCAGAAAGACATCTTTATTGGTTTAACCGACATGAGGACCTATGATAATCATGTTTTTGCTCATTCTGTGAATGTCTGCGTTCTCTCAACAGTGCTCGGGAAGGCCCTCCAGCTCGACCACGAAAGTCTGCAAGGGCTGGCGATCGGCGCCTTATTCCATGATATTGGCACGGTAAAGCTACCAAAAGAACTCCTTAAGAAGCGAACGCCCTTTACCCCAGAAGAAGCCGAGCTTTACAAAACTCACACCACCCATGGCTTTGATATCCTGCGCACCAAGCGGGAGTTGAATTTGCTCAGTGCCCATATCGCCTTCCAACATCATGAGCATTTTAATGGCAGTGGCTATCCCCGAAAATTAGAGGGAGATGCCATCCATCAATGGGCCCAGATTGTCGGCATTGCGAACTTTTATGATAACCTTGTCAATGACGGCCCCGGCCATACCCATATCGCGCCTTATGAAGCTTGCGAGATCTTGATGGGTAGTGCCGAGAAATTCTTCCCTAAGGATCTGATCATTACCTTTCTTAATCATATCGCCGCCTACCCGACCGGTTGTACCGTTAAATTAAGCACCGGCGAAATCGGCATTGTTGTGGATCAGAATAAAAGCCTCCCTATGCGTCCCATCGTCAGGGTTGTACTGGCTGATGACGACTTCTCAAATGCTCAAGCTAAAGAATACAATCTGGTGGAAGAGCGCACCCTCTTTATTGAGTCCATTCTCGAGTGATGTGACTTTAGAATACTAGGGCGCTTTCCCAGAATCAAATTCTCTCTGTTAAATATCAAAGTAGGGAATTGCCCCTGTGCAATTCCGTAAAGGGTCCTTATTACCCTTTCGGAACATCGCTGGGGCCGTTCCCTACTTTTTTGCATATTTCGATAGTTTCTCTATTTTTCTTGCTATTCTGCATGGTTTCTCTAGTCGTAATTTGTTTGCGACCTTCCTGCACTCACCACTCACCGACTTAATACGGATTCGGTATTGTTCGGCATAGGTTGAGATTCCTGCCCATGGCTTTTCGGGGTAAACTGCCAAGAAGCACAATAAGGCGTTAATAGAAGTTAGGGCACTATAGACCCGCCAAACTTTTCTTTTGCTCAACAGGTTCAAAGACCAAATTCGAGGCAGATTTCTTACCTAAGAAAAATAACAGAAATACCACTATTGCTAAAACAGCGGCACCATAAAACCCCAAACGATATGATCCTGTTACATCATAGATAATTCCCCATAACGGCGTGCCAATCGTCATTCCTACAGACCCAGCGGTAGCATAAATTCCCCAAATACCTGAATAATCTCTTTGTCCAAAAATTTGTCCCGTCATTAAGGGCGGCACGATACCGATAAAGGCCGCTTCAAATGAATAAAGGACCATGGCGATGCTTAAAATCCCAAAGGATGCAGAAGGCATGATAATAAAGGCTACAACTGCAAGTGTAGCTATAATTCCAGTAGTTGTTATAGAGCCCAACTTATCATTCATGACGCCTTCTAAAATTTTTACTACAATCATGGACATCATCATAATAGACATTAATGAACCGGTCTGCGTTGGAGTAAGTCCATTCCCCATAAAGTTAGCCGGTAAATGCGATGAGACACCGAGGATAATACCGCATAAGGCTATCCCAAGGTAAAGAATATAAAACTGTGGCGATTTGATCGCTTTATTATAAGGAACACCGGTTTGAGCAGTTCCTCCGCTTTGACCTGCAATTTTTTGAGTTGCATCATAGCCGTAAGGCATTAACCCTACTTTTTGAGGAGCGTCTGTAATGAAAAACAAGGCTGGCAAAACAGTTAATATGAACATAGAGGCAGCCAGCAATAGATAACTATTGCGCCAACCATAAGTGATAATGAAATTAGGTAAAAGCATGCTAAAAATAGCTCCAGATACTCCGCTGCAAGCGGCAACAATCCCTAAGACCAACCCTTTTTTAGCAACAAACCAAATATTAACAAGTACTATAGAAGCCATAGAAGTAATACAGAATAGCATAACTCCTAAGAATGCACCGGCAATATAAAACGACAGCAGGGATTTGGCAAAACTTAACCCAACAAAAGCAAGACTACACCAAATTCCGCCAACTATAACCAACTTCTTAATTCCGTATTTTGGAATCTGCTTTCCAAAGACCGGTAAGGCAAAGATACTAGTTAGAGTAATCAAGCTAACATATAATGTGAAGGCCCCCCTTGAATAACCAAGTTCAGTAGTAATCGGTTTCACAAAAAAACCTAAGCATGTTGTTCCTAAAGCAACCGCCGACATAATCAGGCAAGCGCCTATCATAACGAGCCAATGTCTACTATTTCCTATGGAATTTCCCATACATTCTCCCACTCTCTTTCACTTAAATTTGACCTCGGGGTTAACTTTAATCAATAATTCCCAACCAAGAGTTAACGAATGTGGTCAATCACCTATTTCTTCTGTCCTCCCCCTTCTCAATATTATCCATGGCTTTTTTAGCACTTAATGTCAGTTATTCAAAGAGACTCTAATATGGCATAATTTCCCCTATCCATTACAATCCGCTCAGGATGAGTATATACATTCATCCGATCTTTTCGAGCAAAGCCGATTACGGTAATTCCCAGTTCCTCCGCTAGGCTAAGCGCCAAATCTGTCGGGGCAGAAACACCTACCAAAATGGGGCATCCCATTTTTCCTGTTTTGATTAAAATTTCAGAGGAAATTCGGCCACTAAACACGATAACCTTTTGCGAAAGATCTATTCCCATTGTAAAAGCATAACCATATAGCTTATCTAAAACGTTATGGCGTCCAATATCCACAGCACAATATTCAAGTTGTCCATTCGCAGCCAAGGCTCCGCCGTGGACTCCTCCGGTCAGATGGAATAATTTTGATTCTTCGTCCAGAAGTCTTATATAATTACTGACGTCCTTAGAGGTAATTCGGAGAGTACTATTGACTTTTTGGGCGAGTCTGGCATCATTGGCAAAGTAGAACGAGCTCTTTCCTTTCCCACAGCAGGAAGTGAGATAACGTTTAAGGAAAAGATCTTCACTCAAGGTTCCCTTTTCAGTCGTTTCTACCCAGATAAGCCCTTCCCGTTTGTTGAGAGTAAGTTTGGTTATTTGACTGGGCTGGCTGACAATTCCTTCCGAGCAGAGAAACCCCATCACTAATTCTTTTTCCTGACTTGGGGAACAGACCATCGTCGCAAATTCCTGATCATTGATATAGACGGTGAGCGCTTTCTCTACCACAACCTGTTCATTGGTAACCTTTTTATCTGTTCCGATAATCTTTGTTACTTGAGCGTCTACTGTATCGGAATTAATAGCACATGCCATATTCAATACCTCCGAGATTTAATCGTTTTAGTTTCTACACGAAGCCTAATTCGCCATGTAGGGTTAGCTGAATAAGTACTCTATCCCTATCTCAAATAGGGATAGAGTACTTAAAAACAATAACCATAGAGTTAGATTAGGGACGTAAAACAATTTTTGCATTATTGGTTTTTCCTGAGGTCAGATCTTCAAAACAAGCCTGAGCTTCTTCAAAGGTGGCAATACGCGTTGCCAATTGTTCAACTTTTAATTTTCCCTGGGCCATCAAATCTATAACCCTCTGGAAATCTTCGGGAAGGAAGTAGAGCCCGCCACGGATATCAATCTCTTTGAGAGAAATCATTACCATAGAGATGGTAAGATTGCCATGCATAGCTACGATTTGGAAGTGACCCGCATTCCTCAAGGTACTCATAGCCATGGCAGCAACAGGTTCCACACCTGTGCATTCAAAGACATGAGTGAAGCCGCCTTCACTCATGGCCTTCAATTCGTCTTTGAGAGCCGGCTCAGCACCATTTAAGATCTTATCGGCATATCCGCTCTCTTGGGCAAATCTGATACGTTCTTCGTTCACTTCAGTCATAACGATCTGAGCAACGCCCATCGCCTGACAGATGGCTGCACATAGTAAACCGATTGGACCACACCCTGTTATCAGCACTCGGCTATCTCTATTCGCATTGGCTCGTAGAATACCATGCATGGCAATGCTGGCAGGTTCGATCAAGGAAGCTTCAATATCATTGATATTGTCCGGGAGTTTTATAACCATGTCAGGTCGGATAAGTGCATATTCCGCCATCCCGCCATCAGGGCCATTGCCAGCACCACTTCCATAGGCGTTAAGCAAAGTATTCATGCAGAGATTTTCTCTACCCGCTTTGCAAAATTCACATCCACCACAAGGATTAATCTCCATGACCACGACTCGATCTCCGACTTTCAATTCTTGGTTAGCGCCGGGGTCAACGACGGTGCCACAAAATTCATGGCCGGGAGTGCTTGTGCACCCTTCCGCCCCAACGTGTCCTTTTCGGAAAAAGTTTAGATCTGAGCCACAGATTCCCACAGCATTAACTTTTATTAACACATTTTTGCCGTCGACTACCGGTGTCACTACTTCCTTGACTTCTATTTTTTGGGGGCCTGTAATTTTTAAAGCTCTCATTTTATTTACTCCTTCACCGCTTAGATCACTCAATGTACCAATACTGGCATTGCTCAATATAACATGTGTTATATAATTAGTTATTGATACCTGTAAGAGAGCAGAGCTGTACAAATACGTGTAATTATGCTGTCAGATATCCACCGTCAACTGGAATAGTAACACCTGTTATATGGCTGGCTTCGTCGGAAGCTAGGAATACACCCATCCAGCCTACTTCATCTGCCGTTCCAAACCCAGAGGGTAAAATCAAGCTCTTTTTCCACAATTGCGCTACAGGATGTGACTCGTCTTGAAGGAGAGCCTCCGTAATCGGGGTGCGAATAATTCCTGGAGCGATAGCATTAACACGAATGTTATCCGCTCCATACTGCCATGCCGAAGCTCTGGTTAGGGACACGATTGCACCTTTTGCGGCACAATAAGGATTATCAACGCCCTTACCCTGCATTGGTTTCTCAAAGAGTGGAAAAGCGCTAAAGGACTTCATTGAGGCAATATTAATAATTGAACCACCTCCGACTTTTCTCATTTCAGGGATACAACAGTGCATTCCATAAACTGTACCATATAAGATAACGCCAAAAGCCTTATCCCAGAGTTCCTGATTGAAATTCTCAACACAGGTAATTGGGCTAATGCCGGCGTTATTGACTAAAACATTAACAAAACCATAGATATCGACAGTTGTTTTCACAATAGCTTCCCAGTTCTCCATTTTTGCTACATCGTAAGCCTGGGTGATAACGTCTCCGCCTAAATTTCTAATGTTTTGGGCAGATTCATGAAGCATGTCTTCCTTAAGATCCACCATAACAACTTTAGCTCCTTCTAAAGCCATAAGTCGAGCATAGGATTCTCCCATACCACCTGCTGCACCAGTCACGATTGCCACTTTCCCGTCTAAACGATTCATTATCTTTCCTCCTATTTTTTTTGCCCTGGAGAAGCTGCCACCAATCTTTGCCGGATGACAGACTTACACTCCAGAGGATTACGCAATATGAAGGACCAAACACGTTTTGACTTAAATTTGCGGACAGGTTTCTCTTAGACTAGGGTAAATAATAAACTGATGGATTCGTACCCAGCTCGGGTCTGAGTTGATATCCCTTTCTGCTTTGGATCAACTCCTCTAAATCTTCTTTCTTTCCAAAGAACCTAGCTTTGGCAATGCAAGTTTGCACACAAGCCGGCTCACTTAAGCCTTTTGATAAACGAGATTCTAGACAAAAGTCACATTTATCGATGACCCCTTTGGGTTGATCTACGTACTTCACGGCCTCAAAAGGGGTGAGTTCTTGACCAAAATACCCTTCTTCACTTTCGCGGAAGTAGCGGGCACCGTAGGGACAAGCGGTCATACAGGCTCTACAACCGATACAGACTTCTTTATCCACTGTAACAATTCCATCTTCTCTTTTTTCGGTAGCACCGGTGGGACACACATTGACGCAGGAGGGATCTTCGCAATGCATACAGAGCATAGGCAAACTTAACTTTCTTACACTAGGGTAGGTTCCAAATTCTTTTTTCATCACCTTCGAACGTGTCACTCCTGGGGGGGTGCCATTTTCTTGTTTACACATTGTCGCACAGGCATTACAACCAACGCATCTTTTTAAATCGATAACCATGCAGTAGCTCACAGACTTTTCCTCCTTACGCTTTTGTTACTTTGACACGGATACATTGGTCAAATCCAGCTGAAAGATGGTCCATACGATGTGGATCTTTTGCATCAAAGAAATGGCAAATTGCACTTCCCTTTTTATGACCAATGGGTAGATATTCTGACTTTATTTCAAAGTTGCCACCACCGACACCGAGGACCTCCGGATGAATTGCTTGTGAAGTAAACAGTCTTCCCTTAACCTGTATGCCATCAACAGACTCCAGGATGATATCATCACCAGACTTAAGGCCTTTCGCATCCGCTGTTTGCTTATTAATTACAATGGTATAGCCATAAGGCTCATTTTCATTGATTTCATTAATCCAAGGGTTGGTCTGTCCCCAGCTATCCACGTTGACTGCATTGGTATAGAAGACAGGGTACAATTCATAACCTGGTTTCGGGATTTCATAATCCAGACAGGGATACCAGTTAGGATTAGGAGTGTAGGTCTCCACTTGTTCCCAAGGTACTTGACACTCTTCTAGTGCCTTTTCAAGCTTCTCTTTTACAGTCAGAACGAACTCATAGTATAGAGGAACCCTTCCCTGATGATCTGGATAGAGGTAAACCTCTTCTAAGCGACGAGGCCAAGTTAAGACCCCATTCTTCATGAACCAATCCAACCCCTTGTCATGACCGGCCCAGCTCTTGTAAATATGATCTAAAACTTCTTCAAACTTGTACTTCTTGGTGACATCCAGCTTGATTTCATCGTCCATCTTAAACATCATATTAAAGAAGGTATTTAGCTTGGGAAGTACACCGAGTCTTTCAGCCAGCTCAATCATGATATCCATAGAACCTGGAGCACCATCCTTAGCCTCTACAACAGGTTGTCGGATGGAAAGCGCCCAAGGAGTACTCAGACCCCCAATGGTATGATGGTTAAAGGAAGCATTAGGCGGAACATCATATCTTTCAAGATATTGTGCTTCTGGCAAGAAGAGGTCTGCAAAGTAAGAGGAATCATTCAAATAAATATCGCAAGCAATGATATATTCAAAGGACTTCAAAAATTCTGCCATATCGTCATGATTACCCCAGTTTTTAATGGGATTGGAAGCTAGGTTATACAAAAGTTTCATTGGACTCTTTTGCTTATAACGCTCGGGATTAAGCTGCGTATTAAAGACAAAGTGAGCATCGCCACCGACATTGAGGGGTTGAAGTCCGAACATTCCTTTATCTTTATCGTTATGTTTAACTGATTTCGTCGCATACTCCTTATATTGGGATCGGGGGGAGACGTAATACAAAGAGTTATATTCTAGCATCTGGTCTTGCTCATAGAGTCCCGGGGACCACTTGGGAAAATTGGTTCCTTCATTGCCCATACTTGTAGGTGCGAATCCAATCAAACCACCTGGAACATTACAGGAACCCAACAATACATTGAGTTGAAGGATTGACCACAGGGTATGAAAATTGTTCTTATGACGGGTAACGCCCGAGAAAGCATCTACGGCAACCGGACGATAAGGCAGTACTTTACCATCAATAGTAATGGTCTGTCCGATGCAGGCGGCTTCAACAAGCTCCTTAGCAATTTGGCGGGTTTTGACTGCCGGAACCGTGGTCACTTTTTCAGCAAATTCTGGGGTATATTGTTTTAGATGTTCAACGTATGTTTGGAAACCGGTTTTGCAGGTTTTACCCTCTACAGTGTACGTTCCTAAGAGGGCAGTCTCCTTAATTGTCTTATCGTCAATGGTTTTTGCTTTATTCGCTGCAGAATCCCAGATATAAGGTTTACCTGTTTCTTTATGGCGCACAAACAATCCGGTTGCCACATCAACTAAATAAGGAGAGTTAGTCCGTTTAATCAAAAATTCAGTGTCATATTGCTTGAGCTCATGAACCATGACATAGGCGATTGCCAGTGCCAGGGCTGCATCGGTGCCTGGTCTAATGGGTACCCACATATCCGCTTTCTCCCCACCAGCAGTCATAATCGGGTCCACGCTAACTAGTTTACAGCCCCTAACTCTGGCATCGGCAAAACGACGGACAGTCATGTTGAAGCCATGGCGGGTGGCTGTACCCGCCTGAGTTCCAAATTGCAAGACATAATTACACAGATCATAGTCGGGGCATGAATTACCTGTGCCGCTGAGTCTTTCATACATGCCATGGATTGCTACGCCGCAAATATCGGCACAATACCACTCACCGCCTAAGATTGCTTTGAAAAAGTAGATATACCACAAAATCGCTGCATTATCCGCTACCATGTTTGTACAGCAAAGGTTTTTGGGATCTTCGTCAATAACCGCTTTTATTTTGCTTGCGGCTATGCTATAAGCCTCTTCCCAACTTATTTCAACCCAACCTGGATCTTGGTCGAACCCTTTTTTAGGATTGGTTCTTTTCATGGGCTTTGTCTTACGGTTTGGATCATAGAGTTGCATAATTCCTGTGGCACCTTTACCGCAGACTCTTCCTTCTCCCACTGGGCTGTCAGGATTACCCTCAATCTTGACTACGACCCCGTCCACTTTATGCACTCGAATGGCACACTGATTAAAGCACATATTGCATACAGTTGGAATCCACACATCTTCTTTTACTGGTTTAACCGCTGTGTTAACAGTTGTCATACTTGTTCTCCTCTCAACTTTAAAATTTTCTATAATAAATTAAGTCATGCACATTGAATTTATCTCAAGACATTGTTCTAAATTCCGTTAAATCACAGGGGAATAAACTCCAGCATTAAGCACGCTATAGCGAAGTGCTACAACTCCGGTAATTTCTAAGACACCTGTTAATGCCCAGATCAAGACAGGCAGATTGACTCCCATCAGAGCTAGCACAGAGACCACAAGGGGTACAGCTATTCCGGCAGCTACTGTTCCTTTCCAGAAGACGTTGGATAGTTCCCCTTTGGTTAGCTTTTCTGCCGAAAGTTGGGCTCCTCCCTCACCATTAGCTGCAGACTTCATGTAGGAGTATAGGGTTAGCCCAGCGACCCCTAAGGCCACGGTGTTCGCCACCGCGAGGGTCCCAGAACTTACTACCAATCCTCCCATTGGAGCAAGTACCATCAGGGCTCCGATGCCGCCCACTGTAGCATTAGCTCCAAACAATATCGGGAGGTTGCCGTTATTCCAGAAGGTCACCCCCTTTGAGTCGGCTAAAAAGAAGCCGTCATAAATCATCATGAAGGCCGCCAAGGCCCCGGCCGCTATACCGAGTATCTTCCCTGCACCTCCCCACGGCGTCCAACTTAAGCTGGGGATAACCAGCGGCGCTACGCTGGCCACCCCCGCTACGGCAAAGAGCATAAAGCCCCATGCTCCTTTACTGATCCAAGATTGTTTTGGTCGTTTTAAGACCTTTAGGAAGCGCTCTGGCTTCCCGAGATCTGCCAGAAGCAAGGCTCCTTTCCCGATTAACATGGCAAGGAGAGCTACTACGGCTCCCAAAGCAAATTTAAAGATTAAAGAGGCAATAAAGAGACCACCAGCCACTGCCCCGATCGCCATTTCTAACCACATAGGGGCTTTATTCCATTCCTTTTGTTCCTTGTAATCTACACTTAATGCATAAGTATTCATTTTTATTTCCCCTTTCATATTGGCCCTTTGGGCTTAAAATTAACTTTTTTTAGCTTCAATGAGCTCCATTAGTTTGACGATAAAATGTGCTAAGTTTCCCATACCCTACTTCCTTCTAAATATCTTGGCCGCTAGGAAACCTAACCCAAAAGCAATTAATAGTGCTTCTGTTGGATGCTCCTTTGCCGCTTCCACTCCTTTGTTAATTACTTTTTCGCCTTGCTCGCAAGCCTTTTGGGTCACTTCTCCCCCCACTTCCAAAGGTTTTTGAGAGACTTCTTTAAGCATTTCAAATCCTTGCTCTACCACCAAAAGAAGTGCAGCTTTTAATTCTGATAAATTAAGAGAGTTAACTTGATTCCCCACATTGCTTTCATTAAGCTGTGACTCCATAGGTTTCCCTCCCCTTTCATAATTGTTAAAGTGTATTTTATCACTTGTACCTTCATTATAATTTGTGTTATATTGAAGTAAAATTCACATAATTTCAAAGCAGCATTTTTAATACACACTTTTCCCGATGTGTTACTTTTTTACACGCATTTGGGGATCTCTTTCCTTCAATAATTCTTCTTTTACCGAGCTGTCGCATAATTCTTTGAAAGGGAGGTATTAAATGACAAAGCCTGAAATGACAAAGAAAGTATTTGCGGAAGCATTGAAAAAGCTAGCTAAAAAAACATCCATCGATAAGATTCCGACTCGGGAGATTATATTGACTTCAGGTCTAAGTAGCAAAACCTTTTATAATCATTTTAAAGATAAACAAGAGCTCGTTGTTTGGATCTTTCATACCGAAATCGAAGAGGTAATAGCGAGTATTACTCAGGACGGAGATGTTGCCAACTCATCGCAAATAAAAGATAAAATAAAAAAGGCTACTCCATACGATAAGCCTTTTTACATTGAATTTTCTGAGCAAACCACCACCCTTTCCGGTAAATACTGGAAATGCGTTGGCAAACATTTGTATGATAATCGCGCTTTTTATCTTAATGCCTTCGAGTCATCCTGTCAGAATAATCTCCGTGATTATCTTTTTATACTATTTCGCAAACAATTTAAGTTAGAGATAATTGAAATGCTTGGAGATCGGGAATGTTGCCCCCATGACATTGATTTCCTTGCCGAATATTTCACCAATGCATGCGTCGGGTACCTCATTCATTGGGTACAACACTGCATAAATGACTATACCCCCGGAAGCTTACACATTGATCCCTCCATTCTGACTCAAAATTGCATGAGATTTGTCTTGAATTCTTATATTTTAAAAGCCTGAACAAGCCCTTTAGATTTTATGTAAAATAAATAAAAGGAAGCAGACAACTACGTTAAGTAGCATCGCTTCCTTTTATTTATTTGGCTATAAATATTTCTAACTAGTTTGCAGTCAGATCTGTCGAATCTTATTTTGTCAGCTTCCAAACACGTAGAACATAACCACCGCAGCCGCATTGATCAATGAATTGATACTGAATGCGATCTCCAAACTGTTGGTCCATTAGTTCAGTCAAATAATCGGCTGGATTGCCAAAGCTAGCCGGCGTCACAACGTTGACGTAATAGCCCACACCTGTATCGGCTACAGCTGCTAAGGCATCCTTAATGACAAGATCACGATCATTTGCATAATCATCATGTTCCAGTCCAACCGAATAATTCATGTTTTTTATCATTATCCCCATCCTTATATCGAGTCTCCTCTGCGAGGATTAGTCTACTATGGCTTCCGTGCATTCCCCACACAAGCCAAGTTTCCTATATCGCTCTTCTATGTCAACTCATTTACTTAATATAAGAAGGATACCATGAAAGGCTTGGGAGAACTGTGCTTCAAATCATAGTTTGCTATTAAATCTCATAGTTTGGATTTATTTCGCTTTCTTCATTGCATTAATCGCACTGATCAAGGCTTTCACCGAAGAAGTAAAAATATCCATATGGATGCCGCAGCCCCAGTATAGCGCACCATCGGGACCGGTTATGCTGACATAGGAAACCGCCTGTGATTTGGAGCCTACCTCCAGAGCATGCTCTTTATAGCTAAGGTTGGAGTAGGATAACCCTAGTTGGGTTTGGAGGACATTGCTGATTGCATCCAGACGGCCCTCTCCTTTTCCTGATAACTCCAGAGTTTCATTATCATAACGGATGGTGACGGTGGTGTAGAAATCTTCCTGGCCATTGAACCGGAAATTCACCAGCTCAACAGGTTGGTCGATATTGACATATTCCTTGACGAAAATATCTTTGATCTCTGCGGGTATCAGCTCTTTATGCAGCTGATCTGAGACACTCTTCACCTTATAGCCGAAGTCCTCACGCATCTTAGCCGGCAAGTCGAAAGCATAATGCTGTTCCAGCAGGAAGGCAATGCCCCCCTTACCGGACTGACTATTGATGCGGATGACATCTCCCTCATACTCCCGACCAATGTCTTGAGGGTCGATGAGCAAATATGGTACGGTCCAGTTGTTGCAATCGCGCTCTTCCCGATATTTCATACCTTTGGTAATGGCATCTTGATGGGAACCAGAGAACGCTGCAAAAACCAGCTTGCCGCCATAAGGTTGACGCTCGTGGACCTTCATCCCGGTTAGCTTTTCATAGCCCGCGGTAATATCCAGCATATTTTCAAAGTTTAAGCCGGGGTCCACCCCATGGGAAAACATGTTGAGGGCTAAGGTGACGATATCCACATTACCCGTACGCTCCCCATTGCCGAACAGTGTCCCTTCGATGCGCTGTCCACCGGCCAGTAAGCCCAGCTCTGCATCAGCTACAGCAGTGCCTCGATCATTGTGAGGATGGAGGGATAAAATAACATTGTCCCGATACTTAAAATGTTCACTCATATACTCGATCTGACTGGCATAGACGTGGGGCATGGACATAGACACGGTTGCCGGCAGATTGATAATCACTTTATTCTCAGGGGTGGGTTCAAACACATCAAGAACCTTATTGCAGATGTCCAGCGCAAATTCCATCTCCGTACCGGTAAAGCTTTCCGGTGAATATTCAAACCGGAAGTTGCCCTCTGTGTTAGCAGCATATTGTTTCAGCAATCGAGCACCGCTCACAGCGATCTCGATAATTTCTTCCTTGGTCATTTTAAAGACCTGCTCCCGTTGGGCAACCGATGTCGAGTTGTAGAGATGGACCACGGCTCTTTTAGCCCCTTCTAAAGCTTTAAAGGTCTTCTCAATGATATGCTCTCTGGATTGGGTCAACACCTGAATGCTTACATCCTCAGGAATCAGATCCTGCTCGATCAAGGTGCGCAAAAAGGTATACTCCGTCTCCGAGGCCGCAGGAAAGCCCACTTCGATTTCCTTGAAGCCGACCTGCACCAGCAGTTTAAAAAACTCCAGTTTTTCTTCCAAGCTCATGGGTACCACCAAAGCTTGATTACCGTCGCGCAGATCCACGCTGCACCAGGTCGGAGGGGTCGTGATATACTCCTGCTGCGCCCATTTCAAAGAAGTTACGGGTGGCATAAAATAACCCCGTTGATACTTATCACAATTTTTCATTGCCTATCATCCCTTTCTCATATCTTTGCTGTTGCAGAACAACACAGGGATTGTTCCCTACATATTCTGAATTGGAAAATAAAAAAATCCTTCATCTCTACAACCATAGAGACGAAAGACTTAACATCTTACGTGGTACCACTCTCATTCAAGCCTTACGGCCTGCACTCCATAGATACGGATCGAAAAAAGCTCGTAAGTTATCTTCACGCCCTTTGCGACCTTATATCCTCCTACTGTAACGGTTAGGCTCCGGCTCCACCTACTCTTCTTCATTTCAGCGAGCTACTCCGAGGCGAGTTCGAATCCATCTCGGCCGCTGTTTTCCACCAACCAACAGCTCTCTAAACGCTCCGAAACATTCTACTAATCCTCATCAGTGTATTTACTATAGTATTATGATATTGTGTTTAATGTATTCTATAACAGCAACTTAAGCATTGTCAAGTAAAAAAATATCTCCTTCTGTCCGAGAGGCTCTCATGTTAAAATGAAGATTGGATACCTAACAAAGATAGATAACATTGCGCATAGAAAACGACAGAGTATGGGGAGAATTGGGTAACAACGATGAAAAGAGTAAATGAAATTTTCAGCGAATACGAGGCTGGCTTTAACTTAAGCACAGCCCTTGTAAAAGCCGTGGTTTTAAAAGAAAAGAGCAAAGCTTTAGAAATGAGAATCAGCTCTGATCAATATATTGGCATCGAAGAAATTACAGCCTTGAATCAATTTATCCGTCAACGACTCTCCTTAGATGATTCGGAGATCATCGTTGAGTATGCCGAGGGCACTTCGAAAAAACCCCTTGTGGCGGAGCTGAAAAATATATTGGGGATGTTGACTCGTAAACACCCTCTTCTCAAATCCGCCATCAATAACTGTGACTATGAAATCAGCGAACAGAGGGTTAATTTTAACTTTAAGATCGCGGTATCCTACTTACTTAAAGGTAAGGGTTACGACAAGATCATCCAAGAAGCCATCCAAAACCTTTATGGAGCAGCCTATCAGATTCACTTTGTTGATCAGGTCAGCCCTGAAGAAGTCATTCGACTCCAAGAGGCCATTCAAGAAAGAGAAATGCAGCTGATCCAAGAGCAAGTGATGGTCTCCCCTGTTCAATCCGGCACAGCCTTTGGGGCTGTGGCACCTATGGATGATACCGAAACCAATACAGAAGCAAGTGCCAAGGGAAAAGAAAAAGCCAAAGGCAAAGCCGAAGCGGACAGCAAAAAAGGAGATCCCCAGCTGATTTTAGGCCGCAATGCAACCATTAAGGATAAGGTTATCAAAATCACCGATATTACCCCCGATGAAGGAAAGGTCGCCCTCCAGGGTGAACCCTCGAACGTTGAAGCTAAGGAATTGAGAAGCGGCAAAACCTTGATTTCCTTTGACTTATATGACGGTTCAAGCTCCCTGACCTGCAAAGCCTTCCTCAAGCCCGGTGAGGATGGGGAGGTTTTAGCCCGCCTGCAAAAGGCCAAAGGGGTCAAACTCTCCGGCAACGCCGGCTTGAGTAAGTTTTCCGGGGAAATCGAGCTAATTGCCAATACCATCGTCGAGATTGAAGGCCTCCGCAAGGTTGTTCGTCAGGACCGAGCAAAGGAAAAGCGCGTGGAGCTACACCTACATACCCAGATGAGTCAGATGGACGCCATGACCAGTGCCACCGACCTCATCAAGCGAGCCATGAGCTGGGGCATGAAATCCATAGCCATCACCGATCACGGGGTGGTGCAGTCCTTCCCCGAGGCCCATAAGCTCATCGGTCGGGATAATCCTGATTTCAAGGTAATCTATGGGGTGGAGGCCTATTTGGCTCCGGATAAAAAACCCGCCGTAACACACCCCCAAGGCCAGTCCATCGATACGACTTATTGTGTGTTGGACTTGGAAACCACCGGTTTCTCCGCCGTAACGGAGAAAATTACGGAGATAGGGGTCATGAAGGTGCAAGCGGGTAAGGTCATAGATCAATTCACCTGCTTTGTCAATCCCCAAAAGCCGATTCCAGCCCGGGTTGTCGAGGTAACCCACATCACAGACGATATGGTCAAGGACGCAGAGACCATCGACCAGTTCATGCCTAAGCTCTTGAATTTTCTGGAGGACTGCGTTTTGGTCGCTCATAACGCTGATTTTGATATGGGCTTTTTAAAGCATAATGCCAAGGTCTTAGGCTATGATTTTAACTACACCTATCTAGATACCTTGGCCCTAGCTAAGGAACTTTTCCCCGAATATAAAACCTACAAATTAGGCCGGATTGCCAAAAATCTCGGTATTAATGTGGAGGTCGCCCATCGCGCCTTAGATGACGTGGATACCACGGTGAAAGTCTTCAATATCATGCTGGATAAGCTCAAGGAACGAGGTGCGGCTACCCTCGAGGATATCGACCTGATGGCAGCGGATGAAACAGCGAAGAAGGAAGAATATAAGAAGCTCAAAACCTATCATGCCATTATTTTAGCCAAGAACTATACGGGCCTAAAGAATTTATATAAGCTGGTCTCCTACTCCCACTTGGATTATTTCTACAAAAAGCCGCGAATCTTAAAGAGCCTTCTCAAAAAATACTCTGAAGGCCTCATCCTAAGTAGCGCCTGTAGCGAGGGCGAGCTATTCCAAGCAATCCTTCTCGGCAAATCCACAGAAGAGATCGAAGCCATTGCTGAAGAATATGATTATCTGGAAATCCAACCCCTACGCAATAATGACTACCTAGTGCGCAGCGAGCAAGTACCCAATAAAGAATACCTAATGGAAATCAATCGCAAAATTGTCGCTCTCGGTGAAAAACTTCATAAACCCGTGGTCGCCACAGGGGATGTTCACTTCATCGATCCTCAGGATGAGATTTACCGGCGGATCTTAGAAGCGGGTCAAGGCTATAAAGATGCGGATGACCAGCCCCCTCTCTATCTCAAAACCACCGATGAAATGCTCGAGGAGTTCTACTATCTGGGTGAGGAAAAAGCCTATGAAGTGGTGGTCACCAACACCAATCTCATTGCCGGTTGGTGCGAGCCCATCAGTCCCATCTCTCAAGAAAAAGCCACCCCACATATCGAGGGCTGCGAGGATACTCTGAGGGAAATCACCTACAGTAAGGCCCATGAGCTCTATGGTGATCCCTTGCCAGAGATCGTCGAGAAAAGGCTGGAGCGCGAGCTGGATTCTATTATCAAAAATGGCTTCTCCGTCATGTATATCATTGCCCAAAAGCTGGTTTGGAAATCCAACGAGGACGGCTATCTGGTCGGTTCCCGGGGGTCGGTGGGTTCTTCCGTAGTCGCCTATCTGACCGGGATCACCGAAGTCAACGCTTTACCCCCTCATTACCGCTGCCCCAGCTGCCACTACTCCGACTTCTCCGACCATGACCGGCGAATAGGCTTTGACTTGCCCGATCGAGACTGCCCTGAATGCGGCACTAAGCTCGACAAGGATGGCATCGATATCCCCTTTGAAACCTTCTTAGGCTTTAACGGCGATAAGGAGCCTGATATTGACTTAAACTTTTCAGGAGAATACCAAGCCAAGGCTCATAAATATACTGAGGTCATCTTCGGTAAGGGTACCACCTTCAAGGCGGGAACCATCGGCACCATCGCCGACAAAACTGCCTTCGGCTACGTGAAGAAATACTTCGAAGAAAAAGGCAGCACCGCCAACAAGGCAGAAATAGTCCGCATCGCCAAAGGCTGTACTGGAATCAAAAGAACCTCCGGTCAGCACCCGGGGGGCATCATCGTTGTGCCGAAGGGTCGGGAGATCTTCGAATTTTGCCCTGTTCAGCATCCTGCCGATGACCCTAACTCGGACATCATCACGACCCATTTTGACTACCACTCCATTGACCAGAACCTGTTGAAGCTAGATATCCTGGGACACGATGATCCTACGGTTATTCGCATGCTGCAAGATATTACCGGGGTGAACCCGAAAACGATTCCCATGGACGATCCGGAGACTATGTCCCTTTTCTCCTCCACCAGAGCTTTAGGGGTCAGCCCCGAACAAATTAATTCTAAGGTGGGAACCTTCGGTGTCCCCGAGTTCGGCACCCGATTCGTGCGCGGCATGCTTTTAGACACTATGCCCAAGGCCTTCGAGGACTTGATCTGTATCTCGGGACTTTCCCACGGAACTGATGTCTGGCTGGGTAATGCCAAAGACTTAATCGATGCCGGTACCGTGACCTTGAGTGAGGCTGTCTGTACACGTGATGAGATCATGACTTACCTGATTCGTAAGGGCCTGCCCCCCAATACTGCCTTTAAAATCATGGAGCTGGTGCGGAAGGGCAAAGCGCTAAAGGATTCCAAATGGCCGGAGTATGAAGCCTTGATGCGCGAGCATAATGTTCCGGAGTGGTATATCGATTCCTGCCGCAAAATCAAATACATGTTCCCCAAAGCCCATGCGGCAGCCTATGTGATGATGGCCTTCCGGATCGCTTGGTTTAAGGTCCACATCCCCTTGGCCTATTACGCGGCCTATTTCTCCATCCGCGCCAAGGCCTTTGATGCTGAATTTATGATCTATGGCAAAGAAAAGGTGAAGGCGAAGATGAAGGAAATCGAGGCCCTTGGCAATCAGGCGGCACCGAAGGACAAAGATCTCTTCGATGACTTGGAAATCGTCCTAGAAATGTATGAGCGCGGCTTCTCCTTCTTACCCATAGACCTTTATCAATCCCACGCCACGAAATTCCAGGTGGAGGGAAATGCCTTAAGACCACCCCTGAACAGCATCTCCGGTATGGGAACGGTAGCTGCTGAAGGACTCTATAACGCCGCCCAAGAAAAACCCTTCAACTCCATCGAGGATGTAAAAAAACGCGGTAAGATCGGTAATTCTACCATCGATGTCTTGAAGAAATTCGATTGCTTCCAAGGAATACCGGAAAGCGATCAGATGAGCTTCTTTGATTTGATTTCATAAAAAATTATAGCCACGATTCGATAATCTAGGTAGGCTCCCCTTTCGGTAACAGATTTATTGTTAATCTGCCTACCTTTTGGAGCACACCTTCTAAACCGAATCGTGGCTGTTTATTATCCCATGGACTTTTGGGCCCATGGGCTTATTTTATGCTTATTCTTTTATATATTACTTTTAAATGAACTGATATATTCTGCGATCTTCAGTGTCTAAACGTTTTGTCAAAGCTGAAATAATCTTCTTAGAAGCCTCTAGAAATTGAGGGATATTCTCCTTAATTTTTACTGCGGACATATATGTACTCTTATACTTCATGAATTCTCCCGCTAAGGTACCCATTTCCGAGTAGAGCTGTTGGGCAGTCTTGCGCATTTCCTCATGTTCTGATCCTTTTAGGTTGGGATAGAGGTAATCATCCTCAGATTTTAAATGTAGGACCAGAACACCGGATAGCTTGCTTATCTTTAAGGACAGATCAAAGGCCTTTTGCTCCAGATTCCCAGAGTTAATCTCCTGGTCAATCTCCTGAACAAGCTGGCGAATATTCGTATGTTGTTTTTTCAGTAAATCATGACTCATTTCTATTCCTCCCTAATGCACCAGAAAGCGATGCTTTGTATGCTAAGTTAAGGGTACCTTAGGACGCAACAAAGTGCCGTGACCTGAGTCACGACACTTTGTTATTCTTATCATGCTTGTATATTTTTGAGTCTTACAAAGCTTGCGAGTCTTGCGAGACTTATGCGAACCTTGCGAGACTTATGATGCCATTATATTTGTGCTTCCATTATTTTTGTCCTTCTTGTCTTCCTCATCATGCCTTGGGTAGCCTAACAACAAAGCGACTACCCTCGCCTACTTTGCTTTCGACCCAGATGGTTCCCCCATGGAGCTCGACTAGGGACTGGGTTATGGCTAAGCCCAAGCCTGAGCCGCCGTATTTGCGGGCCCGCGAGGAATCACTGCGGTAAAAACGCTCAAAGAGATGGGCCAAATGCTCTTCAGCAATTCCCGGTCCGTTATCCCCTACCGCTAATTCCACACCCGATTCCACAGACTGCAAGGAAAGGCCAATGCTTCCATGGTTCTGATCCGTGTGCTGAACTGCGTTCTGGAAAAGATTAAGAATGACTTGCTTAATTTTATCCACATCGATAGGGACCGGCCCCACCGAGGGCAAATCCAGCCTAACCTCACGGTCCTCAGCCAGCATCCGCAGTTGGGGCTCCATCTCTAAAATCAGGGACCTCAGATCCTTCTCTTCCTTTTCCAAGTCAGGAGAACGATCGAGCTTTGCCAGTAGGAGCAAATCCTGAATTAGCTTTTTCATTCGTCCTGATTCGGCATACATGCTCTTCAAGGACTTGTCCAGCATATCCGGTTGGTTCTTGGCTCCGCGTTGCAGAACCTCTAGAAAACCATGGATGGAGGTCAAGGGTGTCCGCAGCTCATGAGAGGCATCGGCCACAAACCGCCGCATCTGTTCCTTGGCTTCCTTTTCTGCAGCAAAGGAGGATTCTAACCGCTCCAACATACCGTTAAAGGAATGCGCCAAGCTGTCGATCTCCGTCTGCCCTTGGGCCACCGGCAAACGCTCATCGAGATTCCCGGCATCAATGCTTTCCATGGTATCCACAACATTGGATAAGGGAACCAGCGTCCTCTTAATAACCGCTTGGTAGGCCACTAACCCTCCTGCGAGGGCTAATAGAGAAAGCACCATGAAGATGAATACCTGGCGAAATAACACATTATTCACGAATTGTGTGCTCATGCTCACCTGAATCTGCCCGATCAGGCGACCGCGAAAGTTCAGAGGCTGAAGCACCACCATCAGCTCCTCACCCCCGGAGGGCTTCACCACCATATAGTCACGAAAGCCTGTTTCCATCAGGCCTTCTTGGTATTGATCGGCACTGAGTTGGGGCGATTGGAATGAGTTCACCCCACTGTTAAGGGGAGTAACATTTCCGTTCAGATCCACGTAGGCAATGGCTGAATCCATCAGATTCATAGGAACACCCCTAGGCGGATTCTCCGGAGTTAGACCCGGCGCTAATTCCCCTGGCCCATTTTCAAGATTGAAATTGGCATTGATTTCGGCATAGATTAACATCTGGGTCCAAGTCTCTCTGGGGACTGAGGCCATCTGGGAGCGAATGCTGGATGCGGTGCTGGATAAAATAAACCCCTTGAGAAAGACATACTGAAATATACCAATCAATACGAGAATAATGGCTAAGAAGAAAAGTGAGCGAGCAAGAAGTTGGAATTTTAACGAATGGGGATCAACGCTATTTTTTAGAGAAAATCGGTCTTTGCTTGTCTGCCATTTGCTCATAGTAAATCCATCCGATAGCCAGCCCCCCGCAAGGTGCGGATCAAGCGGTGCTCTTTATCGCCCAGCTTTTCGCGCAAGGAGCGAATATACACCTCAACAATATTATCATCCCCGACAAAATCATAGCCCCAAACCTTATCCAGAATCATGGACTTGCTTAACACCAGCCCTTGGTTAAGGATCAAGAACTTCAGCAGCTCATACTCCGTGGGGGAAAGTTCTAAGGCCTTTTCATGAAAAAGGATTTCCTTGCGCCGGTCGTCCATGCGCAAAGGACCTACCGCAACTTCTTCCAACAGATGGGGAAACTGATTGCGGACCCGGGCATAGATGCGCGCCAACAACTCCTCGAAGCTAAAGGGCTTGGCCATATAATCATCGGCACCTGTCCTTAAGCCCTTCACTCGATCCTCGACTTCATCTTTAGCAGTCAGCATAATGATGGAGACCTGCTCCAGCTTTTTTAGCATCCGACACACTTCAAAGCCGTCCATACCCGGCATCATAATATCCAAGATAATTATATGGGGATGGAATTGCTTGGCTAAAGTAATCCCAGCCATCCCATCGAGAGCCGTCTGTACCTCAAACCCTTCGTTCAGCAATCCCATGGCCAGGAACTCTAAAATATTGGGTTCATCATCAATAATCAGGATTTTTATCCCTTTGAGCTTCTGGATAGGTATCACCTCTTTACACGGATTGGAGCTCACACATTCATTATCTACTACCCCGTTGAAATGATTCTGAAGACAAACTGAAAGTTTGCTGAAGAATACTACTCCTTGGGTAAAGAACTCTGTGAATCGCTTATTTCTTCCACATTCATATCGATAACTTCCCCGTCGGCAAAGCCTCGTGGGGACGGCTGACCAACGGTTGGGTCGAAGCCTTTGAAATTGGTATTGGTATAGACTTTATAAAAAACGCGCCCGCTCTGCCCGGACTTCTGAAAGCTCACCCCTTTTTTCTTGAGGAAAAAGTAAGCATAGAGGCGATAAAGGGTATAGAGTACCGCTCCAATAATGACGATCCAGACGGAGAAAACCACGGTAGTGATGGCTACAAAGAAAATCGCCAAGGCCCACATGATTCGATATAGCAAAGGCATACAAAAACCTCCTTAGTATTTAAACAAAATTGTATTGAGTTAATTCATTTAGTTCGTCCATATAAATTGTAGCATACTTCGCACTGGGTTTGAAGTTTTCTCAGCCTTTGTCAACTTAGTGCGGTTGACTTCCCAAAAAAGCAAGAGTATCATAAATAGATAACCTATTATAGAATAGATAGATTCAATGTTTAGCGGAGAAGGTTTAATATTTATCCGTGGGAAAGACGGGAAGGGGTAAGAGAAATCAGATGGCAAAAGTGGTTTTAGAAGATATCATTAAAGCGGGTCAAACCCTTAAAGGAGTTATTAACAAAACACCCTTACATCGTCATGACCTTCTTTCAGAGAAATACCAATGCAATATTTTTTTAAAGCGTGAAGATCTGCAAGTGGTTCGTTCATTCAAGCTCCGCGGAGCTTATAATATGGTCCAAAGCATTCCCCAAGAGCGACTGAGCAACGGGGTCGTCTGTGCCAGCGCAGGTAACCATGCCCAAGGAGTCGCCTACTCTTGCAAAGCTTTGGGTATTAAAGGCAGCATCTACGTTCCTTCCACTACTCCGAAACAAAAAATCTCCTCCATCAAACGCTTTGGCGGAGAATATGTGGAAGTGATACAAACTGGCGATACCTTCGATGATGCTTTTAACCAAGCCAAAGCTCATTGCGAAGAAGCCAATAAAACCTTTGTCCATCCCTTCGATGATCCATTAGTCATCGCCGGTCAAGGAACCGTCGGCATGGAGATTCTCAATGATATGGAAGTCCCGGCGGATTTCGTCCTCGGTGGCGTCGGCGGTGGCGGTCTCATGTCCGGGGTGGGGATTGCTATGAAAAGCTTAAGTCCCCATACTCAGGTCATCGGTGTGGAAGCGACCGGTGCCGCCTCTATGAAGGAAGCCCTAAAACGAAATGAAGTAGTCACCCTCGATACGATCGATAGCTTCGTCGATGGCACCGCTGTCAAACGAGTCGGAGATTTTACCTTTGACATCTGCCAAGAGGTCCTTGATGATGTCATCGTCGTCACCGAAGGCAAGGTATGTACCACCATCTTGGAAATGTATAATGATAGTGCCATTGTGGTTGAACCGGCTGGTGCTCTGCCCATCGCTGCTCTCGATGCCTATCAGGACAAAATCAAAGGCAAAAACGTCGTCTGCATCATCAGTGGCGGCAATAATGATATTGAAAGAACTCCGGAAATCAAGGAGCGCTCCCTACTCGATCAAGGTCTAAAGCATTACTTCATCGTCAATTTTCCCCAAAGACCCGGTGCCTTAAAGGAATTCGTCGTGGATGTCCTAGGACCCCATGATGATATCGCTCGCTTCGAATATATTAAATCCAACAACAAGGAAAAAGGCCCAACCTTAATTGGGATTGAGCTTACCCATAAAGAAGATTATCAATCCCTTGTGGAAAACATGGAGAAAAAAGGCTTCCAATATACGAAGATCAATGATAATCCTGAACTGTTTGGTTTGCTGATTTAAGAAATATAAGTTTAGCTCGTTAATTTAAAATCCAAGGATTACCTCACCGGTAACCCTTGGATTTTTTGTATGTTTTCGAGGGCAACCTATAATATCTTCACTAAGAAACATTTTAACTAAAAGGTGGTCGATTATATGCAACAGAAGAATATCAGGAAATGGGAAATAGGCGGAGTATTTTTCCTCATCGGTGTTGGTACCTTGTTACATTTTATCTATGACTGGTCCAATCAATCCCAATGGATCAGTATTTTTAGTCCCATCAACGAAAGCATCTGGGAGCATTTGAAGATGGGCTTTTGGGCATTAGTACTCTTTTCGCTCCTCGAGTATCGGTTCATCAAAAGTAAAACTCAGAACTTTTTCCTTGCTAAAGGTTTAGGCAGTTTGAGTTTTCAATGGCTGATTGTCATTGTCTTTTATTCATATACTGCATTTACAAATAAGCCGATTATGTTTATTGACATATCTGCCTTTGTCCTCGGATGTATCCTCTGTCAGATAGTAAGTTATAAAATCCTCACTAAATCAAAACCCAAGCCCGTATTAAATTGGCTTGGGCTTGGCATTCTCCTTGCCAGTGCCGCTCTATTCGTCATTTTTACTTTTGCTCCACCGCAGTTTATCCTGTTCCAAGAGCCCAGCACGTATCTAGAAGGCAAGTAACAAAGAATCAACGCGTTGATGGCTATAGATGCGTTCGATGATGAGCAGTTGCCATACACTGATCATTCGAGGGCGAAGTTTACTGCCCCTAGTGCATGCAGCAAGGTGGTATCAAATAAGGGCACAGTCGAGTCCTCAGATTTTACCAAGAGGCCGATTTCTGTACACCCGAGAATGATTCCTTCTGCACCTTGTTCGATTAAGTCCTCAATGATGCTTTTGTATTTCGCACGTGATTCATCGACGATCTGGCCAAGGCATAGCTCGTTATAAATTACCGTATTTACTATTTCCCTATCAGCATCCTTGGGAATCAAAACTTTGATACCCCTAGAGACTAAGCGTGACTTATAGAAGTCCTGTTCCATAGTATATTTTGTTCCCAAGAGCCCCAAGGTCTTAATATCATTAGCTAGAACTTGTTGGGCGGTAATATCTGCAATATGCAGTATGGGAATATGGATACCAGCCTGAATCTCGTTGGCAACTTTGTGCATAGTATTGGTACAAATAAGGATGAAATCTGAACCAGCAGCCTCAAGACTACGGGCAGCCTCTGTTAAGATTTGAGCGGCCTTTCCCCATTCGCCATTGCTTTGGCAGACCTCTATCTCCTCAAAGTCGACGCTGTAGAGAACACATTTGGCGGAGTGCAGACCGCCAAGCCTTTGCTTAACTTCTTCGTTGATGATGCGATAATATTCTGCTGAGGATTCCCAGCTCATTCCTCCGATTAAACCGATGGTTTTCATGGTTACCTCCTGGATGAATATTTTATTAGGTTTGGGGACTTATGATTTTTTCACTACGCTTTAATTAATGAATATTATAAATGGTTTTTCTAAATCTGTATGCCATCATAATAAGGAGTTACTCAAGACTCCTTTTTATTTTGATCTACTATAAATCAAATCGGAACCACCCATCCATCAATCACAATAGCAATGATTCCACATAGCACTAAGAAAATCGCTCCCCAAGTATCACTGCACTCCCAAGCCTTCGTGCTGAGAACTCGGTAGCCTCCGGAGACATAGCCTCTGGCCACAAGGTTTTCTGCCAGTTCCTCGGCACGGCGCAGGGTAATACGGAGCAGTGGTAGGAGGAGAAAGGCAAGATCCTGGACCTTCCCGGGCAAACTTGAAGGCAAGCTTCCTTTTGCTAAACGGGCTTTATAAAGCAAGCCGGCTTCCTCTAGGAGCAAGGGGATGAAACGCAGGGTCAAGGTGATTAGCAGGGCGAAATCCGCAGCCTTATCTGTGAATCGGGAGAAGGGCGCGACGAAGAAAGCAATGCCTACACCTTGTTCCGAGGGAAGTGTCACGGCGGTGAAGATCCGGGTGAGCAGGAAGACGAGAAGAATACGCCAGCCCATCATTAGTCCTTGCCGTACTCCTTCACTGGACCAGTGGCCTTCCCAAAAACGCCAGCCTTCGCCCCAGCTCCAGCCCATCATCAGGGTGTAGAAGGTCCCTAACAGGAGGGTGGCCTTTAGAACTGCTTGAAAGGCTTTGGGAGGCATATGACTGACTCCAAGCACAATGATAAAGGCAATGGTTAAGGCGAGAAGTCCTCCCCATTCGACTGTGGTCATCAACAAGCCCAGCCCTACCAGACCTCCGATTTTCAGTCGGGGGTCTGCTTTATGCAAGGAACTTTCACCGGGTAGATAAAGCTCTTTTCCTAGCAACGAACCCCAGCCTCCTTAAACCGTCCTATCTGTCCATCGATATCCATAGCCAAACACTTGAAAGATACTTTTCCCTCTTCGATTAACCACACTTCGTCAGCCAGATCGCGAATCTCTAACAAATCATGGGTGACGTAAACGATGGTTAGTTTGCCTTTTAATTCCCTGAGTAGGTCGCGAAATATCGTCCATCCTTTTGCATCTAATCCCAACAATGGCTCATCCAGCAAAAGTACCTCAGGCAGGGATTCTAAAGCGGCTGCCAAAGCTACCCGTTGACGCTCTCCTCCGCTTAGACGTTCAGGGTAGGCGGTGGCTAGCTCACGAGGAACTCCGAAAACCTCAAGGTAGGCTAGGTTAAGATCAGCCTTGGCCTCCCTCTCTTTTCTACTTTGAAGGTAGAAGACTTCGTCCTCTACCGTGTTCCCCAAAAAATACTCTCCGGGCTCTTGGAGGATAAGTCGTACTCTTTGCCTTAATTCCCTGTTCTCAAAAGTAACATCCTGTCCAAAGGCGCAAAACTTGCCTTCCGTGGGCTTGATCAAGGCGATTGCACTTTCCAGCAGGGTGGATTTTCCTGACCCTGAGGGACCAAGGATGGCCAAGAAGCTCTTATCCGTGATAGACTCCGTAAGAAATAGTCGTGAGGGATAATTTGCCTCCTGCCACTCCAGAGGGTTGCCTATTCTTATGGGTGGTTTTGAATCAGTTTCCCCCACCTGTCGCAAGGTTTGTATGCTAAAATATTTATCCCCCAATCCATCACCTAAATTACTACTCTCTGAATTACTATTCTCTAATAAAGTTGATCTATGGAGAGAGCGAAGGGAAAGACTTTGGCAAAACTTGCGATCCTGAAGGGCAGCTTGCGGTAACCCAACGTCTAAGAGCTTCCCTTCCTTCATCACCCAAAGACGATTCGCTTTAGCAGCCAGCTCTGGATCATGAGTGATCCAGAGTTGGGCCATTCCCTTGTCCTTTTCTTTTAATTGAGTAAGGCATGCTTCTTGAGCTCTTTCATCCAGCATGCTCAGGGCCTCATCGAGGATAAGAAAGGAAGGTTTTATGGCTAGGATAGAGGCCAGAACGAGTCTTTGTCTCTCTCCCCCGGAAAGTGTGGAGGGTGATTGATTAAGCTGATTGCCAAGCCCCATTTCACGGGCTATCTCCTTCACCATTTCCTGCACTTTTTTTACTTCATAGCCTAAGTTTAAAAGGCCAAAGCCTAGTTCTTCAGCGACAGTTGCCCCGATCGTCTGGCGGCGGGGATGTTGACCGATGATCCCAATTTCTTGCCATCGCTTCACCTCTGCCCAGGGTTTGATGACGCCATCCTGGAGTAACCTAAGCTCCCCCTCCTCCGGCGCAAGGGAACCGGCCAAGATGCGCGCCAAAGTGGTTTTCCCTGAACCATTGGGTCCCATAAGAGCCACCACTTCCCCTTTCTGCATGGAAAAGTCGATTCTCTCTAGAACCCCATAGCTAATATTTTCGCCTCTTAAGGTCTTATTCATAGTTCGTTCACTCACTTCACAATCTATAAATCAAACTGATCAATTCACTGCATATACTACTGAGTGATTCTTATAGCAATACTACAAAGCATCAACATAGCATTCATATTGAGATTCTCCATAGCGTTTATGCTGAGCGGTATCTTCATAACAATAATACCAAACACCTGCACAACCTATATTCCAGGGTTTTCTCAGATTTATCCGACTAAAGTCGTCTCAAATCTCATGTCAATTACTCTCCAAAACACTCTTGTCAAATATCTTATCATATTGTAAACTAAAATTCATTATAAGGTTTACAATACATGTCCGTTTTAAAGTATGTCTGTAATCGCTCTACTCTACACATTTCCACTCCACATCACTCAAGGTAAAAGACTACATTGCTCATACAGAAAGGATGACTTACTCCTATGGATACCCGATACCTTGCTAAAACTGCTGCCATGGCCGCCCTGCTTTGCTTAGCTGGAATGCTTGCCCGTTGGGCTTCGGCTGCTCTGATTCCTTTTAGTTTGCTCCCTCTTTTCATTATGCTGACCGGCCTTATTCTCGGACCAAAGTATGGTAGTCTAGCGGTCACGGTCTATGTATTTTTAGGTTTGCTTGGTTTACCTGTCTTCGCCAGCGCTCCCTTTGGGGGAATCGGTTATGTTTTAAAACCATCCTTCGGCTATCTTTTAGGGGATATTGTCGGTGCCTATGTGGTCGGTAAGCTCTACAACCGTAAAAACTTCCTCTCCGCAATGCTGGCGGTCATCATCGGAATTGGCGCCTTATATATCGTTGGCCTCAGTTACTTCTACCTCGTCATGCACTTTGTTTTAGATAAGCCTACCACTGTGGCCCTCATCGTCTCCACAGGTTTCCTTCCCTTTATCTTCGGCGATCTGGTTAAAGGAGCTATCGCCGCTTGGGTCGGCAATCAGGTAGTTAAGCGTTCTGCCTAAGATCTTATTTTGAACCATAACTACACTATGGAAGCGAATTATAAGATGATCATGGCCTATCCAATGGGAACGATGGCAAAATAAACCAAGCGCCACGCAGCAGTCAATTTGACCGACTAGCGTGGCGCTTTTTTGTAGGCTTTGCTGGTAATCTAAAAGCCAATTCTCAGGAATATCTATTTTATCACATGTAACTCTATGGAAATGTTCTGCGGGCACTTCTACTCATATTCCTTGATAATATCCTCTGCTACCTGAAGTTGCGGGAGCCGAAGATCCATGGCTTGCTTTTGAATAAAGCGGAAGGCTTCGGGTTCGCTCATTTTCCCCTTCTCCACAAGCAGCCATTTCGCTTTTTCAATGAGCTTCCGCTCGTCCATGCGTTTCTTTAGGCTATCCCGCTCGTTCTTCAACTGGAACAGAGAATTCCTGACGGATAAAGCAAAGCGAGCACTTTGGGTTAGGGTTAGGCGATTGATGGGCTTCGGCAGGATCATGGCCCCCGTGGATTCTAGGGCGTGCTGCATATAGGGGATTTGGTCCGGTCGGGCGATGACGATAATTCCCGCACCTGTTTTCTCGTGGGCATCGAAGACGAGATCGATCCCAAGTTCGTCAGGAAGTGGTGCACTGATGATAATTAAATCAGGCTGAGTATTAATAAACTGCCGCCGTGCCTCGTTGGCCGAATGAGCGCAGCTTACCGGGTAATACCCTTCTTTGATCAGTGTGCTTTCCATACTGCCCGCTACTTCAGATTTTCCACAGACGATAAGAACATTCCCTGCGCTCATGATTAATCACCCCTTTAGGCAGCAGGGCTTCGATGCTCAATAGTTTTTGAGATAATGATCAATCTCCCATTGATGAACCGTCGTATCATAGTCCCGCCACTCTTTGGCCTTAGCTGTGGTATATTTCGTAAAGATATGCTCGCCGATGGTGGCATAGATCAAGGGGTCCTTCTTCATTTCTTCAAGGGCGATCTGGAGATTGGAGGGTAACCGATCCAGCTTTAAGAATTTCTCCTCATCGGGAGTCAGATTATAGATGTTGATATTGACTGGTTCAGTCACCTGAAGGTCGCGGTTTAGGCCATCGAGACCAGCCTCTAAGAGCAAAGCTAAGGTCAAATACGGATTACAGCTGGGATCGGGGCTGCGCAGCTCAAGACGGGTTCCCTCACCCCGTGGGGAAGGCACACGCAATAAGGGACTGCGGTTCATGGGTGACCAAGCGATATGGACCGGTGCTTCATAGCCCGCAACTAAGCGTTTATAGGAGTTGACTAAGGGATTGGCGATGGCCGTAATCCCTTTGATATGCTCTAATAATCCCGCGATGAATTGCTTTGCTGTCGCCGAGAGCTCCCCTTGAGTCTCAGGATGGTTAAAGACATTTACCCCATCTTTGGCTAGGGACATGTTGATATGCATACCCGACCCATTAACCCCCTGGAGTGGCTTGGGCATAAAGGTCGCATGGAGACCATTGCGCTGGGCAATGATTTTAACTACATATTTGAAGGTCATGATATTATCGGCTGCCGTTAGGGCATCCGTATATTTAAAGTCGATCTCATGCTGTCCGGCGGCGGATTCATGATGCGAGGTCTCAATCTCAAAACCCATCTCTTCTAGGACCAGACAAATCTCTCGTCGGGTGTTTTCCCCTTGGTCAATGGGGGCTAAATCGCAATAGCCAGCGCTGTCATGGGTCGTGGTGGTCGGTTGTCCCACATCGTCGGTATGGAATAAAAAGAATTCGCACTCGGGGCCCACTTGGAAAACATAACCCTTTTCTTGGGCCTTTTGTAGGGTTCGCTTCAAAATATAGCGGGGGTCCCCTGCGAATTGGGAGCCATCATGGTTCTTGACATCGCAGATGATTCTTGCTACTTTCCCTTGTTGCGGACGCCAAGGAATCAAAGCAAAGGTACTGGGGTCGGGGAGCAGCAGCATATCGGAGGCCTCAACTCCCGCATACCCCGGCACAGCCGAACCATCAAACATCACTCCCTGCTCGAGGGCTTGTGGAAGCTGGTTATCCGTGATGGCAATGTTTTTCATCCGACCAAAAATATCCGTAAACTGCAGACGAATAAAACGGACATCATTCTCTTGGACAAATTTCAGGCACTCTTCTTTGCTAAACTGCATGAACGACACTCCTTTCTAATGGGCCAAAGGGTACAAAAAGGGCGCACCAAGTTCCCTATTAGGGTCCTTAGAACGCCTTTGTTCTATTCCTAATCTTATAACATTATCCCTTGCATCTAACACTATCCTTTGCCTAAAAACGAAACCCTACGATTTATCTTATACTTTGCGTAAGTCCTCTGTCAATATGAGAGCGTCATGGATGCTGTATTCATTCGGGAAGACTGGCACACAGCTCGAGATCTTGCATATATTGAACAGAGACAAAGGAGTACTCTGACGGGTGCTCCTTTGTCATTTTTTTGTTAGCGAGGTGTTTTGCTGATGTGCTCTATACTCGGTTTAATAAATTTTTCACGGAAGCTATTACCCCCAGATATTCAATACCTTAACCAAGCGGGGAAAACTCTGTCCCATCGGGGTCCGGATCAAAATGGCCTTTATTATGGTGAGCATTTTGCTTTTCAACATAATCGCTTAGCCGTCATTGATATTGAAAAGGGCAGACAGCCCATGACGACCAGCCACGAAGGTTTTGAATATACCATCGTCTACAACGGAGAGATCTATAACTCAGAGGATCTACGCCGAGAGCTGCGCGGTTATGGTGTCAAGTTCGAAACCCATTGTGATACGGAAGTGGTGCTGTACAGCTATATCATTTGGGGTGAGCAATGCTCCGCCAAGCTCAACGGCATTTATGCCTTCGTGGTTTATGACTCCCGACAAGGGCGAGCCTATCTTGCCCGGGACCGCTTCGGGGTCAAGCCCTTCTTCTATACCTTCGTGGACGGTGCCCTGCTCTTTGCTTCGGAGCTGAAGGCGATCCTGCAGCATCCCCAAGTGAAGTCTCAATTGGATTACGAAGGTTTATGGCAACTCCTCTATATGATGCCCGTTAAAGAAGAAGGCACCGCTCTTTTTAAAAACATCTTCGAGCTTCCGCCTGCCTCCCATGGTTTTTTCTCCCCAGTCTCCGCAGGCGGACCACAGGGTTTGCGATCCTCCAAATACTGGTCCTTGACGGCCTACGAGAACAAGGAGAAGGAATCTACCATCGTCGCCACGACACGCGAGCTTTTAGTGGATGCCATCCAACGTCAGCTGGTCGCTGATGTCCCCCTCTGCACCTTTCTCTCGGGAGGACTCGATTCCTCAGTTATTACGGCAGTAGCTGCCCAAAGCTATCGGCAGAGAGGAGCAGCGCTCTCCACCTACTCCTTTGAACACGCCGGGAATAAAGAACATTTTCAACAAACCCTCTTTCAGCCACAAAGTGATGATGAATATGCCGTCTATCTGGCCGGCTACCTAGCTACCCACCATCAGATCCTTACAGCGCAAAAGGAAGATTTGGTCGACGCCTTAGAGGACGCCGTGCGCTATCGGGATTACCCCGGCATGGCGGATATCGACTCTTCCCTGCTCTACTACTGCCGCCAGGTCAAGAAACAGCATACGGTGGCCCTCTCCGGCGAGTGCGCTGATGAAGTCTTCGGAGGGTATCCTTGGTTCTATCGACCCGAGATGCTCAGCTCCGGATTCTTCCCTTGGATTCATGATCCTTATGCCCGCATCAGCCTGTTCCGGCCTGAGGTGGTTTGCCCTTGGGCAGGGTTTGAGTATACCTCAGAGCTCTATCGCCAAAGCGTGGCGACCTGTCCGGTGGTTACCGGAGAATCTGAAGCGATGCGCACCTCGCGGATTGCCAGCTGGCTTTCCATCAATTACTTCATGGCCTCACTTCTGGAAAGAAAGGACCGCATGAGCATGGCCTCCGGGCTGGAAGTGCGGGTCCCCTTTGCGGATCATCGGCTGGTCGACTATGTCTATAACGTGCCTTGGGACATTAAATACAAAGGTGGGGTAGAAAAATCACTGCTCCGCGCTGCTATGGAGGATTATCTCCCCGCCAAAATCCTTTATCGCAAAAAGAGCCCCTTCCCGAAAACCCACGACCCTGAATATGAAGCTCTGGTATATCATCTTTTCCAAAAGCGTTTAAAGTCGGGTAGCGGGATGCTGACGGAGCTCTTACAAAAGGATGTGCTTGATCGCCTTGCCAGCCCGGGGAATAAGACCTGGTTTGGGCAGCTTATGGGAGCACCCCAACTTATGGCTTGGCTGGTTCAGCTGGATTTTTGGTTTGATAAGTATAAGATTGAGTTATGCTTGTGAGAGAAGGATTTAGTGCCTCGTTCAAAGGTCCGCTTGTGCTACCCTAACAGAATAGGGCTTCACTCTTAGGATGACGCTGCAATCTGCCGAGCAGAGGGTGGGGTTTTCTCATCTGCACTACTGGGCTGGATGGTTCCCTTTTTCATCAATTTCTCAAACTCTTCCTTGCAAACCGGGCGGCTGTAGAAATAACCCTGCCCATAATCACAGGCCATATCTTTGAGAATAACCAATTGCTCTGCTTCTTCAATCCCCTCCGCCACGACCTGCAGATTCAAGTCATGGATCAGATTAATCATGTGTTTGACGATCAGGTGGTCGTATTTAGTGGTGGAAATATTTTTAATGAAGTCGATATCAAGCTTTACCACATCAATAGGCAATTTTTTCAGGTAGGTTAAGGAAGAGTAGCCAGTGCCAAAGTCATCCAAAGCAATTTCAATGCCCATGACCTTTATCTCTTTGAGATTCCTAATAGAGGTCTCTAGATCCTTCATCAAGGATGTTTCAGTGACCTCAAACTGAACGTTATGAGCCTCGAGTCCTGTTTCTAGTAGTAGCTCCTTGACTTCCTCGATCATCTCGACGGAGGTGAGGCTCTTGCCCGATAAATTGATCGAGATTTTTACATCAGGATACTGAGACTCCAGCCATTGCTTTTTCTGCCTTAAAGCTGTTTTTATAACCCACTTTTCGATATCGTAGATTAGTCCTGTTTCCTCTGCTAAGGGGATAAACTGACAGGGTGGAATAAAGCCGAGCCTTGGGTGGGCCCAGCGAATCAGGGCTTCGGCACCGATTAAGCTCTCATCTGCCATATTGATGATCGGCTGATACAAAAGATGAAATTCATCATATTCAATGGCATGCCTTAAGTAATTAATTAAGGCAAGCTGCTCTAACATCTTGTTTTGCGCTTCTAAGGAGTAAAAACAATAATAATCTTTTCCGCTCCTCTTCACAAGATACAAAGCAATATCGACATTCTTAAATAAGGTCGCCAGATCCTCCCCATGTTCCGGGTAAAGGGCGATCCCAATACTCGTGGAGATATAGAATTCATGATTATTTACTGTCCAAGGCTTTCTTAAGGAGTTTTGCAAATCCTGAACTGTAAGGGTGATGTCTTCTTTTCCATCTATCCCCTCATAGATAATCGCAAACTCGTCTCCTCCTAATCTGGCTACAAAGTCCGCGGCACTAGTATGCTGCTTGATTCGATCAGCGATATGCTTGACAAGTAGATCGCCTGAGGCATGGCCTACTGAATCATTAACATTTTTAAAATTATCGATATCCATGTAGTGTAAGGCGAACTTCTTCGCCCGATTCCTGCTAATAAGCTCATTTACTTTCTCTTCAAAAAAGAACCGATTGGGCAATCCGGTAAGACTGTCATAGTAGGCCGAGGCATGAAGTCTATCTTCTAAGAGCTTCTTCTTCGTTATATCTGTTTGGGTACCGGCAATACGGATAACCTTATGCTGATCATCACGGATCGCCCTCGCCTTACAAAGGATCCAGATGTAGTCTCCAGTGCTTCTCTTCATTCGATAAACGATTTCCAAGAAGCCACTTTCCGATCGGAGATAGTCCTCTATCGCTTGCAGGGTTTCTTCTCGATCATCAGGATGAAGTGAGGCAAGCCAAGCATCATAATTAAAATCAACCTCACCCTCCTTATGGCCGAGGGTATCGGTATATTTTGCTGAAAAATAATAGGCATTACGCTCTAAATCCCAGTCCCAAATACCACAGTCCGAGCCTTCAACTGCCAGCTCCAATCTTTGTTCACTTAGGGCCAACGCATTGCGATGTTGCTGTAGTTTCTGAATACTGTCAGCTAACTCTTTGATTGCTATTTTAAAAAGGTTCAGTCTACTGGAAACCAAGAAAAACAGTAAAAGCATGGTTAAAAATACATAGACCACACCCTTATAGGTCTGCATCTGTTGATAGACTTCCATACTGCCGCCAGCAAGACTTTTGGTCAATTCATCAGAAAACAAAATCCAGAGCATACCAAAAAGCCCATAAACCAAGGTGATTTTTACAGGCTCTAATAAGGGGTTAATTTTGTATTCATTTTCTATGTAATAGCCAAATCCCTCGAGCTTATTCTGACCAAAGTAGAGCTTCAGTCGGTCACGAATCCCCAATGTTTCTCAACTCCTGTTCTAAGTGAGTATGAGACCCTCCGGCGAATACTATTGTAGGAGCAATGTAAAAGCCATGTAAAATTCTGTATATGTCAGGTAAATATGTGCAAAATGGTCCATCTCAGGCAAATATAGCCAATTTCATTGTATCGAACTCGATGCGAGAAAACAATAGATAAGAGAGATTTTGTATTATTTTGTCAATTTAAAGGATTTATCATACTAAATGCCAGAAGGCTAGTGAAATTTTACTCACTGACCTTCTGGCATTTTAGCAAGCTTTTATTTTACTTCTCTTTTTTGGCTGCACAAATACAGGCCCCAATAGCTCCGGCATAGACAGCATCAGCACAGGATTTAACCTCATAGCCGATCGCTTGCGCTATAGTGTCGATCAGCAACGCAGATTTGGATAATCCCCCAGTCATCAGAAGGGGCTGATCGGTGGTAAAGTCGATTTTACCGGCCTGCTGCTGTATCTTCCGGGCAATGGATTGCAGAACCCCGGCCATGATTTGGGCCCGGTCCTTCTGCATGGCTAAGAGCCCGATAATCTCCGATTCCGCAAAAACCGTGCACATGCTATTGATGGAAACAGCCTCCTGGGGATCGGCAAGTTCATCGATATTCGCCAAGGGAATCTCCAGATTATCGCAGGCCATTTTCAAAAAGCGACCCGTTCCGGCAGCGCATTTATCATTCATCAGGAAATTGATCGGCTTCCCATCTCGGATCTGGATGACTTTACTGTCCTGCCCACCAATATCGATGATCCCCTGAATCTCAGGCATCAGATACATTCCTCCATAGGCGTGGCAGGTAATCTCCGTAAACGTATAGTCCGCAAACTCGATAGCCTCCCGGCCGTACCCTGTGGCCGCGATGACCATCTCTTCACTGTCCAGACCATTTCTTTCCCTCAAGATCCCTAGACTTTCCTCGGCGGAAGCACGGGGATTCCACCCCGTCTTCACGGCCAAGGTATCGATAATTCTCTCCTCCTCCATGACCACGGATTTACACATGGTGGAGCCTGAATCAATACCTACAAAGATCTTTCTCACGAGAGCATTTCGATAAACGCCGCCAGTCTGGTTTTGAGCTGAGCAGCATCTGAAGTAGAATAGTCGGTCTCGACGCTGATAAAGGGCACATCTTCTTTTTGCATAAGGTTTCTGATCTGAGCCGTCTCCAGATTGTAGGTATGGCAAGCCTGGAGGGTCATCTCTACTACGCCGTCGACCTTGAATTCATCAACCAGACGAGTCAGGAGCTCCATCCGGTTGGTGTTCGGGGTCATGACCGAGCAGCCGATTTTTAGATAACGGTCAGCAATAGCTTGGTAAGGATCGATGGTTTCGTCCACCAAATTTTCAATGGGCTTGATACCTATACAGTTTTCATAGGCGACTACTACCCCGCCGGATTCCTCGATGGCTTTAACGACTTTCTCGGTGACTCCTGCTAAAGGACAGCCGGTGATCAGGATTCTTTTCGCCGACTTAGCAACATTTTCGACGCCATTAGCCTGATCCGCTTTGACCTTATCGATAGCTTCCCTGATATCCCGCAGCTTGGTCTCCGGGTCAAACTTAAACTGGGAGCCGTAAAGTACTTTAAGCTGCTCAGCACCCGTGATCGGCGGAGGGCAGGCTTTGCTGAGCTCATAAAATTCTTTTAGGAGCTTGCGTTCTTCATTTTTAATCTTAATGGCCTTTTTAATATTCTCATCGGTGATGGTCACTCCAAAATCCTGCTCGATTCTTTCCTTCAGGCGCAAGACTTCCTTGTACCAAAGTTCCTTTGATGCTTCATCATTTTGAGATTGGGGAAGCTGCATCACATGAAGGTTTTTGATTTCCCCTAAAAGCTCATACATTTTTTTCTTGCCGTCGCAGGTGGTTTCCCCGATCATCAAATCGGAAAAATACATGTATGGGCATTTGTCGGTGACGGCAAAGCCATAGCTGGACTTAATCAGAGGACAAAGATTCCTCGGCAGTACTTTTTCCGCTTCAGGGATGGTTTCGTCACTAAAGGCGCAAAGTCCGACGGGCACGGCCCCTGCAGCAAGCACAAGCTCTAAGGGAGCATAGGTACAGAACACCCCGGCCACTTTCTTACCCTGGTCTTTTAAGTTTTTCACAGCAAGAAACCCTTGCTGTCGCGCCTCACCAAAACTTTCAAATTGACTGGGTAGTTGGTTTTCACTCATGTAAGGACCGCCTTTCTTATTATTTGATTTGAGACACTATATAAATAGCCTCATCCTTAAATAATAAGATGGAAAGATTTTCGTTGCAATACTTTGGTGTACATTTGCTACCCATTAATTCCTAGACACCAAAAATCATGAGTAAAAAATAATGATGGGTATCATTCTATATCGCCCCATTCGATACACAATGATACCCATCATAAACATTTTGTTGCTTCATTTTTTTCCTGTTGTACTTCGTTTTGTCTCGATGAACCCCTACACCCTGTCTGACGATTTCCATTGAAGAATTCATTTTGTTTGGAGACTGTTTAATCAGGTCCAACTGATTAATAACACCAATGACTTGTTTTTTCTTTTTTGCTCCCATAAACACACTCCTATAAAATTCTACTTCAACTTAAAACTATCTACTTACTATAGTATAGCATTTTTCACAGCATTTTTACACAAGCAAGTATTATAGGCTCAAGTCATCATATTACGAATGAATCACATGCTACTCTACCGTAAAATCCTATTCATCAACGGCCACAACCTAAGCAGAAGGAAAGTCAGATACTTAGAATAAAAAAGTTCAGCGTGACACTGAACTTTAATTGATCTTATATAATACCTAGCCGAACTCCATTCTGATAGGCTAGACTCCTCGCCATACTCTGACCGTTTTACGTTATAGAATTAGATACTTATTATTTTTTCATCCTTTAAAAACTGCACAATCTGTTTGGCGACTTGTTCAGGATCACCCTCTAGAAAATCTCCGCTTTTCTTTTTGGATATTCCCCCAGACATAAGCTGGCGCATCCTCTCTGCAGGCGATAGATTGCTATCCGGTGCAAAGGTTTTCTTAGGCCGAGGACGAGGTGGGGTATAGCCGTGGAGTTGTGTAAGAGACCCTTTAAGCCCAAGTTGTTCCCGTCGCAAGCCTAAATCACTTGCTTGCCTAACCTCAATTTTCTGACGCATAGCCGCGATAACACCGGGCAAAGATGCATAACGCGGGGAATTAATACCCTCCGTTACCCCAATAACTGCTGGTAATGTGCTTTCAATAACCTCACGGTCTCCTCGCTCGAGCTTGCGTTGGAGTGTTATCCCTTGGTTTGAAACTTTCTCCAAGTGGGTAACTCCAGAAACAAATGGTAATCCTAATATTTCTGCTAAGGTCGCAGATACCTGTCCATGTCCTCCGTCGAGTGTTTGAGTGCCCGTAAGAATAAGATCATATTCCATTTTTTTAAGAGCTTGGGTTAAGACATTCGCCGTAGCAAAGGAATCACCTCCCTCAAAGGTCTCATCCTTGAGCAAAACAGCGTGATCAGCTCCCATGGCCATACAGGATCGCAGCGTTTCCTCCGCTTGAGAGAGCCCTAAAGTGATAACCGTTACTTCTCCTCCCCTTTGTTCCTTAAGCTGAACTGCTGCCTCCAAGGCGCAGAGGTCGTCTGGATTAGCCATATAAATTAAGCCATCCTGGCTTATGTTTTTCCCGTCCTGTTCGATATCTATGGGTACCTTGGTATCAGGAACCTGTTTTATACAAACGATAATCTTCATGACGACCTCCTATACATAGCGAAAACTCACACCATATCCGCCCCTGGGGTAGTCCCAATCAACTGCTCCTTGGTCACAAACCACACGGCAGCTGCCACACTCTAGACATCCCTCATAAGCAAACAAAAGTTGTCCATCCTCTGACTTGGTATAACATCCAGCCGGACAAACATAGGTGCAGGCCTGATGCGGGCAGTTGGCACAACGATTTTTATCAACTTTTATATGCGCCTCAGGGCTAACACGATATCGTATTAAATTTAGCTTATCTTCAATAACTACCATAGCAGTGCCCTCCCTGCTTCTTTAACATCTTTGAACAGTTCCCGCCAGGAAATCTGGCCGTGAAATATCTCCTTGGCTTGGGGCATTATCTTTTGATGGGGGTGACCATCAACAGTAAATAACTTCTCAGCCAATTGACAAATTAAATCTGGGTAAGTCGTATGCAAACGCGGGTTTTCGATAAAAGTCAGAGCATGCTTATATTTTCGCAAGTCTTTGAGCACAAAGCTTTCTTCGAGGATCTGCTGGTAGCGTTGCATACTTACTGAGCTATAGTCTCCCTTTTCTTTTGCCGCTACAACCGTTTGTGCTGCTGCAATTCCAGAAGCAATGGCAAAGTTAACCCCCTCAAGATACAAACCATTCGCCAATACAAAGCCTGCCGCATCTCCGGCAATCAGCATCCCTCCGGTATACAATTGTGGCATCATTTCCAGTCCGGCCTCCGGAATCATATGGGCCGAATATTCTTTAACCACACCATCTTTCAACAATCCTTGTACAGAGGGATGGCTTTTAAATTGTTCCAAAGCTTCATAAATAGGGACCCTTTGAGCATGCATGGTTGGAAACTGGGCCACTACACCTACAGATAGACTTTCTTTATTGGTATAGATAAACCCGCCGCCTTGTACACCCCCAGGCAGTCCGCCTAAGAATTCGTTAGAAACTCCCTCGGCACCCGCAAGATTAAAGCGACTTTCAATCGTAGCTTTAGGTAGCTGAATAACTTCTTTAACCCCTACTGTCACCTGATTCGGTAAAAAGTTTTTGCGAAGTTTGGCCTTTTGGGCCAGAAGGGAATTCACACCGTCAGCCGCGATCACGACGTCAGCCCATACCTCCCCCTGATCACGACGGGTTCGAACTCCGGCTACTCTCCCATCAACCCACAATAAATCATCGACCACTGTCTCCGTCACAAGTAGAGCTCCAGCCTCAACAGCTTTTTGAGCATACCAACGGTCAAAGCGAGAGCGGTTCACGGAAAATCCATTATAAGGAGCCTCTCCAAATTTAGCCGTTTTAAAGTCAAAGGAAAACGAAGAGTCTCCCGAGAGCATTGTAATCACTTTACGTGTTATATAGCGCTCTACCGGTGCCTCTTCCCAATAGTTTGGGATGAGATCATTGAGCACACGACCAAACAATGCTCCTCCGAACATATTTTTCTCTCCTGGGTACTTGCCACGTTCTATAAGCAGAACTTCTAATCCTGACTTCGCAAGCACCATTGCGGCAGTGGCACCTGCAGGTCCGGCTCCCACGACAATAACATCAAATTTTTGTCTCACGGTTTGCTCCCTCCCGTCCCTGCCTGTTCACCTGTTCCCTGCAGTTGCTCAATTAAGGCCGGTAAAATCTGCTGTAGGTCACCCACAACACCCATATCCGCCATCTTGAAAATCGGTGCTGTTCGATCTTGGTTAATAGCAATAATTAACTTTGAATCTTTGATCCCATTAAGGTGGGCAGAAGCCCCAGATATCCCTGATGCGATGTAGCAGCGGGGGGCAACCGTTCGTCCGGTTTGTCCCACCATGCGTTCTCGTGAAGTCCACCCCTCGTCCATAGCAACTCTCGAACCTCCAACCGAGCCACCCATCACTTGGGCAAGTTTCTCGATAAGTTGCCATTGTTGCAAAGATCCTATCCCTCGGCCCCCAGAGACGATGATCTCGGCCTCTGTCAAATCAACACTGCCCGGATCAGCCTTAATAAATCCAACGACTTTTGTCCGTATACTCTGAGGATCTATATCAGGTTGGATTTCCACTATTTCTGCACTAAGTGATTCTTTGGGTTTGTCTACACCAATCACACCCGGACGGATTGTTGCCACACAAAACTTACTCAAGCTGCTCACCGTACTATACACTTTTCCGGAATAGGCGGGCCTGGTTCCTTCAATTGCCCCCTTATCATTGATTTTTAACATCACGCAACCTGCTAACAAGCCTGCCTTAATGCGAGCAGCCAAACAGGGCGCTAAGTCTTTTCCGTAAGGAGTCTCTCCAATCATGATAACCAAGGGTTCGTGACTTTTAACGAGCTCCGTCAGGACATTGGCATAACCATCAGTGCTATATTGCTCAAGATGAGGATGCTCTGCTAAGTAGACTCGATCTGCTCCATGCTTTCCAATGATAGCCGCCATATTCTGTACATGATGACCTAATAAGACGGCACATAACTTTCTTGCTGTTTTATCTGCCAGCTTTCGCCCTTCACGAAGCATTTCCAAGGTGATTTCTCGCAGTTCACCGCCTCGGTGTTCTGCAACGATCCAAATTTCCTTTTCAGCCATGACGTTTTCCTCTCCTTCCTGCGATCAATCAACGCTCTATAGGTTAATATAGCTGTTGATACGAGAGAACGAAGAACAATTTCTCCTTTCTCCCGTAATTAAAGCGTTAGATGGATCGGCCCACAAAGTAGCCATCGTGAATCGCACGATCCACAGTCCGCGGAGCAACACAATCACCCACTCTATAAAGTTCTTTCACCTTGTTTTTAAGGGCAAGATAAAGTTCATCACTGGCCTTAGCCCCTGTAATTAGAACGACTGAATCAACCGCTTCAATTGTTGTTACTTCCTGAGAGAAAAAGTGGAGGACATCAACGGCATTTTCTCTAATCCCAATCAAGGTGCCAGAAGGAGTAACCTTTACGCCTTTGCTTGCTACCCTTTGTTGAATGGCCATCATGGTCAGAGAATCCAGTGCCATTCCCAAATAGAGTTTGTCTGTTATAATTTCAACGTGTTTTCCTTGATCTACTAACAATTCGGCAATTCCCGGTGCTTTAATGTGTCCTTCCGTATCTAAAATCACGATGTTCTGCCCCAATTCAGCTTTGCCCGCAAGGACATCCTCAACCGTATAGACATTTTTCAGATCACTACCGGGGATTCCAATAGGATTAAAACCATTGGCACCCGTACGCAAGGCTTTAGAACCGGTTGCAACCACGACTGCATCTGGTTTTTCTGCCTCTATCAACTCAACTGTGACTTTTTTATTAAAGATAATCTCGACTCCTAGTCTCTTTAACTCATCTTGAGGCCAACGTATCATGCTCTCCATTTCATCTCGTCCAGGCAAGCGACAAGCCAAATTAATCTGTCCCCCGAGCTTATCACTCTTCTCGTAAAGAATAACCTTATGCCCGCGTAAAGCACTGAGCCGCGCAGCCTCCATACCGGCACGTCCGCCGCCAATTACGATGACCTTTTTCTTTTGTTGTGCTGACTCTAATGTTCCTGCACCAAGTTCCTTTTCGCTACCGACTTCCGGATTTTGCGTACACCCTGCGGCTACACCGACTAATACATTACCAAAACAATCCTGGCAACAGCCGACACATTGGCGAATTTCATCTAAGCGTCCTTCTCGTGCTTTATTTCCGATTTCAGGATCAGCGATATGGGCTCGTGTCATACCCACCATATCGGCCTGACCGTCAGCTAAAATCTTTTCAGCATGCAAGGGATCAGTAATCCGGCCGACACAGAATACCGGAATATTATCCACTGCATCCTTAATCGCCGCGGCTGCATATACGCCATATCCCTGAGGCATATACAGCGGAGGAACAACCACCCCTGTTGCGGTCGATACATTTCCCAAGCTGATGCTCAGATAATCAATTTTACCGGTTGCTGCAAGTCTTCGGGCAATTTCAACTGAATCATCCAAAGTGAGCCCGCCTGGAGTTAACTCATCCCCACAAAGGCGGATGCCTAAAGCCATATCTAAGCCAATCCCTTCACGTATGCGCTCAACAACCTCAAGCAAGAAGCGCATGCGATTCTCCAAGGACCCCCCATATTCATCTAACCGTTGATTACTAAAAGGGGATAGGAATTGCTGAGGCAGATAGCCATGACTGGCATGAATTTCGACGCCGTCAAAGCCACCCGCCTTCGAGTTTTCGGCAGAGATCCCATAATGTTCAATGATTTCTTTAATATCATCTATTTCCATAACCATGGGGGTTTCAGCGAAAAGAGCACTCGGTACGGGCGATGGAGCCCAAACTGGTAATTTACTCACTTTGCCGGTATTGTTAAGTCCAGAGTGAAAGAGTTGGTTAAAAACTTTTGCCCCATGTTTATGAATCATATCCGTAGCTAATTTAAAACCCGGAATAGCACTTTCATCATAGGCAATCGAAGTGTTCATTAATTCATAGGCTGTGGTTGGATGAACCGCAGTCTGGCCAAAGATAATGAGACCAATGCCGCCTTTCGCACGCTCTGCCTGGTAGTATGCATACCTTTCCCCATAAAGACTAGGTTTACCCCATGTAGGATTGGTTTCACCCATCAATGTCGCGTGAGAAGTGGACATAAGGCGATTCCGGACTGTGACAGGACCAATCTTTAAAGGAGTAAATAAATATTGAAACTCATTAGCCATATAATTTTCCTCCAAACACATTATTCTAGTTGGAACATTCACATTAAATCTCTAATAATTATTACAATTGTCGTCCTATGCTGTGGCCATCAAATATCGCCGCATCAGATTTGCGGGGAGATAAACAATCTCCAATACGATAAACTTCAGGCACGCGTTCGTTAATTGCACTATAGAGTTCATCATTAGGCAGAGCTCCCGTGATTAATACGACAGTTTCTACATCCTCAATCTTCTCTTCTTGGGAAGATAGTAGGTTTAGGGTTACAACATCTTTTCTCGATATCTCTTTTATGAATGTAAGTGGACGAACATCAACACCATTTTCTTTGAGTCTCGGCATAATTGCCGTTAACGAGCATGCATCAATTCCCATACCGGCATATAATCCTCGTGTAAGCAGATATACTTCCTTACCTTGTGAAGCTAAGATTTCAGCCAGCCCCACGGCTTTAACATGAACTTCTTCATCCAAGATCACGACTTTATTTCCTGCAATAACCTTACCGCCTAAAATATCTTCTGCTGTCACCACATTTTCTTGAGTCCAACCCGGAATATCAAAGCCAGTAAAACCGTTTAATCCATTCTTAAGAGGTGTTGAACCTGTTGCCAGAACCACAGCATCCGGTTTTTCCTGTTCAATAATAGCCGTTGTCACTTCTGTACTTAAAATGACTTTAACACCGTACTTCTGAAGTTGATTTTTGCGCCAACGTACAAGCCCATCCATTTCATCACGACCGGGCAACTTGTAGGCAAGGTTTATTTGCCCTCCTAATTCATTCTCTTTCTCATACAATACAACTTCATGCCCACGGGCTGCAGCAACCCAAGCCGCCTCCATACCACCCGGACCTCCGCCCACGATAAGTACCTTCTTTTTAGCTTCTGCAGGCTGAAGCGTACCGTTCCCCCATTCTTTTTCTTTGCCAACAGCGGGATTTTGTGTGCAGCCTAAAGAACCTCCGGCAAACCCTACACCGACACAGATTTGACAGCAGCCTACACAGTTCCGAATTTCATCTAGCCTTCCCTCTTTCGCTTTGTTCGGCAAATCCGGATCCGCAATACTTGCTCGAGTCATCGCTACCATGTCGGCCTGTCCGTCAGCCAAAATTCGCTCAGCTTCCAAGGGATCTACATTTCGTCCCACTGTAAAGACCGGGATATTTTCTACCGCTTCTTTAATATTAGCGGCGAGTGGAGCCAAAAAGCCATGCGCCATATACATAGGTGGTACGACAAAATGCATAGATAGTAAAGTAGCGGCACTCACATTCAGAAAGTCGATCAGGCCGGTTGCTTCGAGACGACGAGCGACTTCAGCCATATCTTCGGAAGTTAATCCACCCGGTAAGAGTTCATCACCGGGAATGCGTACACCCAAGGCCATATCATTTCCGATCTCTTCCCGAACCTGCTCGAGAACTTCAATTAAGAGACGCATACGATTGTCCAATGTACCCCCATATTGATCGGTCCGTTTGTTCGTAATGGGAGAAAGAAACTGTTGGAGGAGATAGCCATGCGTCGAGTGAATTTCAACCCCATCAAATCCACCCGCTTTGGAATTCCGTGCTGATCGTGCATAGTAGTCCTTTAGTTCCTCAATATCTTCCTTTTCCATAGGTTTAGGTACTTCTCTGCCTAGTAATCCTGGACCAGGAACATTGGAGGGCGCCCACACGGGTAAGTGGCTCATACTTCCAGAATTATTCGCTCCGGAGTGGAAAAGCTGAATAAATACTTTAGCTCCTTGCTCATGAATCATATCTGTTGCCAGCTTGAATCCCGGGATGGCCCCCTCATCATAGGCAATTGCCGTATTTAAAAGTTCGTAGGATGTTGTAGGATGGACGGCGGTTTGACCGAAGGTTATTAACCCGAATCCGCCTTTCGCCCTTTCCGCTAAGTATCGGGCATACCTTTCCCCATAGAATCCGGGCTTACCCCAAACAGGATTGGGATCAGCCAGCTGATTCGCATGAGCTGTTGTCATAATGCGGTTACGCACAGTTACCGGTCCAATTTTTAGTGGCGTAAATAAATACTGAAATTGATCGGACATTTTAACCCTACCTCCCTAACAATTAATACTTCAGGATATCGCTACCCCTTTGTTATTAATGTTAGATCATTGTGATCAATCTCACTATCCTCTTTATGGACTAATTAACCTCAAAAAAGAGACCATCTTTGCAGATGATCTCATAGTCGCTTTCGACTAGTCAAATCGATAAGTACGGTGTTTAATTAGTATTAATCATAATTCCCTTTTTGAGCTTCTCTAAAGACATCAATGGCTTGAATGCGATTTTGAACATGCAACTTACGAACCGCATTGTGCACATGATTCTTGACCGTATTTTCGGCAATATACAGTTTTTGAGCCACCTGATTATAAGTGAGCCCTTTACTGATGAGTTCTAACACTTCCTGCTCCCGTTTAGACAGACTGTGCAATGGGCTTTTTATAACTGCTGTTTTTCCTCTGGCTTTATTGACAAAACCTCTTAGTATTTTCGAAGCCAGCGAGGGAGAAACCATCAACTCTCCTCGCATCAAGGCTCTAATCGCCTCTATGAATTCGGCTGAGCTCATATTTTTTAACAGGTATCCATCAGCTCCGGATTTTAGGGCTTCGAATAAGGAAGCATCTGTATCAACTACGGTCAACATGGCAACTACACTTTCCGGAAAACTTTCCTTGATCAATGTTACTGCTGTGATCCCGTTACAGACCGGCATTTGGATATCCATTAAAACGAGATCTGGTCTTAAGTCCAAAGCTTTCTCCACACCTTCTTGCCCATCACAGGCTTCCCCTATAACCTCGATATCCTCCGCTCGGGATATAATATCCCGAATTCCTTCCCTTACTAACCTGTGGTCATCCACTAAAACTACGTTTATCATCGGAACACCTTCTCACCATTTCCAAAATTTCCTTCTGGCAAGGCACCTGAATTGTAACAACCGTACCGCGGCTTGGAGCACTCTCAATGAAGAATTTCCCTCCAACGGACAGAATTCTCTCCTCCATAATACGAAGGCCATATCGCCGCCTAGAGCCACTTTTCAACTCAGTAAGTTCAAATCCCTTCCCATTATCCGCAACGGTAATTCTAAGAAAACGTTTTCCCCAGGAACCGACCTCAATCTTCACCTCACTGGCATTCGCGTGTTTGCCAACATTCGTTAACGCTTCCTGAATTATTCGCATTAATTGGGTCTCGATATTGGGTGGAAGTCGAAACAATCTAAGGTCGGGGGATATCAACTGAACTTCAATGTGATGTTGTAAACAAAATTCAGAAATATTTTCCTCTAAAGCAACTCCAAAATCCCCTACATGGTCTGTCTCCCCTTTTAAAGAAAAAATAGCCTGTCTAACCTCCTGATAAGCTGTATCTGCCAGGTTGTTAAGCTGACCAAGTTTATCTTCAGCCTCACGCTTTTCTCCTTCTTTCAGCAAATAGGCGATATCCTTAATATTACTTTGGAGTCGAGCAACAGTCTGAGCTAAACCATCATGTATCTCATCGGCTAGCCAATGCCGTTCCCGAAGTGCTGCTTGGTTTTCAATCTGTTGCCATAGTGCTTCGTTTTCTACGGATACTGCAACCTGATTAGCCAAGATTGAGAGCATCTGAACCTCTCCAAATGAAAAAGAGCGGTTCTGCCGATTGGCTGCACACAAAACCCCAGTCACTTGGCCCCGTACCTGAACAGGAACCCCTAAAAAACCCTTGACCTGAATATCCAAATCTGTAAAAAGAACGGAGAAGTTCCGCGCCGCCTCTACTGGGTCCTTTACCCCAATCGGTTGTCCATTTTCAATTATCTCGCCCAACAGGCTTTCTTCCAAGCTGATAATTCGTGACTCCAGTTTGCTCCTCATATCATTACCGCTCAAGGTTTTCCAATACCAATACTTTTCCTTCGGTTCCATCAGCAATAGTCCAACGAAATCAACATGCATGACATGCCGAATTTGGTCGACAACGGACTGCAATCGTTGGTTAAAATCAGCTACGGATGAAAGTTCCAATCCCAATTGTAATAGAGCTTCCGAACGCTGTTGAGCGTTCTTGATCTGTTTTAACTTTCGGGCTAATTTCTTTGTAAGCCCTTTTTCCACCCCTAAGTTTCTGATAATAATAGCAGCTTCGTGATCTCCTTTTTTTCCTTTGAAGGAAGAGACTGTAATCGCCACAGGAACTAAGCTTCCGTCTTTTTGAGACATTCGGGTTTCAAGATAGGGTAGCGATTCCCCCTCTCTGATTGTATTAAGTACTAAACATTGACCGAGACATGCCTCCTTTTCAATCCGTTTATCGCAGCCTGTAACATAGCAGAAGTTATGCCCAATCAATTCCTCAAGCGAGAATCCTGACATACTCAGTAATGAAGGATTAGCTGCCAAGATCCTCTTGTCTTCACTCACAAGAAGAATACCATCAAAACTCGTTTGAAATAGGGCTTGCAATCGTTGCTGTCTTCTTCGCTTTATTTTATTGATCACGATCATTAAGGTAATAACAAACAAATTCATAATAAGTAAAATAGAAATCGGTATTCCCCAATTACTCATTTTTATCTCCCCATTGAAATTTGTTTAATATTTCACTTATACTTCGCTTCAATGCTAGTAATTTCCTCCTAAGGGCCTCCCGACATTTCATTCCCTCATTTTCAAGTGTTTCGGGCATTTTTATCAAGCCTGCTTACATACTAAGACCTTCAACTCCTCGGGGATAAAAATGGCCATCAGAAAGACCATGATATACAGGGCGGCGAAGACTACTTTGATATTCAGGTCCTTGAGAATTCTAAACAAGGCGAAGCCGACGAAGACCCCGATCCCGCTAATAAGAACCCAGACGAATACCATCTCATTGACGCCCGGCATGATCATGTGGGTTTGCTTCGCCAAGACCTAAAGGGCAGGCTCAGCAACAGCCTCCACTATCAGAGGAACAGTCGCAGCTAGGTTCTGTGCCGGTTAACCAGCCCTTGATAATAGCAGAAGCACAACCCACACCTGGCTTGACCTCTAAGGCATGAAACGGGCAATTCTTAACACAAGCGCCACATTCGATACAACGGTCTTTGTCCACAATCGTAGCTTTACTGTTCATAATCGCGAAAACCTGATGGGGGCATACTTCGAAACATTTTCCGCAGCCTGTGCATCGGCTCTGTTCCAACTTTAAGGTGGAAACGTTTTTTAAATAGTGGTGCTTCATACTTACCTCCCTTTCTCCCCTTATATTCTTAGATAAAGCTACTGACCAGTAACAATGCGCAACCCACAACAATTGAAATGATAATAGCCGGAATCGCGATTCTCATCTCTTTCAAAACCCCTGAAAAAGAAGTGTACGTTGAAGAGCCGGTAAAGTTCATGGCTAAATAGGCCGAAACGGCAGGGAAAATGAGTACGTACCCAAGAGCCTGAAGCAAACTATATTGAGGATCATAGGGCCACCCATTTAGCCAATTAACTAGAATAGCCCAGACAAAACCTAAGAACCAACCCTTCCAAGCAAAGGCACGCCCGGGGATCCAAGGTAACAATACCGGCGTTAAGACGCTTCCGACAATTACGGCGCCCAAATACCCATAAAAATCAACCACACCAAAAGGCCCAAGACCCATCAGGTTTAACAAAAAGAGCACTCCAAAAATCATCAATGATGACTTTACGGTGCTTACAAATTCAATCGGTGTTAAAACCAACCGATCATAAGCACTAAATCGTACTGTTCTCATTTCAGGCGTGGCTTTCATTCCCGCTTGAATATACTCTTTGATATCTGTTGCCCTCACCGGTCCATAGCTAACCTTAAATCCCGTATGCTTAGTGACCTCATGTGCACTTACACCCGGAGCGCCCAACTGAGGCAAGATCAGGGTTCGATGAGATACAACTTTATCAAGTTGAACAATGGCCAATCGATTGATAAGTTCCGTTGTTCCAAATGTCCCTTTGCCGGCAGCACACCACACATTCACACCCTTGGTATCTAAAGCAAGAATCCACACGTCCAGATTAGTTAATTCTTTTCGCAAATTATCAAACGTCAACTTGTAATTGGCTGTAACGAGTACAGGGGAACTCATATTAGGGTTCCCCACACGATAAAGACCCGGCTCAACTTGATAATTCATTCTGTCAATACCCCAACGAACCTTCCACGCACCCAATCTATCTTGAAAAGTCAGTTGGGTTGATGTTTGCATGATCTTAAGCTCTCTGCCTGTACCGATGGTTAACATATTCCACCTCATATTCACCTATGCTTTAATTTGACCGCTAATTATCCGTTCTTTAAGTTCTATGACCTTGTTCTCAATAATTTTGGCTGTTTGAATAAACTCCTCATCGCTTTTTCCGGTTAGATCTTCCAGTCCCCAGTCTTCTCTATATTTGCAAGGTACATTGGGGCAATTAACATTACACCCCATCGTAATCACAATATCCGGTTGGGGGATATCTTGAAGAAGCTTGGAAAACTGAGTCTTCTCCATATCGATATCATAGAGCTCTTTGATAATCCGCACTGCGTCATTGTTGATCGAAGGCCTAGTTTCAGTGCCCGCTGAATAGGACTCAAATACATCAGCAGCCAGCTTTTTCCCAAGGGCTTCAGCTATCTGCGAGCGGCAAGAATTATGAACACAGACAAAGGCAACCTTTATTTTATTCATGCTATTTTGGCAGCCCCTTTTTTATCGAAATACTTTCTCTTAAAATAAAAAGCAAGATTAACCAAGGCAATCATCACAGGCACTTCAACCAGTGGTCCTATTACGGCTGCGAAGGCTTGATCTGACGCAATTCCAAAAACGGCGACTGCTACGGCAATAGCAAGTTCAAAGTTATTGCTGGCTGCAGTAAAGGCAAGAGTTACTGTCTGCTCATAATTGACCCCTTGCTTATAGGACATATAAAAACTGATTAAGAACATAATGGCAAAATAGATTAACAGCGGAATGGCAATGCGGACCACATGAAAGGGCAGAGCCACGATAAATTGTCCTTTTAAGACAAACATCACAATGATGGTATATAACAAGGCGATTAAAGCGAGAGGCGATATTTTAGGAATAAAGACCTTTTCATACCACTCTTTGTTCTTAACTCTTAAGAAAATAAATCGGGTCAAAAAACCGGCTGCAAAAGGAATTCCTAAATAGATTAAAACGCTCTTAGCCACATCCCCCATGGCAACATGAACCACTTGCCCACCCCAGGAAAGTCCTAACCATTGAGGCAAGACGGTGACAAAGAAATATATATATACCGAATAAAAAAGAATCTGGAAGATAGAATTCAAGGCGACTAGGGCAGCGCAATATTCGTTATCCCCTTTAGCCAAAGTATTCCAAACAATAACCATGGCAATGCAGCGAGCAAGTCCAATGATAATAAGGCCAATAGCATAGTTTGGCATATCAGGTAGTAACAAGACGGCCAAGATGAACATCAACACAGGGCCGATGACCCAGTTTTGAACTAAGGACAGGAGAAGAACCTTTTTATTTTGGGCTACTTTGCCTATTTCCTCATATTTGATCTTTGCCAAGGGTGGATACATCATAATAATAAGACCGATGGCTATAGGCCACGAAATCGTACCAGTACTCATACTCTCTAAAGTCTTAGCGAGACTTGGAAAGAGGTATCCCCCTAACACTCCTATCCCCATGGCTAGGAAAATCCACAGCGTTAGAAAGCGATCAAGAGTAGATAACTTCGTTGGAGCTTTAACACTCACATTTAAGACCTCCCACATTATTATTTTCCTTCTGGCTTGTTATTTCATCTAGCAGCTTCTTAGCAGCTTCACACCCTTCTTTATTAATTGAATAGTGCATCCATTTGCCTTCCCTCCGACTATCCACAAGTCCAGAATCACAAAGAATCTTCATGTGGTGTGATAAGGTTGATTGTCCGATATGCAAATCCTCAAGAATTTCACAGGCACATCTCTCAGTACTTTGCAACATTTCCATAATCATCAGCCGATTTGGGTCGCCGAGTGCCTTAAAGACCTTTGCATTTTTCTGATATATATTTTCCATAATTATTAAGACCTCATATCTATTTTTATCGATACGTTTATTGTATGACTCACATCGAAGGATGTCAATATGAAGAAATTAGTCCAACAAATATATTCTTTAGCGTGGATCATTTCCATTCACAATAGGCCCCACGGCTGAGCGGAACTGGCGTTCCAAAATGCAATCACTACCTGATGAAAAGACATTAAAAAGGCCGGAATAAACGGCAATTTATGTCGTTTATTCCGGCCTTTGTCTATGCAGCTAACCTTACTCAGCACACTGTTTAACCTAAACATTTATCTACTATCTTAATTAATTGACCAATTCTAAAGTTAAATTTGCCAATCCTTTATAAAAAGGACTTTGGGCATATTCTTGAATTCTTTTGGTAAAGTCACCCATCCAAGACTTTAGATATTTGTTCATGAAGGTATCTTTCATGGTAAGCCATTGATTATCCTTCGTTTCAAGGTATTTCGCTATAAGAAAATAGACGAACTCAAGCTCAGTAATAACGTGATCAGGAGGCTGTTTAAAGTCATCTGATAATTTAAGTCCAGCTTCTTGATAGGCCTGTAATACCTTAACCGAAGAATCCCCCATAATTCGACGTTGACCATCAAGATAAATCGAACCATAAGGAGGAGCCAAAAGATCAAAAGGCCCAATAAATAATTTTGCATATTCCAAATTCAGATCTTCAATGTTAGTTTCAACGACCAAGAAGCTCTCCATCTCCGCTATTATTGGAACTATATCGGGTCTGAAATCCGCTAGAGTCTCCTTTAGTAGAGATAAGACTTCTTCCATAGAATTCGAGGGAGAACCATAAAGTAGGGAAATAAGTTTACAGATGTTTGCTGTTTGGGTTAAATCGCGAGTGTCAAGAAGAGCCGTCATTCGTAACCCAACCTTTCGATGAATAATGATGTTTTAGCAAACGGGCCGACTTCGGCCCGTTTGCTTTTCTATGATATTTTAAAAATCTCTGATATAAAATACTCTTGGCTGAGTTCCGGCATTTGGTTTTAATTGCTTGTAACCGTATTTACCGATTAGCTGATTAACTTCGCTTGTTGGATCATCAAAATCCCCAACAGTTCGAGCATCTGCTGGGCAGGAAGCTGCACAGTAGGGTATTTCTCTTTTGGCTAAGCGATGGTCGCAAAGGGTGCACTTTTCAACAATCCCTTTAGGACGAATGCCGGCGTAAGTTGTTGCCCGATCTGGGTTATAATAGGGGACTTTTTCTCCAACCTTTTCAGCTACTTCGGCTCCATTTGTAGTCCCTTGCTCAATTACCGAGGTCTTATCTCGCCAAATGCCGTGGGGCACTTTGGCGTTATAGTTAATGACTTCGTAGGGGCAGGCTTGCATGCAACTCTTACATCCGATGCATCTATTGGGGTCATGAAGAGTCAGCCCGTTATCATCCTTATACATGGCTTTGGTAGGGCAGGCTCTGACGCAAGCTGCGTTATCACAGTGATTGCATAGGGTAGGGACATACTCATAGGTTACATTGGGGAAAACGCCTTTTGTCCGCTTTATATGATGGGCCCAGAACATTCCTTGATCCACATTATTCTCGTTCTTGCAAGCAATGCCGCAGGCTCCACATCCAACGCATTTATGCAAGTTAATGACCATTCCATATCGTGCCAATGGTATTCACCTCCGTGTTTGTGAATTAAACTTTTTCAATTTTGATCCGGGTTACTCCACCGTGACGGGCCGTACTTCCGCTTAAGCGTTCGAAGTCTGAGGGAAGAATTTCGTTGTTATTTCCTCCACGTGGCTTCTTGCCATATTCAAGAGAGGCAATCTTACCATAGGCCCAATGGCCTTGACCATAGCATTTGCCCACTGTCCCAGGGCGGACACCTTCCCATAGTTTGGCAGTGCAGGTTATACTTCCTTGTGGAGAGGTAATACGGATGGTATCTCCAGATTGGATACCAAGACTTGCCCCATCCACTGGGTTAATTTTGGCAACATCATCCCAAGCCTCATCACCCGGGTCCACATCTTTAAACTCCTGATACCAAAGTGTGTTAGCTGAGCGGGCTTCTCGGTTCAGCCTTGAACGATGCTCAAAGAAGATGAAGGGGTATTCTGCAGCATCACCATGGCGTAAGGGTTCTTCGTAGTGGGGGATAAAGGCTTGTTCTCCTTTGGCCAAATATTTTGTTGCCTGCATAATGTCATCAACCGTAGTTTTATGCTTTTCAGCGTGACTTTCGAGGGCAGCTTTTAAGGTTTCACTATAGAACTCAAACTTGGTGGTTTTTGTCCCAAATTTATCCCAATTTTTAAAGTAAGGAGGTTCAACACTATTCCAAACTCCCTTATCGACGAAATCTTGCCAACCATTCAGGGTATCTCCCTTTTTCTCCGCAGTAGGATCCCAGAGGGCATGAGTTAACTGTTTAAGATAGGCCATGGTGAACTCCTCATGATTAGTTGGAGCTTTACCAGTTTCGGGATCTTTAACTTCATTCTTGAAATAGTCCAATAGATTGGAGAAGCCTTTTTTTGCTAAGGATTCAGCAAGAAGCCAGGAAACACCAGTTTCATCGTTTACTACGTCCCAAAGGGGTTCAACTACCTGCTGCTGAATGGATGCAAAAGAATACTTATTGGCTTTACTCTTGTTGAAGGACCATTTTTCAAACACATGCATGGGGGCTGGAAGCACGATATCTGCATACTGAGTCATCTCAGAGGGGTTGGTTGTAATATGAGCTAAGAAAGGAAGCTGCTCTAGGGCCTTTTCCCAGCGTTGGGCACCAGTACAAGAGAAAGGGAGGTTACACCAATCCGCGATAGCCATTTTAATCTCGTAGGGGTTCTTTTCTAACATTGCGTCTGCCACACGATTTGTGAGTACGCCACCTCCGGATTTTCCGTCTTTCAAGGCAGGGAATTCCTTATAACCCCGTTGATCGATTTTTTTGGCTTTGGTTCCTTTTTTGGATATATCATCTTGATAATCTGCATAGCTAGGGAGCTTAGCAAGGGGTACGCTCGCAGATCTTAACGTGCCTCCCACATTCTCCACTGAGCCAACCAAACCATTGAGAGCATGAGCGGCCATGGTGGTATAAGCACCACGGACTTGCATGGCTGATCCTGGGGACAACCAAGAGATGGCACGTGGGGCCGCTTTAGCGAAGCCGCTAGCAACACGGATAATCTGTTCTGCAGGTATACCTGCTCGTTCAGCAGCCCATTCCGGAGTACGATCCTTCAGTTCTAGATTCCACCACTTGACTATGCCGGAGGTGTATTTTTCAGTGAAGGATTCTTCAGGAACAGTGGCTCCTTTTATAAAGAGATTAACACTATCATTGAAATCGCCTACAAAGTCTTTATTCCATAACCCTTCCGTGAGGATGACATGGGCAATAGCGACAGCCAGAGCTCCATCTTCTCCTGGAATAACAGGCATCCACTCTTGAGATTTCGCAGCAGAGGCGGAAAGACGGGGGTCGATAGTAACAATCGTTGCTTGATCTACGACATCACCCCAGATATTCATAACATGTGGAACTTGGCGATTGGAGGCCACCGGGTCAGCACCCCAGTTGAGGACATATCGAGTTTCGGCTAAGTCGTAATCCCGATAATCCCAGTAGGCTTCCGTATAATAGGGGCCGAATTTTTCGGCTTCTGCACAGATGGAGCTGTGAGAAATGTTATTTGGAGAGCCAAAAACTTTGGTGGTTGCATCGTAGAGGACATCGGTTGTTCCGGAATAGCGGCCACGGAAGAAGATATATTTTTCAGGCTCATTATTTTTGCGAAGTTCCATCATCTTATCGGTGATAGTATCAATGGCTTCCTCCCAAGTGATAGGGACGAATTTGGGATCTTCATTACGGCCTTTCACGGGGTTAGTGCGTTTCATTGGAACTTTAACTCGGTCTGGGTCATAGAGCTGTTGAATGGCTAGATGAGGACGTGGACAGATTTTGCCATGACTGGCTTTACTGTTCGGGTTTCCTCTGACTTTAATCACTCGGCCATTCACGACATAAGCTTGAATGGCACACCAGGTGGTACATCCTTGACAGAGTGTGCTCATCCATTTTCCTTCTGCACCAGGGGCTGTACTTTCGCCTTGAGCGAGAGCTTGAAGAGCCGGAAAACCAGTAGATCCAGCAACTAAGAGCCCGGTCGCGGCCGAAGCTTGCAGAAATCTTCTGCGTGTAATTTTCATTGAGTCCACCTCACATAATTTTCTATTCGAATATTCGACATCTCACCAAATGCTTTAGAAAAGGAAGGGTAGTTTTATTTGACCTGCTAAAAGAATAAGGTGCTTGAAGGTAAATCCTCCAGCGATAATGAGGACTGAAAGTGCTAGCCCCATTCCCTTGGACATTTCTGCCGTCTTGTCTTTGATTAAGGAATAGAGGCTGCCGAGAAGCGGAAGAATCAAACCACAGATTAGGACTAAGCCAATCCACAATCCTCTATACTGTTCCATAAGATTACTGTAGGTAGCTGCTGGCTCTAAACCGCTACGGGTCATAGAGATTTGCCAGCTTATAACAAGAATCAACTGAACAGCACTTAGAATGCACACTAAAAAGCTGAAATTGAAGCCTTTAACGTCGGAAGCGGAGGCTACTTCGCTAGACACATTCTTAGGAACTCCGACGGAAACTCCCAACTCCTTGATTAAAATCATGAGTGCGGTGCCGCCTAATAGGGATGATAAGAGGAACAATGCAGTCACCATACCTCCCACCCAGAGGGGGCGACCAAGGGATGAGAGTAAAAGACCGTGATACCCACCGACTAATAGGGCAAATATTGCGCCTAGACCCAATACACCCTTAAATAGGGAACCCGAGGTACTGTTTTTGAAATATAGCCATGCATAGATTATGGAAAGGATAACGAAAACCATTTGGACAATGCTTCCCCAGGAGGTTATGGATTGGGGATTAAAGTTGTAAAGGGTGGAAATAAATCGTGTGGGGCGACCAAGCTCGGATAGAAGGAAAAGAACCCCCCCACCGACCAGGACTGGAGCTAAATAAGCCCCTATTGCAGCAAGTTTTTGGTAACGATTTTTGTCATAGACTGTGAGCAGGACTGAGAGGAGGAATAATCCGACTCCCAACCCCCCGAGAAACAGATCCAGCGTTACACGGATGTCCCATGGAGCATGCCATTCCATACCTTGACCTCCTTTGATATTTTGTGATTACTTTCATTAATAAGTTTAACAAATCTAGCTTTAAGGTAAATCAGTGAGAATCCTTATGAGTCAGGGATAATCCTTACATAAAAACATAAGTTCTGAAGTAATACCAGAACACTCCCTTATTTAACTCCAGTGCCGTAGGGCTCTGGCTGTAGCAAATAAAAAAACGAGTAAGGGAAAACCCTGACTCGTAATTGACTGAATAATTTATAAAAAAATTTAGGTCGAGATATACCCGTGTTCTATGGCATACCGGACAAGATCTGAGCGCTTATGACATTGGATTTTGTCCATAATGCGGGCTTTATGAGTTTCTACTGTTTTAACACTGACTAAAAGAGATTCGCCAATCTCTTTATTGGTATAGCCCAAAGCAATATAGCGCAAGACTTCTTTTTCACGTTCTGTAAGTTGCGAATCCGAACCTTTGGTTTCCTTGTGGGAGCTGTACATAGACTTCACTAGATTTTGAGCAAGGGTAGAATCTAGATAAATTTCACCTTTCGAAACATCACGAATAGCTTGAAGCAACTCTGTATCTGCTGCCTGTTTAAGGACATAACCATTGGCACCTGCTTTTAAGGCCTCTTGCAGATATTTTTCATCGTTATGCATGGTAAGCATCAGTATCTTTGCCGAGCTGATTTTCCTGATTTTCTCCAATGCCTCCAGCCCACTCATATCAGGCATAGAAATATCGAGTAAGATAATATCAGGATTTAATGTTTTGACCTTGGTGAGAGCAACGACACCTGACTCCGCTTCTCCGACGACAATCATATCCTTTTGTGAATTAAGGATCATTTTCAGTCCACTACGAAGAACCGAGTGATCGTCTACGATAAATAGCTTAATTTGAAGAGTCATTAATCTCTCTCCCTTCCATAGGTATACGCACATAAACTGTGGTACCTTGATCAGGTGAAGACTCGATAGTAAACTCACCACCTAAAAGCAAAGTCCTTTCATGCATACCGGCAATTCCTAGATGACTATCGCTTGCTGAAGATTTCAAAACTAAGTCCACATCGAAGCCCTTTCCATCATCCTCAACAATGAGATTCACATGTTCCTTCCGAATTTCCAAGACGATACTGGCATTCCGAGCCTCGGCATACTTTGCCACATTGATTAAGGCCTCTTGGACAATCCGGTAGAGAGTAATTTCGATCTCGTTAGGCAAACGATTCTGGATCCTATTTTGCACATGGAAGTCTACATCAAGCCGGTATCGACGTTTGTAGAAGTTCACAAAGCGATCAATAGCTGGAACCAAACCCATATCATCAAGAACTGTAGGCCGAAGTTCAACTGCTATACGGTGGACTTCCTTTAAGGTAGAGGAAGCAAGATCCTTTAGTTCTGAAACCATCGCCGGGCGTTTCTCCAGGTCTTCCTGCTCACTAAGGTATTTGAGGCCGAGTATAAGCGAAGTTAGACTTTGGCTGGTCTCATCATGAAGCTCTCGAGAAATGCGTCTCCGTTCATCTTCTTGAGCTGAGATGACTTTCTTGAGTAGTTCTTGACGGACAGATTCTTTGGCTTGCAATTCTTCTACCAAGGCTTCTCTTTCCTTTGCATAATTTTGAATACTTGTCGCCATGGCGTTAAAATTGTGTCCTAGGTCTGTTATTTCATCAGCTCCATAGGTAGATACCCGATGGCTGTAATCACCAAGGGCAATTCCCTGACTGGCAGTGGCCAGATCACGAATGGGTTTTGTAACGAGATGGGAGATTAGAATAGCACCTAAGATTCCTAATAGCGAAATAATAACGGTCGTGATAAGGAGCAATTGGGATAATTGGTCGATACTGCTATAGATGCTAACTTCAGACATACCAAGTCGCAGCCAGCCCACTTTTCCCTCAGCGATGGGGACAAGTACATCGATAATCTCTCCCTCATTGGAGTTAAAGGAAATGATATCATCATAAGGGAGTTTTGGGGGAATAGATCTTAAACTCGTGAGACCACTAGGAATACCCTCGCCGAAAGTGTGGGTCAAAAGCTCACCATTCTTATCAAAGATCATAAGATATCGGATATCTTCATAATGAGATGAAAGCCCTTGGACAATTTCATATAAGCTAAAGGAATCCCCTACCAATAAAGGATTGGTGGTTCGTGCGGCTACATCACTGGCAATAGCACGTCCTCTTTGTTCTAATTGCTCTCTTAAAATCTGTTGCATATGGGAGCGTGTCTCCATTATTACGATCATTCCCAAAAGAGAAACAAAAAGCATGACAATGCCCATAATTTTTATTTTAATGGGTGCGGACTGAGGCCAGTAGATCAACTTTTTAATAATGGGCATTAGCCTACCCCCACTTCACGAGACATTTCCCAGACCCGATCATAAAGATCTAAATCCGCGTGAACAAAACGATCAAACTGAAGAAGTCTTAAGGCTTTGCGTCCTTCATCGTCTAAGTGCAAGGTGAGGAGAACGTTCTTGATACGAGCCCGAAGTTCTGGATCGATTTGGGAAGAAACCACTACGGGGGGATTACCTACCTCCTCTGATTGATCAATGACCTTGATTTTGTCTAAGAGCTCCGGCCGGCGAGATAGGGTGAGATCATATATTAAGCTGTCTACCGCTGCTCCTTGAACAAGTCCTTCAGCAACTGCTTTAATAGAATTATCATGGCTGTAAGTATAAATTGTCTTATTAAAAAAGTTAGCTGGATTATAACCGGCTTTTTTTAGCATATATTGAGGGGCGATGCGCCCTGAGAAGGAAAGTGGATCTGTATAAGCAAAGTTCTGTCCCCGTAAATCCCTAAAAAAGTGAGCTTGTGAGTGGGAAGGAACAATAATATAAGATCTATATTTTGAAGACCCTGCAATTTCCGGGGCAACCAAGATGCGTTCGGCTTGTTCAGTTTTATCTTTATTAAGTAAGGCACCGGAGCATATAAAAGCGACTTCGACGTCTCCATTCTCAATGAGAAGGTTAGTATCCGAATAATTTCCACGTTGGACCATTTGCGCCTGCATATCAACCCGTTCACCGAGCAAATTCAATAAATCTCCGTAAAGATCCACATTTTCCATGGGGGAAATAACTGATGCAACGGCGATTCGGAGAAGTGCATGTTCACTATACGATTGGCTTTTCGGAGGTTCTTTTAGGTCTGTAAAATTTATTTCAGTTTGACTTTTTTTAGGCTTAATATCCCACCAGCCTACAGAAGTAGAAGTAAGAATACCCACTTGTAACAAGCTAAGGGTCCCAATCCAGATTGCCTCCCTGCGTGAAAAAAGCTTATTGGACATCGTTCTACCTCCCTTCAGGCTAATAATAGCTTAATTTACTTTTTTAATCTAGATTAATAGGTGTTCTCAATCTTTATGCAAAGAGAAATTCAACACAAGCTGCCCAGCAGAATTATTACAGCCTACTCCGTCAAAATTCAGTTCGTCTCCGCTGTTCAGCTGTCTAACCCTCTGCTGATTTTGAGGGTTACGGAAAAAGTCCAGCCAGACATCCTTGAAGGTTAATTGAAGCGCCAATAGGCCTGGCGGCAGGTGATCTTCTGTATTCTCAATCTGCCTCAGGCCCACTGCAGTGATGGAATCCAAATAGTTGCCATTGTAGTGGATGGTCAAATTGCGTTTTGCCCTAGTGATTGCTACATACAGTTGTCGCACCGACTCTTCTGTTCTTAGGCTAAAGTGATCCAGCATCAGAAAGACATTGTCAAACTCTCTCCCTTTGGCCTTATGAATGGTTGAGACAAAGATCGTTTCGCTATCTCCGCCCAGAAAATCTTCCAGCTTGGATTCCCTAATAAAAATATCCAGATCCGATTTGTATTTGAGTTTGGGGTTGGCTGCCTCGAATTCTTTGAGCAGATTCAGGCAGATCTCATAGTTTAGGCTACGGGAAAATCTCTCTTTCAACTCGCGCTTGGCAGCACTCCAGAGCTCATCGCTAATCGTAAAAATCTCTTTGTCCAATCCAAGTCGGCTCAGAATAAATCGAACTTCCAACAGGTTATAGAGGTTAAACCCGTCATTGGATTGAATGAGCTTGGACCGGAGACCGCTCTTTACCAGAAGGCCGGTGATCTGTAACGCCTCCTCATTGCTCTTCGTCAAGACACAGGTGGTGCCCGTCAGTCCTTCTGTGAAAACATCCTGAACTAGGGGTGTAATGAGATGATTGCTGCGATAGCGGACCAGCTTGATTTTTCCCTGATCACTTTGATGTGCGATAATTGGCGTGTCCTTCAAGCGCTGGGGAATTCTCTCCACAAACTGATTGCTGAAATCCACAAGATTGCTTTTGCTGCGGTAGTTTTCAACCAGTTCATACAGCTTTGCCTGCTTTTCTAAGATCAAATTCACCATGTGTTCGGAGCTAGCGCCTCTGAACTCATAAATATTTTGGTCATCATCCCCCACGGCGATGACCCGCATCTCCTCGTTCTGCTCCATCAAGGCATTAATCAAGGCAAATTCATGGATATCCATATCCTGGGCCTCATCAATGACCAACACGGTTTTCGTGATCCTGCCCGGTTCAACTTCCCCATTCTTAATTCTTTTGATAGTTTCCTGAATGATCTCAGCGGATTTCTCTAGAGTTCCGACCTTACCCAATAAGTCGAAACAGTAGGAGTGAAAGGTTTTAATTTCTACGTAATTGGCCACACTTCCAATCAGCTTCAGTAAACGCTTCTTGAATTCTGTAGCTGCTGCTCTCGAAAAGGTCACCATCAGCAATTGCTCGTGCTTTATATCCTCCATCAGCAGTAAGGATGCTAATTTATGCACTAAAACCCGGGTCTTACCGCTCCCTGGGCCAGCTGCCACGACGATAAACTGGGATTGTTGGTCATTGATTATTTTTAATTGGGTTGGGGATAATTTGATCCCTGCTCTTTCCAGATTATCTACCTGATCTTTCATTAGGGATTGCAAGGGAGAAATCACTACAGTCAAACCCTTGGTATTCACTCCGCTCATCAAGGCTGGAACTTGAAAGGTAATGGACTTACCACCGCCGGTAGGAAACACCGCCAACAAGGATTTGTTGGCTACAGCCGCCTGTACTGCTTTTTCCTGCAGTGGTTCCCCTCCATAAGTCCGGTAGGCATGAAAGCCAAAAAAACGCAGCAACCCTTTATGAATGTCCAGCGCGCTATTGCAATAAGCACACCCCTCCAAACAAGGGTTGCTTCTTAATAAGAACATAATCCGCTCAGTAGCAGGATAATTTTTCAGAACCCAGGGCGGGGTTATGGAATAACGATCACTGGCATTGAGTAACGCCAGACAATAGGCCAACTCCACCGGGTGCTGGGCAATCAATTTGGCCAAGTCGGCTTTTTCGCAGATCTTGCGTTGAAACCTTCCCCAAATTATTCTTTTTAGAAAAAAGGAATTTCCCTGATAGCCTAGGAAATGAAAGAAGCCACTAAATTCCTTCTGGCCTTTTAGGAGCATATAGAAAATGACCTTAAGATCGGGATCGGCCTGTTAAAAAGCAGTAACCTCATCAAAGAAGAGGTCTCTGGCTTTGATGGAGTCATTGAGAGGATTATTGACATCTTCCGTCTGAAGTTTATCGTCTTTAAGCAAAGCATGATAAGGCCGGTTGGGGAACAGAAGAGGGGATAGATAGAGTGTGTCAATGATATTATGCCCGCAAAGATATTCGCTTTTCTTCAAGAAAGCGGTAAAGTCAGCCATTGAATTAGAGTGAAAGGTACTGCCATCCCCTTTAACACTGCCCATATCTAAAATCTTTTTGCTTTTCGGCTCGATTTCGGTGTCGATAAAGGCGATAGGCTTCAACTTCTTCTCCCCCTCTCTCACAGGCTTCTTTCTCATTGGCTATCTTTTATGCATCTCTCCATTTTCGATATAATTCTCCTAATTTTTATCAATTCCTGCTTTTGGATAACTATCAGCGACTTCACAAAAAAACTCCCGTGTTATGAATGAATTTCCATACACAGGAGTTTTCTTAGTTGCGTATTTATAGTCCTATTCTAGTTTACCCCGGTCAATCATCGTCAAAGGCACATTGACATCAAACTTTTTCGCATTAATATTGACGATCCCAAAGGATCCCAGACGGGCTGTGTGTTTAGCGAGATAGCGATCGAGAGCCTCTTCATTTTCGAACAGGTAAATTCCACCCGATTCCTTCGTAGACTCGTTTTCAGTCCAGATTTTCCATATGAGATCTTTTTCTGTGGCAATATCTTTTGCTAGGTCTTCAAAAGCTTTGGACATTTCCTCGCCCCAGGGGCCTTCCATTTCGAAATCAATTTGCAAAAGTTTCATCTCGATTCCTCCCTTTACGATCTCTCTAAATTTTGTTCGGCAATCACACCGAGCTTGAATTTAGTTTACATTAAGAAACGGAACCGTTCTTTCAACATCTAACCCTAGACTTTCGAAATATCATCATTATTAAAAAGTTTCTGATAATCTGTAGGCGAAAGTTTAAATTTATTGTAGAAGGAGGAAGACAAGTACGCGGGGCTACTGAAGCCACATTCCAAAGCAATTTCCGTGATCGATTTATCCCCTTCCAAGAGAAACCTTTTAACATGTTCCAAGCGAATTTCGTTAAGATAGCTTATGCTGGATTGACCTATTTCTTTTTTAAAGGTCCGCGCATAATGAGAAGGCGACATATGGGCAATCACTGCTAAATCTTCAATCGTTATCCTCTCATCAAAGTTAGAATACATATATTCAAGCGTTCTATTTATTTCTAAACGGTGGGTAACTTTATCGTGCTTATGACTTAATTTCAGCACACTGCGGATGATGAGATGGCATATTTTTAGATTAATTGCATAGATGACACTTTCCGAACCAGGAATTTGATTATCTACTTCAAGCATAAACTCTTTGATGATATTCAAAAAGCTTGGTGGTATGGGTATGAAACCACCAAAATAAATATCTTCAGTAATAGGATAGTGGTCCAATTGTTCTTCGAAAAAAAGCTTGTCGATAAAAATTGCAATATAGCGCGGAAATCGATCAGTAATAACCTCATTATGGGGAGTATTCGGAGCAAGTGCCAGCAATTTATTAGGTTCTGTCATAATATCCTGGGACCCTATCTTGAAAGAAACCCGATCATTAAAGGGTAATACAAACAGATACGATGGATGCGAATGTAAAGCTGTAACCGCATATTCGCAAGGACCAGAGACAGGCATAAACATGGCAATTTTATCACTCACAAAACTATCCGTATGTTTTAACTGGTCCTTTTGAAAGGGGCCCATGAGTTTTCCAATGGTTTCAAACTTTATCGATTTCTCGCTCATAATTTCACCCCATTCCGCAACCACTTACCAGACATCAACGAAAGAGAATACTAAAATCTGACCTTTCCCCATAAAAATAGACACTTCTTACTCGTAAATGCTCCATGATTCGTATAATTGCTATATAATTTCTTATGCTACATTCTTGAACTTTTTCTTCTCATTATAGTAATCATCTGGCGTCT
>JBFWMF010000009.1:0-130750 GCA_050251735.1 Desulfitobacterium sp.
CAGAGGTTTAGCGATATTGGTTACGTAGAGTGTCAGCTCATTCATCTGAACAATAAGGATTAGGTTTTCAAAGAACGTTCGGGAAGGTTTTATAACCTTAACCCAATATCTATCTTACAAGGAGGAAATATATGTTTAGAATGACGGACGAACAGCAACAAAAGGTGCTTAATAATTTCAAGAAAGTTATTAATAAGCAAAATCCGGATTTAATTAATAAAGATCTTTATTATCATCTAAATCTAAATTGCAACTTTGTTGCCCATTTTAATCTACATGGATTTCGTGACGCCTATTCAGGAGAACATTTTCAAGACTTTGTTGATTTCTTTTCATCCGCTTCCCCTGCGAGTCAATGGCTAGAAGCGCCTGAGATCAGCACTGAATTCTCTCCCCTTAATCAAGCTATGGTGGATTATGTGAGCTCACAACCTCCATCTTAGGTTGGGAAGAAAAGCTGAAATTCTTTGCAGTAATGATGAAACTTTTTCTTATACCACTTTGTAGCGAGAACAAAGTGATACCAAGGTGTGCTTTCAAAATGTTTTGCACAAATCGCTCCCTCAACTCTTCTATTGTCAAATTGCTTATGGTTATAATTGACAAAGGCTTGCTTCAACCAGGCATCCTCTTCGTAAGTCCATAAGGCTTCATCCTCCTTGTCGAATAAACCTAGTTTGATCATCAATTTTTGCCAATTCTTGATCCTTATTTGATCATGGCCTTTATAAAGCAAGGCCTCCCAAAGAAGCTCAAATTGTGTAAACCTTATTGTAGGGTCCCGATGGTGAGGATACAAGGTTAGATATTGTTCGAGCTGCTCTTTTATCTTAAGGAATGCCCTTTGGTACCTATCCCGATTATCCACTTCTACTCTCTGATAAGAACCTTTGAAATCATCACTGTGATCATATTTATAAGACCATACTAAATAAGGAAGATCTGGGAAATCTAAAGCTTGGGCATGACCATAGGCAGGCATGACCTTATCGAAGTACCTTTCGAATTTCTCCTTCCCAAAATCTTTAAGATAATCGGGAAATCTCTCAATCCATGGCAAAGAGAGTTCAGATTCAATTTGACAGTTATTGATTGCATTTACTTTGCTCAACATACCACTAAACCCTTGATGGGCAAATGTATCGGCATAAGGATGCATTACCATACCAAGCTTAACCAAATTATCTTCTTGGCAAGCCTCATTGAGTAGAGCGAGAATGACAGGTGACCCTTCTTTGCAACGTAATTTCTTGGTAAAATGCTTTCCCTGACAGCCGGGTACAAAATGAAAGGCAGATGTATTATTGACCATAGCTTCATAATTAAAAGTATCGATGCGAAAATAGGAATGACAGGTAGCAATATTGAAGAAAGCCGGCTTATTTTCCACTGCATCCAGAGCCTCATTCTGCGCGACATTTTGGAAAAGTATAAGATTTATCTTCGCGTCATCGACAAACTGTGAAGCGTAGGCAATCATATTTGAGCTTTTTTTCTTAAATCCACATGCTCTGCTCAATGCCAAAAGTGCGTAGAAATGGCAATCTTTTTTCAATTCCTTTCCCTCCAGTACCACTAATTAAGTGATTTATGCACCATTCTATGCAGCAACTCAATACTATGTACTGGAGGGGGATTTGCATGGCTGATTTAAGCGTTTTATCGCTGGGGACGGGAGATACTGAACTGGATAAGGCTTTAGCAATCGCAGGCTATGCCTATGATGCAAGTCAGGATATTTTTTTATCCACGATGGATCCATGGCAAAGAAGCATCGGCTATTGTCGACTCTACGACGAAGCGGCTGCCCCTATGGGTATGATCATTGATTGTGAGCCCATCTATTTTTCTTATAACAATAAAAAGTGGATGATTGGCTTGTGGAAAGGTCAATACGACTTGGTTACCGGTGCAGAAATTGGCATCTACACTAATGGGGTAGAATTAGAGCTGCCAAGAGTTTTTAAAGGAACCTATTATCAAGCCGCCAGTGATAGCGAGTGTCTTCAGATGGGCTTTACCATCAAAAAAGGAAATCGCATTCTTTTTACTCGTGAAGACCGTCATTGGTGGTTAACCGGTTTTAGGTTAGGAGAGTTTTCGGAGCCCTCAGAACTAACGATGGAAATTCACATCACTTTTGAGGCTTTTGCCATGCGGGATGCTTTTCTCGAGGGTATGAAAAAAGCAGGATATACAGGAAAGGATTATCGGGTTCACAACAACACAGTATATTTCAACTTTAGTTCACCCCGTTCGACACAACCCTTTACCCGCACCCCAAAAACTGATCAGCTTATTCAGAGAAAAAACGAATTTCTCTGTCAAAGTTATCAGGATTTCACCAGACTCTATTCAACCTTTCCGGAAAAGATTCAAGCCATCAAGGAAGAGCTGCCCGACATGTATCGCTTGATCATGAATTTAGGAAAAAGCAAGCAAGTATTTGAGATTATTGTCATGCTCACCCTCTTAGGGGCCGCGATCATCACTAAACACTCTTCTCATCGTCTTGAGGATTAATCTTCTGGGAAACGCCTTGTTGAAGTATAAACATTTTATAATACAGTCCTTTTTGAGCGAGAAGTTCGTAATGAGTGCCTCGCTCAACTATTTGCCCTTGGTGAAGGACTAGAATAAGATCAGCATCTTGGATAGTGGAAAGTCGATGAGCAATGGCTATGGTACTCCTCCCCTGGCGCATTTTTTCTAAGGCCTTTTGAATGGCCTCCTCTGTTTCAGTATCTACACTTGCTGTGGCTTCATCGAGGATGAGAATTTTAGGTTGACCGGCCATCGTACGGGCAAAGCAAATAAGTTGACGTTGACCACTGGAAAGTGTGGAACCTCTTTCGCTTACTTTCTCTTGATACCCCTTGCCAAGTTTGGCAATGAATTTATCGGCTTCTACAAACTCCGCTGCAGCTTTTACTTCTTGCTCGGTGAGCTGCGGTCGATTGAGATGGATGTTTTGAGCGATATTTCCCACGAACAGAAACGGGTCCTGGGCGACGAGACCGATCTGGGACCGTACTTCATCCTGTGAAAAGTCCCCAAGTGGAGTGCCATCAATCGTAATCTCTCCCTGACTAATCGGATAAAACTTCATTAAGAGATTGGAAATCGTGCTTTTTCCACTCCCTGTATGGCCGACTAGGGCGACAGTCTCCCCCGGATGAACGGTGAAGGAGATATTTTTCAATACTTCAGTAACTCCATCATAGGAAAAGCTCACATTGCGAAACTCAATCTCCCCCTGCTCAATAGTACGAGCAGGAGAATTTTGTGCATCATGGGCGATCTCTTGCCCATGAATCTTGGTAGTACGTTCATCATCAAGGACCTCAAATACTCTTTCGGCAGCAATAACGGCTTGCTGCAGCTGCGAGAGCCGCATTAAGATCATATTGACGGGCTCAATAAAACGATCCAGGTAATTAATGAATGCATAAAGAACACCTACCTCTACTGGCCCGATGATTGATTCCAATCCAAAAAATCCTAGGACTAGGACCAAGGCTAGGGTGTAAAGCAAATCAACCGCCGGGCGCATGAGCGTGCTTTCCAATTTTATATTGGCTATTGCTGCTCGATAATAATTATCATTAATACCGGAGAACTTCTTCTGAAAATGCTTTTCCTGTCGCAGGACTTGAATAATGTTCATTCCTTGTATGGATTCATTGAGCATGGCATTAAGACGACTGAGCTCTGCTCGCGAATATCGATAGATCTTTGAGCTCACCTTACGGTAAATTTGCATGAGCACAACAATAATCGGTAGAAGCAGCAAACAAAAGGTGGCAAGTCTAACATCCAGACTGAACATAGCAATGAAAATTCCTAATAAAAAAACTATATTTTGAACGTAGGTAGATAAAACTCCGATATAGAGCTCTTTAATGGCCTCTGTATCATTGGTTATTCGTGAAACTAAGGCACCGGCCGGAGTTCGATCGAAGACGCTCATCATCAGATACTGAACCTTGCCAAAGATATCCACGCGAATCTGTTGGATAGCAACCAATGCAATCTGATTAAAGCGCACTAATTGTTGATACTGAAGTAAGGAACCTATAAAAACTAAGAGAAGATAGCTTCCCCCAAGACTCAGCAAGGCCCCTACATCGAAGTAGCGAGGGGTCAAGTAGTCATCCAGAAATATTTTAATGAGAATAGGGCCCGCCACATCTGCAGCAGTAGCCAAAACGAGCAAAATAAAGGCGAAAACCAAGGTTTTCCTATGGGGCTTTAGATAGTAAAGCAGCCGGAGTATAGTCCTTCCTTGTCCGCTCAAGTCAGTTTGGGGTTCCATATCATCTGAGATAAGGGTACTCATGCCTGCCGACCCCCTTCGCTAATCAAGCTTTCAAGTTGCTGTGCCCGATAGGTTTCCGCGTACCACCCTTCCCTTTCCATCAGTTGTTCATGAGTTCCTCGCTCACTTATTTCCCCTTCTTGAAGAACAAGGATGAGATCGGCATGTTCAACAGCACTGAGGCGATGGGTAGAGATCAGAGTGGTTTTTTGACTGCGGTTATTTTTTAGTTGCTGAAGGATTTGTTTTTCTGTCTTTGCATCGACAGCGGATAAGGAGTCATCCAGAATTAGGATTTCCGGTTGCAGAAGTAGGGCTCGTGCGATAGAAATTCGTTGTTTTTGTCCCCCGGACAAGGTTACTCCCCGATCTCCCACAAGTGTCTCATATTGATCTTCAAAGCGTTCGATATCTTCATGAATACAGGCAATTTTAGCAGCTTGAGTTATTTCCGCGAGACTAGCATCCGGCTTTCCTAAGGCAATATTCTCAGCAATGGTGGTTGAGAAAAGAAAATGCTCCTGAGGTACATAGCCGAATGATCTACGCAAGGTGTCCAAAGATATGTCTTGGCTAGAAACCCCACCAATGCAAATATCTCCTTCTATTCCAGCAAATTCACGCAATAATACCCTAAAGAGTGTAGTTTTACCACTTCCCGTTTTACCTACTACGCCAAGGGTCTGCCCTTCATTTAAGGTGAAGTGGATATTCTTCAGCTCAGGATTCAATTGAGATGGATATGTAAATCGCTCGAGTTCAAAGATAATCTCACCACTGAGAATGGGTGTTGCGAGAAGATCACCCTCTAGACATGAGTTCTCAAGTGCGCAGTCTTTGACTTCTGATTCAACCTTAAGCAAAGCACTGACCCGATCATATGAGGCTCTTCCCCGTTCCATAATATTAAATAACCAACCAAAGGCCAGCATCGGCCAAATAAACTGTCCTAAATATAGGGTAAATTGGGTGAGCTGGCCAAGGGTCAGTTGCTGCTGAACTACTTCATAGGACCCAAAGGATACAGCAAGAAAAAAAGAGATTCCGACAATCATCATAATTGTTGGATCATAAAGCGAGTCAACCACAGCTACTGCTTGATTCTTTTTTACCACGTCATCGGAAATGCTACGAAAGCTTTCGATTTCTGCTTCTTCTTGACCGAAGGCCTTCACCACACGAACCCCAGAGATATTCTCCTGTACTTTATCATTAAGATCGCCGAAGGCTTCTTGTGCTTTGAAAAATCGATCATGAAGCAATGTTCCGTAATAGCTAGAGACCCAAGCCATAATAGGCATGGGTAAGAGGGTTATTAACGTCAACTTCCAGCTGATAAACATGACCATCGAAAATATAACAAAACTTCCAGTCACAAGAGAATCGACAAGGGTCAACACTCCCATCCCCGCTGTGATTTCAATCGCTTGAATATCATTGGTAGCATGAGCCATTAAATCCCCAGTTCGCTGCTTTTGATAGAAGCTCGGTGACATTCGTGTAAAGTGCTCGAAAAGCTGTTTGCGCAGCATACGGCTAAGACGTGCAGCTGCCCCAAAAATCAAGATTCGCCAGCTATAACGGAGGAGGTAACCGAGAACTCCTAGACCCAATAGTGTAAATAACCAAGGCCAAAGGACTTCACGGGTTAAGGTCTGATGGGTAACACCATCGACTATTTTACCGACGATATAAGGTGGATAAAGATTAATTGCCGCAACAATGACTAAGATAATAATGCCAGTAATATAGCTTGTTTTTTCCTTTATAAAGAACCACATTAAATCTAAGAATAAACGCATAATGCACCTCAAGCGCTGACGCTATTAATACCAAACATTGAATCAATCGTATGATTGAGATTCGAAAATATAATAACATATTTTAGGTATAAGTCCCATTATTAGTTATAATTCCTATTAAAAATAAATAAAAACACCTGCCGTCCATAAGCAGGTGTTTTTCCATTGTTCGCATGCACTTAAAAAGTGCGTCTCAATGTCAGCTCGTGATTCAGTTTACTCTTACTGTAGTGTTTTGTCAAGGCGAAGAGTATTGAGGTGGCTGATAATTCTAGGTTCGCTCTTTCGAATTTGCCTTGCCAATCTTATCATTATCATGAGCATCAAATGGCGGAATCTTATCGCCAGGATTTAAGTCCTTTTTGTGGATGACTTGAACAATTTTGTTTCTTTCTTTTGGCTTTGACATGGTGTTCCTCCTTTGTTTTGAGTTATCCTTGTGGTTAGAGTACCCGAAGAAGTTAAAATTATTTTAGAAATTTATTTTGCACTATTGGTAGTTTAGATATAAATTAGAATTATAATGTCTTTATCTAATCTATTATCTTAAGATAATACCATTGAAAATGAATCGGAGGTTTTTGTATGGCTTTACCACCCTTTTTACGACCCTTGGAAGCTTATGATCCCATCCTTGCTCAGGAAATAGAGAAAATTGTTTCCCTTTCCTTTCAAAAAAGCACTCTGGATGAAAGAACAAGAATTTTAATAACTCTTGCCCTGGATGCTGCCTTAGGGGCCTCAGAAGGGGTAGCTAATTTAGCCGGTCAAGCTCGTAGATTAGGAGTCTCTGATCAAGAAATTGCGGACACATTGCGTTTAGCATACTTTACATCAGGTTGTTCAACTCTGACGACTTCCTTTGCAGCCTTCGAAAAAAAGGAGTGAAGATATGAGTATCGCACAAGATCTTTGGCCCTTAGGAGTTCTATATTTATTATTGAATTGCCTGGGCTTTTTCCTCATGGGACGAGATAAATATCTTGCTCGCAGAAACCGCTGGCGAATTCCTGAGAAGTGGTTCTTTACTTTAGCTTTTTTGGGCGGTGCTTTGGGAACTTTACTGGGAATGCGCGTTTTCCGGCATAAAACCAAACATAAGCTCTTTACTTGGGGAATTCCGCTTCTTTTGATATGGAACATAGTAGTGATCTACGAGATATGGAAGTACATATAATGTAGAGGAAACTGCTATTTTAAACCATAGTTCCAACCCATAAGTCCTCGCTTCAGGTGTAAAATCTGACTAAAATCATTTTTTAAAAGTATTCGCAGGGCAGCAGGGCTTCTTCCACCTGAAGCGCAATGAACTAAAACCGGCTTATCCTTATATTTTTGTAGTTCCGATAATCGAGTGGATAATTCTCCAATCGGAAAGGATTTTGAACCTGGGATATGCCCTTTCTTATACTCATCTTTCGTGCGTACATCGATGATGACGACATCTTTGTTCGATTTAATTAATTCATACGCTTCTTCTGCTGTTAAGTTTTTGATCGCTTTATTATTGGCTGTTGAGAATCTGCGCAGAAACAAAAATACTATAATGACCGCTGCAATTATTAGATAAAGATTATCCAATTAATCCACCCCTACTTACTTCTTAGTTCTTCAGTTTCATTTTTTTGTTTTTTTTTTGTTTTTTTTTGTTTTTTTTTTTTGTTTTTCGTTTCTAGTTCTTAGTTCTTAGTTCTTTATCTTCTTTGGGTTTTTGGGTTTTTCTAGAATTTGAAATTAATTTGCATGATATATATCATATACCCCAAGGGGGTATAATGCAAGTGCAAAATAATGACATTCGTTGGGAAGTCAATAAAACTAGTCTTGTCATTGGTTTTATGTGACCTTCAGGAATAGTTTTGACTTCATTACATACAAAGCATGTCCCAAATACGAAGGCGCATTCGTATTTGGGACATGCTATATTTCACACTCAATATTTCAGTCTATTCGGGATCTTTTGCCAAATCGGATGGTATTGGATATATCGAATTCTTATCCTTCTTTTTTTGGCTTAGTTCATAACAGCTTCGCATGCGTTTAGATGCCCAACGCATTTCTGTTGCCACCACACCAATTTCCATCGTAGCACGCAGAAAGTAGACTCCACTGAAATTCTTTTGCCATAAGTCCATTATTTGATCAAATTCATTCCAATAGGCTTGATCAAGGGTTCTGAGTGGCGTAGCCGGTGGGTATGTAAAACTGAGATAGAGCTGATCCCTTAGGGCTGCTAAGTTATCTCTGCCAACGAGAATGTAATCCAAAAGGCTTTGGAATTCCTGAGTAATGTGAGTACCCATTTGTGGGGGAGCATCCGGAGCCTGGCGCCTCTTAACCCTTTGACGGGTCATTTCTTCGATATTCTCACCGCGTTCGATAAAGCCTCGACAAAGCTCCAAGAGCCGTTCCATAAGTTGCATTTTGTCTTGGGTGTTGAATTCCTCTCGAGCATGTTCATAGAGGTTTGTAACCTGTTCCAATCTTTCTTCTAGAAGAGTGGGTTTTGGCTTTTCATAATTACTCAGTGTAGTAGATTCTACGTAGTGCACGAGACTATTTAAAAAATAAATCGAGGAATCATAAAAAAGAGAGAATAGATTTTCTTTGAAATTTCTCTTATGACGTGGTGGCGCAAGAACACGGTTAATTATAAGGGCTACAGCAAGCCCGATAAATATAGATAAAGAGCGTGAAAGTGCGTGCTCCAAAAATTGCTCATAAGGCGCATCAAGAATAAAGATGATGGAGACAATTCCAGGATTTACGCCACTCCAACCCATACGATTGGAAATGGCAATCATTAAAATGACAGCTAGACCAATAATATATGGATTCGTTCCTAAGGTTAGGCCAAGCACGATGGCCAGTGCAATAGCAATAATGTTAATCAAGACCTGCTCCCAGGCGTTGGTTAAGGCCTTACTTACCGAAGGCTGCATATTTATAGCTACTGTAATGGCCGCAAAGTTTGCTGGTTCCACGGAAAAAAGCTGACAAATCAGCAGGGCAATGGTTACGCCCAAGCCCGTCTTCAGAATTCGTGGACCAAACCATTTTCTTAGGGTAGAAAACAGGAGAACCACCCTTTCTTCTAAGTAATTAGCATATAGTATGCTAGTGAATCTGCGATATATGTATCTTGAGTATAGTCCTGAGAAGAAACTTTGACAAGAGCTCTTCATAATTCTGGAATCTTGGTAAAAAAAGCTAACCCAGGATTAGATCCCGGGTTAGTCGAGTTGACATCATTAACGGCCTTGATAATCAGTGGTCGTTTTTGCGAGAAAAGCCTTGCACCCGTTTTTTTGGTCCTCCGTACTAAAGGTTTGAGCAAAGACCTCGGCTTCATAGGCCTGACCGCTTAATAAATCCAAGTTTTCTCCTTTGACAACTGCACTCTTTGTTAATTGGACGGCAATCGGTGCTTTGGACGAAATCTTTTTTGCCATGTCAACCGCTTGTCCTAGGAGTTCTTCTTTGGGATATACTCGGTTCACTAAACCCGTGCGAAAAGCTTCCTCAGCGTTAATTATGTCAGTTGTCAATAGAAGCTCACTGGCGCGGCCACTACCTACTAAACGCGGGAGCCTTTGTGTACCGCCGAAGCCTGCCAAGATTCCAAGACCCACTTCCGGTTGACCGAATTTGGCGTTTGTGCTCGCTAGACGAATATCACAGGCCATAGCTAATTCCAAGCCACCCCCCAAGGCAAAACCATTAACGGCTGCAATGACGGGCTGTGGAAGGGCTTCGATGAGGTTCATCAATTTATGCCCTAATTGACTAAAATGCCTTGCCTCAATTGGGCTCTTTTCACTCATCTCCGCAATATCTGCTCCAGCCACGAAAGACTTTTCGCCACTTCCTGTCAGGATGACAGTTCTAATGTTTGAATCTGTTGCTAACTCATGAAATCCATGGGTGAGCTCCTGTATCGTTGCCGAATTTAGTGCATTCAATGCCTTGGGCCGGTTGATAGTAATTATTGCTATCTGGTCATGGTATTCAATGAGTATGTTTTCATAGGTCATATCCTCATCCCTGCCTTTCAACTATGAGGCTGATTCCTTGGCCACCTCCGATACATAGTGTGGCAAGCCCTCGGCGGACCTTACGCCGCTTTAATTCGTGTAATAAAGTTACAAGGATACGGGCGCCAGAAGCTCCAATCGGGTGACCGATAGCAATAGAACCGCCATTGACATTCGTTTTTTCACTATCTAAGCCAAGCTCCTGTGTAACGATAGCTGCTTGGGATGCGAAAGCCTCATTGGCCTCGACCAGATCAATGTCTTGAATTGTTAAACCGGCCTTCGCCAATGCTTTACGAGTAGCCGGAATAGGTCCGGTACCCATGATGAGGGGATCGACCCCGGCCGAAGCCCAAGAGGTAATTTTGGCGAGGATGGGTAATCCCATTTCCTCGGCTTTTTCTCGAGACATTACCACAATGGCCGCTGCTCCATCATTGATTCCCGAGGCATTTCCCGCTGTCACTGTGCCATCTTTTTTAAATGCTGGGCGTAGCTTCGCTAAACTTTCCGCTGTTGCCCCAAAACGTGGGAACTCGTCTTGATTAAATACAAGGGGATCACCCTTCTTTTGGGGAATTTCCACGGGAATGATTTCTTCAATGAATCTTCCTGATAGGATAGCCTCCTCAGCTCTGGTTTGACTACGCAAAGCCAGTTGATCCTGGTCCTCTCTAGTAATGTTAAATTGTTCAGCGATGTTTTCCGCTGTCAATCCCATATGGATATCATGAAAGGCATCAGTTAAGCCATCGACAATCATGGTATCCACTACGCTGCCATTTCCCATTCGATATCCTTTTCTAGCTTTAGGTAATGCATAGGATGAAGAAGACATGCATTCCATACCACCGGCAACAATAATATCTGCATCTCCTGAGATAATAGCTTGAGCAGCACAGATAACGGATTTAAGTCCTGATCCACACACCTTATTTACGGTCCAGGCAGGAACTTCTTGAGGAATTCCTGCTTTCATGGATGCTTGGCGGGCAGGATTTTGTCCTGCCGCTGCACTTAGAACATTTCCCATAATAACTTCTTGAACATCACTTGGTTGCAGCTGGGCTCGTTTTATGGCTTCTTTAATCGCGAATGCTCCAAGCTCCGCTCCACTAAAGCTCTCTAATGCACCACCAAAAGAGCCGACAGGTGTTCTCGCTGCACTGACAATTACAACTTCTTTCATGATTCTCCTCCTAAAAATACTGTTTATCCCCTATAGAGTAAGCTTTTGGGTCCTTTTCCAAATTCCCATTTGTTCTGCTTCTTTTATCAAATCCTCGCGGAAATCGGGATGGGCAACTGATATCAGAGCTTCAGCACGTTCCCAGGTGGTCTTTCCCTTCAGATTTACAATGCCATACTCAGTGACGATATAGTTCACCATAGCACGATGTGTCGTCACAATGGCTCCCGGAGTTAAGGTTGGTTTAATGCGTGAACACAACTCGCCATTCTTTTTCTGATATGTGGACTCCAAGCAAATAAATGATTTACCCCCTTGAGAATGGTATGCCCCTAAGGTAAAGTCGACTTGACCTCCTGTACCGCTAATATTGCGGGTGCCTGAAGATTCTGAACATACTTGACCAAATAAATCGAGTTCAACGCAATTATTGATGGCAATAAAATTATCGTGTTGAGAAATTATAAAAGGATTATTAACATAGTTTACCGGATAGATTGCACAGCTCGGGTTATTATGAAGATAATCGTAGGTTTTCTGGGTTCCCATGCAAAAAGTATAAACTGCTTTATAAGTATCGAAACGCTTGCGAGCTCCAGTTACTCGTCCCGCTTCCATCATCTCGACGATGGATTCTGTCATCATCTCGGTGTGAATTCCCAGATCCTTAAGGTCCGATTGGGCGATAATCTTCCCCATGGCATTCGGCATACCGCCAATTCCAAGTTGAATACAACTTCCATCAACAAGTTCAGGCATAATAAACCCGGCAATTTTGTTATCGTTTTCCGTAGGAGGCACCGATCCAACCTGGGGCATAGCCCATTCTGTTTCGATAATATGATCCACCTCGGAAATGTGAATACCTTCTTCTCTACCACCCAAACAGCGCGGAATATTCGGATTAACTTCAAGAATAATTTTTTTAGCCTTTTCACAGATTGCTTTGCTGTGTGAGACTTGGGGGCCGAAGTTAAAATAGCCCTTTTCATCCATGGGAGTCACCGGAAGCATCGCTACATCAACATCGAGAAACTTTCGATAATAGCTTGGCAACTCATTATAAAGCATAGGAATATACCAACATGCCCCTTGATCATGAAGCTTTCTATCAAGACCACTAAAATGCCAATTATTAAAGATAAAATGCCTTGCTTCCGGATCTGCCTTGACTACCTCGGGCATTCTTGTTGAAGTAGTTGCTCGTATCTTGACATCTGTAAGTTCATCCTTACGCGCTGCTAGAGCTTTGTCTAAGGCAATTACCTGGCCGGTAAATGAGCCATACTCAACCCAGTCTCCCGACTTGACAACGCCTACGGCCTTCTCGGGTGTAGTAAGTTTCTTTTGGTACTCTGCATAAATATCCAAATCTAACCCCTCCTGCTTTTCTTTTTAGCCTGTGATTTTTTACATCTGACATTGATTTTTTACATTTTAGCTTGAATGTTTGTAGGCTTCTCGGTTACCCATGGCTTAGTTATGGGGAAAATCGTTTTGCCATAGGCCGTATTGACAACGAGAGCTGATGAAAGATACATAGCCAGAATACCGGCGAAGAGAAGAGCATATCCAGCGATTGGTTTAAAGGAAGGGTCAAGAATTCCCAAGTCTAAAAAGGCTACTTGCACAACTGCAATATCCACCAGAACAACTGCCAGCGATAAGATACTAGTTGATTTAAAGTAAGCAGGAGTCCACATCACTAAGCAGAACGAAAGGACTAACCAAGCCCAACCATCGATGTGAGTATCTAAGGGTATCGACCATTGTTGAACCGCAGCAAAATACTTGACGAAAAACTCTAGCCCGCCAACGAGCATAAAGAATGCTGAAAAGTAAAGAAATACGTTTCCACCAACGATCTGGCCTTCTTTCAACTCAATAACGCCAACGATGACTTGTACGACAAAACCACCGATTAGCCAACATGCCATTAATGGCATTGCCCCCGCAGTTACCTTTCCGCTTAACAAAGCAAAAAAAGTGAAACAGGCAACACCTAGAGCGACAAGACCCGCAGGCGATGGGTTTGCCCATCCTCCTTGATTATTTGACATATGCTTTCCCCTCTCAATCATAACCTCAATTTTAGAAGCTCATTTTTTGGACTTCTTTATCTTTTTTTATGAGATTGATACTATCCTGATAGAATTCAATGTCAATGTGTTGCAAAAAACCTTGTTGTCAGATGTAAAATCACAGGCTAAAATTTCTTTTTTCTTTTTTCTTTTTTGTTTTTATTTTTAATTTCCGGACAGTGAATTTGCGAGATAGCTTAAGAAGTATATTGTCAGGTAATTATCAGGTTTCTTTTCATCCCTCCATTCAATTATTTAAGATATTCTCCCAGCGAGAATCTCAGCAATATCCTGCACTTTAATTTGATCTTCTGCTTCCCGAGTTGCTACTCCGTCATTGATCATGGTCAGACAGAAAGGACATGCCGTGCTCACCAAGTTTGAACCCGTCACTAAAGCCTCATCGGTCCGCATTACATTGATTCGATCTCCCTCATGCTCCTCTAACCACATTCTTCCACCACCTGCTCCACAGCAGAAGCTCTTCTCATGATGACGAGACATTTCCAACATGGTAAATCCCGCAGCCTGAAGCAGGGCACGTGGCTCCTGATAGATTTCATGGTAACGACCCAGATAACAGGAATCATGGTAGGTGACTGTCTGTCCTGCTTTCTTATCAAATTGCAGTCTTCCCGCTTGCATAAGCTCATTTAAGTATTGAGTATGATGGACTACCTCGTATTGCCCCCCGAACTCGGGATAATCCTGCTTTAAGACATTGAAACAGTGTGGACATTGGGAAACTATTTTCTTAACTCCGTAACCATTCATGACTTCAATATTCTCGGTAGCTAGCGAGTAGAAAAGGTATTCGTTTCCTAGACGACGTGCGGAATCCCCACAGCATTTTTCCTCATTACCTAGGATTGCGAAATTGACATTGGCTTTTTGCAGAAGCTTAACAAAGGACGCTGCTACTTTTTGATTGCGAGTATCAAAAGCTCCCGAACAACCCGGCCAATAAAGTATTTCAGCCTCTGGATTCTCTTCTAGAGTCTTGACCCCTAGGCTAGTTAGGAATTCAGCACGGTTGCTCCAGCCAATCCCCCAAGGGTTCCCATTATTCTCCATATTCTTAAAGGCCAGTTGGGCTTCCGAAGGGAAACGACTTTCCATGAGCACTAGGTTACGACGCATATCAATGGTTTTATCTACGTGCTCAATAAAGATAGGACATTGTTGCTCACAGGAGCGGCAGGTAGTACAAGCCCAAAGGTCATCCTCGGCTAGTACTTCGCCGATGAGCTGACGTAGTCCTAATTCCTCTTCACTGGGTACTTCTGCTGCAACAGCGACTTCCTCTGTCGTCTCATGAGCTCCTGCGAGGGCAGGTTTGGCATTTTTGTGTTCCTTTAAGGCCTTACCCATTTCCCCCATATAAGCACCCATATCTTGGATCACCTGTTTGGGGTTCAGGTGCTTGCCGCTTAAATAAGCCGGGCAATTATCTTGGCATCTACCGCAACGCAAACAAGCATCCGTGTTAAAAAGTGTCTTCCAGCTAAATTCGCTAAGCTTACTTTTACCATAGGTTTCTAGGCTCTCATCCTCAAAGTCGATCTTCTCAGGTACCCCAATCGGTCCATGCTTACGTAGGAATTGATTAGCTGATCCGAGTAAAATATGGGAAAGCTTTGAATATGGAAAATAACCGAAAAAGACCATGACCAGGATAAAATGAAACCACCACAGGAAACTATGGATTGCCTCTAAGGTTTCTACACTAAAGCCTTGGAAAAGTGGTACCATAGCATAGCCAACGAAGGCGTAGACCCCCCATGGATCAGTGGCAGCCGCCATACGCACAGCCTGGATAACGAAACCGGTAACCAAAATGGTTAAGATCAGGGCTAAAACAATAGCGTCATCCATTTTATTGTCAAGTCGATCTGGGCGTTGTACATAACGTCGCCAAATAGCCATAAGAATACCAAAGATAGCCAGTAATCCAAAAGCATTGGCGGTAATTTTGATGAAGATATATAAACCGCCGTTAAAGACATTGACGCCGAAATCAGCCTGTAGGGCGACAATCGTTGTCGCAAACATCAAAAGAACAAACCCCCAGAAGATGAAAAGATGCATCACTCCAGGAAAACCATCTTTTATAATCCTTTTATGGCCTATTCCATAGACAATGACATCACCAATTCTCTTCCCAAGATTTTGCCAACGGTTCTCTGATTGTCCTAAACGCCATAATTTAAAGCGCTGATAAAAACCATAACAGAAAAAACCGAGAGCTATGACTAACATGGGGTATATCAGCCAATGGTTTTCTATGTTCCAGTAAAGCTCCCGAGTCGCCATATCCTTTACTCCCCTTCCCATATCTCTAATTCCGTATCGGTACCTCAAACTCCCAACCCGAAGCATTAACCCTCAATATATCCACTTAATTTCTATATTCATAATTTTCTGGATATTTAATGGCCTAGGGTACTGTCGTTCGACAGCACCCTACCCTATTTGATTTATTCCCTGCTGGTTAAGGTGAACTCCCGCTTACACGCTGCTTGAGAGGGTGAGTTCCGCTATATGCAGGCCTTATTCGTTGACTAATTTCTTGAATTCTTCGGTAAGAAGTGGCACAACTTCAAACAAATCCCCGACAATCCCGTAGTCAGCAACATTGAAAATGGGGGCATCAGGATCTTTGTTGATTGCAATAATGACTTTGGAAGCTCCCATGCCGGCAATATGTTGGATGGCTCCGCTAATTCCACAAGCAATATATAGGGTTGGTGCTACAATGCTACCCGTTTGCCCGACTTGGAATTGATTATCGATCCATCCAGAATCTACTGCTGCTCTAGAGGCCCCTACAGCTGCTCCCACTACATCAGCTAAATCCTCGAGAATTGTAAAATTCTCCTTAGCTTTCATGCCACGGCCACCGGAGATAACAATATCTGCTTCCGTCAGTGCTGGACGGCTGGTGACGATGAGGGCCACATCCTTCAAAATGACTTTTAAATCCCCAGGATCAATTTCCGCAGCTACTTCTATTACCTCAGCTTGTCGGGTAGGATCCGGTTCAGAAGCGACAAAGGATTTAGCCCGTACAGTAGCAAGAAGCGGCTTGGTTAGAATTTCTACAAAACTAAAGGCACTTCCGGTGAAGACCGGACGCTTGAACAGAAGGAATTTCTCTTGATCCACTTCAATGTCGATGATATCAGAGGCTAGACCCACTCCTAACCGTTGAGCTAAACGTGGTGCTAGATCTTTAGCTAACGCTGTATGACCCATCAAGAAAGCTTGGGGCTCTTCATTGCGAAGTAGCTTGGTTAGCACTGAGGTATAAGCACCTGTCGTATATTGTGCTAGTTGTGGTGAGTCCAGCAGGTAAACTTTATCCGCTCCATACTCGGCTGCTTCCTTCGCTAGATTGGCAACTTTCTCACCGATGATGACAGCTACAAGCGGCTCACCTGTTTGATCAGCAATTTTGCGACCTTGACTTAATAATTCAAAGGATATCTTGCGAATTTTTCCGGCTGCTTGTTCAACAAATATCCATATTCCCTTTGGCATAGTACTCGCTCCTTTACTTTGTTCGTCACCTGATTAGAGAACTTTTGCTTCTTCACGCAGTAAGCGTGCTAGGAGACTTGCTGCTTCTGCAGGTTCTCCGGGAAGCTTTTTGCCCCCTTGTCTAGGGATGGGCAAAGTAAATTTCAAGACCTTCGCCTGAACTGCTAGATTAGAAGCATCTAGTCCCAAATCGCTCAGTTTTAGTACAGTTAAGGGTTTCTTTTTCGCTTTCATAATTCCGGCGACCGATGGATAACGGACCTCATTAATTCCTTGCACTACAGTGATTACAGCTGGTAGTGTTACTTCAAGTGTTGCTAGTCCACCGTCGATAACCCGCTTAGCAGTGGCAAGACTTTCGTCAATATCGAGTTTAGTGACACTGCTGATGGAAGGTAACTCCATTTTCTCCGCCATACGTACCGCTACTTGAGCTGAGCCATTATCTGTATCCATTACTCCGGCGAGGACGATGTCATGGGGTAAGGTTTGTACCGCTTTGGCAAGGATAGTAGCGGCCATGCCTTCATCCACTTCACCCAGGGCAGGGTCATTGATTTGAACGGCTTTGTCCGCTCCCATAGCTAAGGCACTGCGAACAGCGGCTGTAGCTTGGTCTCCTCCCAGAGTAACAATAGTTACTTCGCCACCTAATCTCTCCTTGATACGTAACGCTTCTTCAATGGCGTATTCGTCCAAGGGGTTGATGACTAAAGTGACTCCATTGGTGTCAATTTTCCCATCGCTATTTAAGACAATTTTTGCTTCAGTATCTACAGTTTGTTTCATTAATACCACGATGTTCATAAGGTACCCCCTTGTTAGATTTCCATGTGTTACTCCATTCTCTTGATACCAGTTTTGTTATTCCTTTAAAATATGGCTAGCAATGACGATTCTTTGTACTTCGCTGGTTCCTTCATAAATCTCAGTAATCTTAGCATCTCTCATCATGCGCTCAACAGGATATTCGCGTGTATATCCATAACCTCCATGCATTTGCACAGCTTGAGTGGTTACCCACATCGCTGTTTCGGAAGCGTGGAGTTTTGCCATAGCGGAAGCTTTAGAAACAGGCTTATGTTGTGTAGCAAGATAAGCCGATTGATAAACTAAGAGACGTGCTGCTTCGATTTGAGTTGCCATATCAGCTAATTTGAACTGGTTTGCTTGGAATTGCGCGATCGGCTGACCGAACTGCACTCTTTCCTTTGCATAGTTCTTGGCCTGTTCATAGGCACCTTGGGCAATACCTAAAGCTTGAGAAGCAATGCCGATTCGACCAAAGTCTAAGGTGACCATGGCAATCTTAAATCCTTGACCTTCTTGACCTAAGAGATTATCGCCAGGAACCCGAACATTATCAAAGACCAATTCGTAAGTAGCAGAAGAACGAATACCCATTTTCTTTTCTTTCTTTCCAAAAGTAAATCCGGGCATTCCTTTTTCTAAAATGAAAGCAGCAATTCCTTTGTTTCCTTTGCTTTTATCCATTTGCGCTGTAACCACATAGGTATCTGCTTCATAAGCATTGGTGATAAAGATCTTAGAACCATTGATAATATAGTCATTGCCATCTTTTACTGCTGTAGTTCTGGTTCCTGAAGCATCGGAGCCGGCCATAGGCTCTGTTAAACCGAAAGCCCCAATCTTTTCACCACTGGCCAAAGGCACCAAATATTTTTGCTTTTGCTCTTCAGTTCCGAAAAGATAGATAGGGTTTGCACAGAGACTGGAATGAGCAGAAACTGTAACGCCTACAGAAGCGTCAACTCTCGATAATTCTTCAACAGCTATCGCATAGGATAGATAATCTGCTTCTACACCACCATACTTTTCCGGGAAGGTAATTCCTGCAAGACCTAACTCGGCCAGCTTATGCCATATCGCACTGGGAAACTCTTCTTTCTCATCCCGTTCTTCAGCACCCGCTGCACACTCATTCTCAGCAAAATCGCGCACCATTTTCCTCATCATGACATGGTCTTCACTTAATTCAAACATCATAGTTTTCGACTCCTCTCAATTCTTTTTTATCTATCTCTAACCTTAATAGGTATAGAAACCTCTGCCTGTTTTGCGACCCAACCAGCCTGCTTTAACATACTTTCTTAACAATGGGCAAGGACGATATTTGTCCCCGAGTCCCTCATGGAGCACGTCACAGATAGCAAGTACAGTATCAAGGCCGATTAAATCCGCTAAAGCCAAAGGCCCCATGGGATGATTAGCTCCCAGCATCATTACATTATCAATGGCTTCTGGCTTGGCAATGCCTTCATTCAAAGTCCAGATCGCTTCATTGATCATAGGAATTAAAATCCGGTTGGCAACAAACCCGGGAGCATCATTGACTTCTACTGGAGTTTTACCCATCGCGATGCTTAAGCTTTCAATTTGCGTATAGACTTCATCACTGGTAGCCAAGCCGCGAATAATTTCGACAAGCTTCATGACGGGAACCGGATTCATAAAATGCATACCAATCACTTTGTCGGGTCGCTTCGTACAGGCTCCCACTTCAGTAATAGGTAATGAAGAAGTGTTGGTGGCTAAGATGGTATGTTCCGGACAAACCTCATCCAGTTTTTTGAAGATTTCTCCTTTGATAGCCATATTTTCGATGGCTGCCTCGATGACTAAATCAGCATTTTTAGCATCCTCAAGGTTTGAGCTTTTTTGGAATCGCCCCAGAATACTAGTTTTTTCTTCAGGGGTTAACTTACCCTTTTCGACATTGCGGGCTAGGGTCTTCTCGATGCTTTTAAGACCACGTTCAACGAATTCCTCCTTAATATCATTGAGAATGACTGTGTACCCTGCTTGAGCTGCCACTTGGGCAATTCCGGAACCCATCTGACCCGCTCCGATCACCATAATAGTTTTCATAAACACTCTCCCCCTTTAAACTTAAATCATATTTCTTTTAGTTTTAAAAAGAGCAATTCTCTAAAATATGATTTATTCTCATAGAATTACGAGCTGCAGGTCGCAAGAGATTTTGTACCTAGAATTATAGTCGCAATCTTATGAATTGTTTACTTATCATATTATTTATGCAAATATCATGCCAAATTCCGAAGCGTTTGGGAATTTGCTTCTAGAAACCCTTATATCGTCAGGAATTTTCTGAATTATCATAATTTTATTTATATTATGTACTTGTGGGCATTAGGTTTTGTGTCTTAAAATAAAGACAGTTATTTTTTTCAAAAATGCTTAACTGCTTAATTCGTCCATTTTGAGTTCATGTGTCTCTTTTAGAGACACTGTCTCAAAAAAACACAGCATCTCTGAGCAGAGATGCTGTGTTTCCGTATGCAATTTGATATTATACTTCGCAGCTATTTGATATTATACTTAGCAAGCTTTTTATAAAGAACTGAACGGTGAATTCCTAACATTCGAGCAGCATGAACTTTATTTCCTTGAACACTAATCAAAGTCTTCTGGATGATCTCACGTTCAGCTTCTTGTAAAGTATGTTCTAAGGTATGTTCTTCTTTGAAGGACAATGAATCAAGGAAACCGGGTAATGCAAGATGCTTAGGATGGATCAAGGGTTCATCACAGATGACAATCGCTCGTTCTAAGATATTTTCCAGCTCTCGAATGTTGCCTGGCCAATCATAAGTACATAAATGAGCAAGACTTTCGGGAGTGTAACCTTGGATGTCTGTTCCCAGTCGTTGATTCACCTTTTCAATTAGGCTATTGGAAATTAACCCGATGTCTTCCTTGCGCTCTCTTAAAGGTGGCAGCTCAATTGATAATACATTAAGTCGATAATAGAGATCGAGCCGAAATTCGTGTTCCATAACCATTCTACGGAGATCTCTATTAGTGGCCGCAATAATCCGGACATCAACTTTGATCGGCTCAGTCCCACCTAAACGTTCTAATTCTCGTTCTTGCAATACCCGTAATAGTTTGGCCTGCATGACTATGGACATATCGCCGATCTCATCGAGGAAAATCGTCCCTTTGTCCGCGAGTTCAAATTTACCTGGTTTACCACCCTTGCGCGCCCCGGTAAATGCGCCCTCTTCGTAGCCAAATAGCTCTGATTCGAGAAGATTTTCCGGCAAGGCTGCACAATTGACTTTTATATAGGGTCCTTTACTGCGACTACTTGATTTATGGATGGCGTGGGAAAAGACTTCTTTCCCTGTGCCGCTTTCACCAAGGATTAGTATTGTCGAGGTCGTTTGCGATGCTCGCTTGGCTAAGGCTTTTGCCTTTTTCATGGCTTGACTCTCACCAATGATGTCATCAAAAGCAAATTTGGAGGAATGAAGCTTGCCGAATTCTTCTTTGTAGTAGGCTAAATTTTCTTCGAGTCTCATGACTTTCTTGGCAAATGTTTTGGCAATCTCCATGTTCTTGAATAAGGTTTTTGCCAAGGCACCGACAACTTTACCCTCCCGTTCGATGGGAACACTCATAATAATGAAATCGCGATCGTTAATGTGCCAGGTTTCCGCAAATTGAGCCTTACCTGATTTTAAAATTTGCGGAAGATTGGAGTTCTGACTAATAGCTTGTATTTTCTTGCCAATGACTTCCTTTGCTTCTAGCCCCATGACATCTAAGAAAAATTGATTCATCAAAATGACCGTTTCCTGATCATCAATAACGACCATTCCTTCATAGGAATTCTCAACAACGGCTTCTAAGGTTGCCATAAGCTTTTCATTGGAGCTTAAACGATGTGTTACTGCTTCCAGCTCTGTGATGTCTTTGAATACAGCGACTGCTCCAAGTACTTTCTCCCCAAGGATGATGGGTAAAAAATCCGCATTTGTGTTCAACTCTCCATATGTCAAGCGGACACCTCGAAGCTCTCGGCCCGATACCAGTGCTTGATAGGTTAAAGAGTCAGGGAAAAAGTCCTTGATGGGCTTGCCAAGGACTTCTTCAGCATGGAAACTCAAGGTATTTTCTGCTGATGGATTGTAAAAAATTATTCGTCCATTAGCATCAATGGCCACAACGGCGTTATGAACTGATTGAATGATCTGGTTAATATAATAGTCCAGGTCTTTTAATAGATCGAGCATTATATTCAAGTTGTCCTGTAATATTAATTCCCCTCGGAATTGTCCATCTTGGCGAATCACATATGCAGTAGGCCATTGTTTACTAATGACATGACCAAGATTAAAGAGAAAACCATTTTCTTCAAAGAGCAACCACTCTGTTTGTCTAATCAGGGAGTCTACGGAAGCATCAGGGTCATAAACACCCTTGGCAAAAGAACCAAGAATGTCCGCAGCCTCAATAACTCCTTGCATGTATCCTTCTTCGTCAACAATTGCAATACGTATATAGCCTTCGTTTAGAAAAAGCGCAAGAACTTCATTCAGTAAAGTTCCTTCTCGAATAAAAAAGGGCGAAAGGATTAGCTTTTGACTTTCTATTAATGAAAGCCCACTTGAAACAAAGCCTTTCATCTTATTGCACCTCTCATTTTGTTACCTCTATTTGTTCTTACAGTCATTGGTAATAGTTTGTATTGTCTAAACTTTCTGTATTTAAAAGCAAAATCCTTCTTTTATCTGTCTACCCCTTCCCTAGCACTCAAACAGCTTTAACTTTATCTTTAAGCCAACTTTTCATATCTTCGATAACCGCTTGATCTGAACCTTGGACCGCGACCGCATCTAAGGTAAGGGCTAGTTCCTCGCCGTTAAAAGATTTGCCTAGTAAACAATCACTAATCTCCTGAATAAGGGCAGCATTCATAGCATCGGAGTAAATTGTAGACTCCGTGATACACCCCTTGTTTAATCTTAAGCCCAGTTCGATGCCGCCCCAAGGAAAACGAGTTTCTAGGACTATATCAAATTGCGGTGTTTTTCCATAACGCCATTCCCAAGAAGCGTATTTTTCATAGAATGACTTTAGATCGACATCCGTATCTTTAATCAATAGTGGGTCTGAGCACTCCCCATAAAGGGATTGGAAGCTTCGGCTAAGTTTTTCTTTCATTTGATCGATGGATAGATCCGGTAAATAGTTGCGCAGGTTGGTGATCCGAGACTGGACAGATTCCACCCCTTTTGCGGCCATTTTTTCCTTAGATACTTGCAGGTATTTTCCTACCTTCTCACCATCGACATGGACGAGAACGGTACCATGATGATAGGCTTTGTCTTTTTCAAAATAAAAGGCATTGCCGGAGAATTTCTTTCCATCGACGGTCAGATCATTGCGACCGGTGAACTCGGCCTGTATACCCAGGCCTTTGACTCCCTCTAGAATCACTTGCAGTTGCTTATGTAAATCATAAAGGTCACGGTCCATAATAAAAGTAAAGTTGAGATTGCCCAGGTCATGGAAAACGGCACCTCCTCCGGAAAGGCGGCGAGCAAGCTTTCCTCCATCTTCTTCGAGAGCTGTGCAGCGACATTCTTTCCAAGGGTTTTGATTTCTCCCGATGACCACAGTATTTTGGTTTTGCCAGAGATAGAGAATAATTTGGTTTTTCTCTACTTTATGCAGAAGATATTCTTCTAAGGCTAAATTATGCCAAGGATCAAAGGAGTCGGAGAACACGATTTGCGTCTTTGGGGATTGGTGGGACATGGGTATCATCCTCTCTTTTAGTAAATTCATCCTATTTTCCTCCCTGAGATAACCCCTCATCTCTTCTTCTGGGACAAGGTTGCCACCTGTCGCCCAGATAATATGGGTAGCTTTTTTTAGCTTATCCTCCAGGTGATGATCTTTAAGATATTGCATGCCTTCGGTACTCTCCAAGAGCCGAGCCGGACCAGCCATTCCGGCCAAAACCGAGGGTTCACATTGTATGCCTTGAGTATCATGAAGAGCAATCTTTGGTTCAAGGTCCTTGCTTACGCAAACTAACTGCCTCCTTGGTACGCGTACGCACCTGTTTTTCCTAGAATGCACCTTAATTAGTCACACTATATTATAGCAAAAGAGACTTATTTTTTCGCTACGAAAAATTACGACTCTTAAAGTGACTGCAAAGCCTGGAACAATAAAAACAGACTAGGTTTTCACCCTAATCTGCTTCAACTCTGGCACGCATATATTCTTGTGTTATATAGATTTTATCTTCTAGTACTTTTCAGACATATTATATTCTTGCTCTTTTACCTCAAAATGGGACCAATGAAAATCACCCGTATCAAGCTTCCAGATAAGTTCCCCTCGTGAAGGTGCTTTGATTCCATTGAACTCTTGATGTTCTTGGATAACACATGACCAAGTCTCTAAACGATATTCACCATCAAATTCGCCATAACGTTTGGCTTCAAAGTTAAGGGACTCTCCCTGTTCATTGAAGACTCTTTATTTTCCATAATTCAACACCTCTCAATCTCTAATCTACACTTATTGTACAATTATTGGGAATAAAATCAACTCTTAAGCTACGGATTAACGATGAATTTTTGTATGTATATGATAACCTACTCGATAAAGCATTATTTTCTTAGTTTGCTGTCTAAGTTGTGCGGAAGTAGCACACTAAAAAAATCGCCAGAGCTACTTATTACTCTGGCAATTTCAAATATTAATTCTTAGACTCTTCGTTTATAGGCCAATTTGCTGTGTGCCCGGGGTTTGCCCAGTACTTCAGCCCAGATAACACCCTGGACCAAGGGGTTTAGGTTCTGGCTTGGGAAAGCAAATCCAGCCTGTTGTTGAGAATAGCTGACAGTGGATATTTGCTTATCTACAGATTCAAGCTGTGGTTTTTTTGCTCCCGCGACGCCCCAGTTACCCTCTCTACCGCTTGTTCCCTCATTACCTAAAGCGCCTTCCCTACTGGTACTGCCTTCAATACCACTTGTTCCCTCGACACCCCATGAACCTTCAGTGCTCAAATAATCCTCACTGGGTCTACCTTCGGTACCATATCCCTCTGACCCAGAAGTTCCTTCACTATTATATTTTGGGGGAGAGGTTGGGTAAGGCTTGGTCGTAGAGGTTCGGGAAGAAGAGTCTGGTCGCATTTCTTTAGGGAATAATTCTCGTTCCAATTCCTCAAACATCTCTCGCCACTGAGGGCGGCTTGTCTTGGTTTCCTGTTGAGAGGAGGTAGGACGATTACTTTGGGAACCGTCCTGGGGTCGATTATAGGGTGGACGGCGGTTTTGTGGTTTCTTCTGGCTCGTGCCAAAGATCGTGAATGCTGCGTAGATGAATATGATAATGGGTAACCAAGAAAAAAAATCCATTAGGTTCTCACCACCCTACTTTTTCGGGTTGGGGTCTTGTTGTGGGCTGCTCGTACGAGCAATGTTTTCGCGCATACTTGTATCAGCCATAATATTTTGCATATTGTAATAATCCATGACTCCCAATTTTCCCTCTTTTAAAGCTTCCGATAAGGCTCTAGGTACTTCGGATTCCGCTTCAACAACCTTCGCACGCATCTCTTGAACATAGGCAACCATCTCTTGCTCTCTTGCTACAGCCATAGCACGACGCTCTTCCGCTTTTGCTTGAGCAATGCGTTTGTCTGCTTCTGCCTGGTCGGTTTGAAGTTGGGCACCAATATTTTTACCTACATCCACATCGGCGATGTCGATGGAAAGAATTTCAAAAGCTGTTCCTGAGTCAAGCCCTTTAGCTAATACAGTACGAGATACCATGTCGGGATTTTCCAAAACTTTCTCATGGGATTGAGACGAACCGATACTAGTTACGATACCTTCCCCGACACGGGCAATGATGGTTTCTTCCCCCGCTCCCCCGACAAGGCGGTCGAGGTTAGCACGAACCGTTACCCGTGCTTTTACACGAAGCTCAATTCCGTTTTTTGCCACCGCAGAAACAATCGGTGTTTCAATAACCTTTGGGTTTACGGACATTTGGACCGCTTGCAGTACATCACGGCCAGCTAAGTCGATCGCTGCAGCTCTTTCAAACTGAAGAGGAATTGCTGCACGCTCTGCTGCAATCAAGGCATTGATGACTTTGTCGACGTTACCACCTGCAAGATAATGGGCCTCTAGTTTTGCCGTTGTTACGTTTAAACCTGCTTTATGCGCTTTAATTAAGGGATTAACAATCTTGGAAGGAGTAACCCTTCTTAACCTCATCCCAATTAATGTAAATATTCCTACATTTACACCCGCTGCCAGCGCAGAAATCCAGAGGCCTACCGGAATAAAGGTCAACAGTATACTGATTACGATAAAGGCTATCGCCAGAAGAATGATGGGTATTAAGTTTCCAATTAGCATTATTATTCGCCCCTAGGGGCTCCACCTCCCGAATTATATTATTTGATTTAGGAAATTTGCCGAACTACGACGCGAGTTCCTTCGACAGCGATAATTTTTACACGGTGGTTAACTTCGATAAATCCCCCTTCCGTAACCACATCCAGTCTGTGGCCATTGACCTCAGCTGTACCAGCAGGACGCAAGGGACTAAGAGCAACCCCTTCACACCCTACATAGTTTTCCAGATCTGCGGTTGGGGCTACATAACCTTCTTGATTCGATTGTTTGGTGTTCAGAGAAAAACGTTGCCAAAAACGTCTTGTGCGGGGAATGCGAAAGCTTAGAGCGACGAGAACGCCAAAGATGAGAAACATACTGCTCACATAGGCCACACCTTGAAGCACAGAATCTGCGGTCAGGAATATCCCTGACGACAAAAGAATCAGTCCTACTATTCCCAGAATTCCACCGGGGATAAATATTTCTAGAAATAAAAAGGACAAACCTAAAATAACCAAAGCCACAATCCCACTTGTCACCATAAATTCTTCCCTCCTCTCCTCTATTATAATGCAGATGCTATTTAATCAAGACTTATCCTGAGGATTGTTTGGCTGAGGAATATTTTTCAACCACTCTTGGGCAATCTGTTTATATAGATTAGCCCGTGCTAGAAGATTGAGAATAACCAAGGTAGCTGCTACCTTATCTTTGTCCTCAGGGTTAAGTTCTTCGCCGGATAGTGCCTCATTGACTTCTTGCGGCAATTGCTCGAGGGAGGTCACCCAATCCTCCTGGGTAAGATCAAAGATTTCGCTGTAATAACGGTATAGCTTCGCAGGATTAATACGGTCATCGGTATTATCACTAAGCTCTAAATTAACAAACCTTAATAATTGAGAGGCATCTTCTAAAGAAAGGATATTCCTTAAATCATTCAACAAGAGGATGTTGGCAACCTGCTCCCGGGTATACTTTTTTTTCTGAGGGTGCGGCAAATATTCTCTTCTTACCCAATTTTGAATATGCGTGTTATTAATATCATTATGACTCACTCGTTGAGCGACCTCGACAACTTGGGATAACATCATGGAATCCAGCTCCAAATAGGGTAATGCCTTCTTTTTGGGTTCATAGCGATTGGCAATCTCGCTAATCTCCTTGAGATAAGAATTCATGAATATCACCTCCTTTGTATTATTTCGCTTTTCATTGTTAAACTTAAATCGGGTGTTGGCCTAAGATTTTCAATATGGGATATCCTATTAAACTCAGGACATCCTTCTGAACACCTCACAACATACCTTAAGTATCTTTATGTATTACTTATGATTTTATTATATGATCAATTTGATCACATGTCAATGTATTTTTAGCTCTTCTTCACATATTTTTTATCGAATAACTAAGGTATAGCCCATGCTTTATCTCCAAGGCTCCGCTGTGCTATAATTTATCTTTAGAGGGTAATTAATACACTAATCGGTTTGTAAAGGAGTTGCTCGCTAATGAATGATCAATTACTTGAAAAATATGCTCAACTTATTGTCAAATCTGGAGTCAATCTTCAATCTAATCAGATACTCGTTATAAATTCTCCTATTGAATGTGCTGAGTTTACGCGGAAAATCGCAGGAATCGCCTACCAAGTAGGCGCCAAGGAAGTAGCGGTTTTTTGGAAGGATGAACTAATGTCGAAAATTCATTTTGTTCATGCACCGGATGCTATCTTTGATGAATTTCCAGAATGGCAGAAAGCCTTTTATCTGGACTATTCTCGTCAAGGGGCGGCCTTTTTAAGCATCTCAGCCACCGATCCCGAACTAATGAAAGATGTCAACTCCGACCGCATCGTCAGAGCTCAAAGAGCATCCTCTACCGCTCTCAAAGAATATCGCGATCGCTTAATGAGCAATCGCAATCCTTGGTGCGTTGTTTCTGTACCTACTCGGGCTTGGGCACAGAAAGTCTTCCCGAATGCGAGTATAGACGAAGCCATGGACAAACTATGGGGCGCCATATTTAAATCAGTTCGAGCTGATCAGGAAGATCCTGTTCAAGCTTGGCAAATCCACAAAGAGAACTTAAGTCGTTCCATGAATATCCTAAACACCCATCGTTTCCGGACCTTACATTTCGAGAACTCTCTCGGTACAGATCTATGGATTGATCTGCCCCAGGGTCATCTATGGGTAGCGGGGTCAGACATTACACCTGAAGGTATCGAGTTCATAGCTAATATGCCTACTGAAGAGGTCTTCACTCTTCCTAAAAGAACCGGGGTGAATGGAAAAGTTTTCAGTTCTTTACCCTTAAATTACAATGGCACCCTCATCAAGAATTTCTCTCTGACCTTTAAAGACGGTCGAATTATCGACTTTAGTGCCGAAGAAGGGCTAGAGAGTTTAGCGGCCTTAATTAACACCGACGAAGGATCTCATTATCTAGGCGAAGTAGCCCTAGTTCCCGACAATTCCCCCATCTCTAATTCAAAAATCCTTTTCTATAATACCCTTTTTGATGAAAACGCTGCTTGCCACTTAGCAATCGGGAAAGCCTATCCTGTCTGCCTCGAAAACGGCGATAAGCTCAGTGAAAGTGAATTAGCAACCGCCGGTGTGAATGAATCCATGGTCCATGAAGATTTTATGATTGGTACACCTGATTTAAAGATTACCGGCATAACCTTTTCAGGTGATGAGGTTCCTGTTTTTAGCCAAGGGAATTTTGCATTTTAGGGAGGGTTTACTATCATTCAGGTTGGAAAAATAAATCAACTGAAGGTCGCTAATCTAGCCTCTTTTGGAGCCTATCTTGATGCGGAGACGGGTAATCGCCAAGACAATGTGCTCCTACCGGGCAATGAATGCCCTGACAATGTCCATGAAGGTGATCTTTTTGAAGTATTTGTCTATCATGATTCAGAAAATCGTTTGATTGCTACCCGCCAAAAACCTTTAGCCTTAGTGGGGGAAGTTGCCTACTTAAAAGTGACTGCCAAGACAAAATTTGGTGCTTATCTTGACATCGGTATTGAAAGGGGCCTTTTTCTCCCCTTCCGCGAACAAAAGCACCCTCTTGAGATAGATCATAGCTATCTTGTTTATCTTTATCTTGATAAGAGCGGACGGCTAGCTGCCACTACAGATATCTATAGCTTTCTCCGTTCCGATTCTCCTTATCAGAAAAACGATAATGTCATGGGCACAGTCTACCAAATCAATCCGGAAATGGGGGTATTTGTAGCCGTAGACAACCAATATATGGGCCTCATTCCTCGTTCAGAAAACTACTCAGCTCTCCGGTGGGGTGATCGGGTTCAGACTCGTGTGATTCGTGTTCGCGAAGATGGCAAGCTGGACCTCTCCCCGCGTAACCTTTCCCACCAACAAATGAATGTGGATGCCGAGCTTCTCATCAATGCCCTGAATGCTCATGGGGGCGTCTTACCTCTTAATGAAAAATCCGATCCGGAAGAAATTGAAAAAACCTTCCATATGAGCAAGGCCGCCTTTAAACGCGCCGTAGGTGTACTGCTAAAGAACGGCCGCATCAAAAAGTCGGGAGACGAATTAAAACTCCCTTAAGCTAACTTCCATACAATCAAAAAGAGGGTCTGTGTGAAATTTTAATTTCACACAGACCTTCTTTACAAACAACAAACATAATAATCCAACATACAAAGACCCATTAGTGTAGCTTCTCACACAATAGTGAACGATTTTAAGCGAGCAGCTACCCGTTCTTCGCGAAAAGCACGCAGCGGAGTCGGGTTGGAAACAGGACGTTTCCAACCCGCTAGAGAGCCAAACAAGTGCGAAAAGCTCACCCGCTTTTCGGGATGGCGATTTAGCCACGAAATCCGGATGAGGATTTCGCCCAAGCCGCAAACCACAAAGAAAATCTTATTCGGCGCAGGTCTACAGACGGAGCTGTGAGCTTGAGCGTTAGAACGGGTGCGCGTAGCTTACTGAGTGAACGATGTGTGAGAAGCTACCCGACCCCAGACTTTCAAGTATATACAAAGAGGGCGTGTGAAAATTTCACGCCCCCTTTTCCAATTACCATCTATTCTTCGTCTTCCAAAACTCAGGCCGCAATAAAATCAGCAAAGTAAAAAGCTCCAATCGACCAAGCAACATGCAAAGTATCAGAACGAACTTTCCAAATATAGTGACACTGGCAAAAGTAGTCGTCGGCCCGACAATTCCAAAACCGGGTCCAACATTACCTAGGGAGGCCCCAACAGCACTCATTGCATCCATCGGCTCAAGACCTGTTCCGGCAACGAGAATAGTGGCTATAGCAAAAATCCCTACATAGAGAAAGAAGAATAAACTAACCATATTGACCGCTGCAGCATTGATCGGCTTCCCATCCAATTTAATACTCGATACTGCCTGAGGATGTAATCCTCGCGTCAGTATTGACCAAGTATGTTTAGTGAGAAGCATAATTCGAGCAATTTTCATGCCCCCGGTTGTTGATCCAGCGCAGCCCCCAATGAACATGAGCACAAATAAAATTAACTTTGTTATCGCCGGCCACAGATCATAATCAGTAGAAACAAAACCCGTTCCCGTAACCATGGAGACCACTTGAAATAGTCCGTGACGCAGGGCATAATCCGGAGGCTTGTCGTGAGTCAGCCACAATCCTCCCATGATGAGCATGGTACTGACACAAATAATGCTGAGATAAGTAATAAACTCGGTGTTCCTAAAGGGTTTCAAGCTTTTCTTTGTCCAGGCCTCGAGATAAAGGCGGTAGTTTCCCCCAGCAATAATAATAAATACAATAATAATGCTTTCAACAGCTAAACTGTTGTAGTACATAATGCTGTTATTTTTATTAGAAAAACCTCCCGCCGATACAGTTGAAAAAGCATGATTTACAGCATCAAATAAATCCAATCCTGCAGCTAATAATAATCCAATGAGTACTATTGTAAAAAATGCATATATCCTCCAGAGAGTTATGGCTGTATCACGAATGCGGGGCATGATTCGTTTGCTTAAAGGACCTGGAACCTCCGCATTGAATAGCTGTACAGCCCCAAAGCCAGTATTGGGCAACAAAATAATGAAGAGAACAATAATCCCCATGCCACCCAGCCAATGGGTGATACTACGCCAAAGTAGAATTGAAGAAGGCAATATCTCAACATCATCAATAACACTGGAACCCGTTGTTGTTAAGCCCGAGACCGATTCAAAGAGGGCATCAATATAAGTCGGGACGCTGCCAGATATCCAAAAAGGCAAGGCACCAAGAAAAGAAGTCAAAAACCACGCCCCTGCGACAATGACAAAACTCTCTCGTATTCCCATTTTCTTTTCAGTTGATTCTCGAAACCAATACATAAATAATCCAATACAAGCAGTAATTGTGAGTGATAATAAAAACGCACTACCACTGCTTTCTTTGTTAAAAACCGCAATAATTAAGGGAATGAGCATCGTCATTGCGTAGACAATAAGAAGTCTCCCCAGTACCCCTCGCACAAGCGAATAATTCATCTTGCTTTGCTCCTCGTTCATGATACCTGTCTCTTACCAAGTCTTCTTTCTTCGCCAAAACTCACGGCGGAAAATTATCAGTAATGTAAAGAATTCTAAACGCCCCAGCAGCATACAAAAGGTCAGGACGGTTTTTCCAAAGAGGTTAAGGCCGGCAAAGGTTGTGGTCGGTCCAACAAATCCAAAACCAGGGCCGATATTGCCGAGAGTGGCAGCTACAGCGCTCATAGCATCAAAGGGCTTTAGTCCTGTTCCGGCAATCAGGATACTAGCTCCGGCAAAGGTCGCGATATAAAGAAAAAAGAAAATCCCCACGCGATTCAGTGTCTCTGTGTCTATAACCTTGCCTTCGAGTTTGATACCGGGAACTACCTGGGGATGAATTCCCCTCTTGAGTTCAGCCCAAGCCCTTTTAGTTAACAGGACGATTCGAGATACTTTAATACCTCCTGAAGTAGATCCAGCACTACCGCCGATAAACATCAGGAGAAATAGAATGATTTTGGTCATCGAGGGCCATAGATCAAAATCCGTCGAGACAAAACCGGTAGTAGTCATAATTGAGGCGACTTGAAGCAAGGCATGCCGCAAGGCATATAAAGGCGACTCGCCGATATTGAACCATAAGCTACCCGCAATCACAAGGGTCGAAACCAATATGATGAATAGATAAGTTATCAGTTCAGTATTGCGGAAGGGTTTAAGACTTTTTTTGTGCCAGACCATCAGATAAATAGCGAAGTTTGCTCCGGAGACAATCATAAAGAACGAAATGATCATTTCGATGGCTAGGCTATCGTAATACATCAGGCTTGTGTTCTTTGTTGAAAAGCCTCCTGTAGCAATTGTCGCAAAAGAGTGGTTCAGGGCATCCAGAAAGGTCATTCCCGCTGACCAAAGGAGTATGGTGCAAATTGCCGTAAAGATGAGATAAATTTTCCACAGAGTAATCGCCGTATCACGAATTCTCGGCATCACGCGTTCATGGGTGGGGCCAGGTACTTCAGCGTTAAAAAGGAGCACCGTTCCTAGGTCAGTTTTGGGAAGTAATACAATAAAAAGTACGATAATTCCCATACCTCCCAGCCAATGAGTTAGACTCCTCCATAACAAAATTGATTGAGGTAAGCTCTCCACATCAGGAATGACGCTGGCGCCTGTTGTCGTCAGTCCGGATACAGTCTCAAAAACCGCATCAACAAAGGTTGGCACCACATCAGCAAATTGAAAGGGCAACGCACCAAATAAGGAGGCAAGAATCCAAGCTCCCACTACAGAGGCAAAAGCTTCACGAACGCCAATTTTTATTTCTGTGAGCTTGGCTTGCCTTGAAAAGACCATTCCCGTCATTAGCGTAAGCAATACAGAAAGGAGGAAGGCGAGTCTACTCCATTCCTCCAAGGCAAGTGACACAATTAAGGGAATACTCATGGCACCAGCATAGACAATGAGAAGTCTTCCTAGCAACCCCAAAATGACGGGAAAGTTCATATTATTTACTCCCTAATTTATTCTCGAATAACCGAACAACAGTGGGTACTGTATCCGGTAGTGAAAAAACAATAACGCGGTCCTCCGGCTTAAGCACCGTATCTCCATTCGGGATAATGATTTCGTCACCCCGAACGACACTACCGATCAGTGAATTTCTCGGTAGTTTCGCATCCTTGAGTTTCTTATTTACCACAGGACTTGAAGAAGGAACAATTATTTCCATGGCCTCAGCCTTTGCACCTTCAAGCAGAGAGACTGATACCACATCAGAGCGGCGGACTTGACGAAGAATGACCCCTGCCGTCAGGATACGCGGCGAGAGCACAACATCAACTCCGACTTTTTCCATGAGGGATATATAGTCGGAGCGACCAACACGGACAAAGGTCTTCGGGGCACCAAGGTGTTTAGCAAGTAGAGCAATAAGCAGATTCAGCTTATCATCATCTGTAAGACACATGACTGCATCAGCTTCTCCTACTCCCTCCTCTGTTAATAAGTCAATATCGGTTCCTTCGCCGCAGAGAACCAGTCCCTCATCTAGGGTTTCAGCCAATTCCTGACATCGTTCCATATCTTTATCGATGACTTTAACCGAGATGCCAACTTTCTCCAACATAACAGCTAAATGCCTACCGATTCTTCCAGCCCCAATGATTAACACCCGTTCAACCTTGGATTTCCTGATCGTGAAATGCTCTTCAATTTTTTTAATAGAAGAAAATTCACCGACAAAAAAGACACAATCATTGGGCAAAATCATATCTGTACCATGGGGGATAAGCATCCGATCATTACGTAGGATTCCTGCTACTAAGGTATGAGAGGGTAACTTCAAACTTTTTAAGGGGATGTTTATTAATTTGGAATCCGACGGAATCTTGACTTCGATCATCCTTACCCGCTCATCAGCAAAATCCTCGACATCTAACGCTGCAGGAGTCAGGAGGATGCGCTTAATTTCAAGTGCTGTAACCATCTCTGGATTAATCGTTAAATCGATCCCTAAGGCCTCATTAAATTTTACCTTATCCCTCTCGGCATATTCTTGATTCCTAACGCGGGCAATCGTTCGTTGTATACCTGCTTGCTTAGCCGCCATACAGGCGATCATGTTGACCTCATCCATATCCGTGACCGCGATCATGAGATCTGCTTTACGAATTTCAGGATCCAAGAGCATCCCTGGACTAGCACCATTCCCCGCAATAGTCATGACATCCAATGTATTCTGAACGATACTACGACGCTCCTCGTCTTTTTCAATGACGATAACTTCATGTTCTTCTTGGGTTAGATATTGAGCTAAGCTATAACCCACTTTACCAGCCCCAACGATTACAACACGCACTTGAATTACCTCCAACATCAATCGACTTTTTTCCTTCATACCATCATAGTACAATGTTATATTTCTATCAAGCTGAAACTTTAATAGGAGGTAAATCTTCCCTACTACGAATGATTCAGCATATGTACTCATAAATTAAACTGTATCACTTTCTTCTGGGGGGACTATGTTAGAAAAGATGAAAAAGTTGACCTTATCCACTTTTTTAGTTTCAGGATCAACTGCTGTTTTTGCCATTATCTCCTTAATCAGTGTTTTTATCACCATTAACAGCTGGCAAACCCAGCGTGAAGCATCACGCCCCTATTTCACATTTAAAGAATCCCCTAGCATAAACCTAGCGAATGAAGTTAGCCTAGAGTTTAAATTTTTTAACGTTGGGGCCCATCCTGCCACTGAACTCACCAGCAAGACTATGGTATTTCATGAGAATTTAACCGAAAATCCAATTTTAATTGATTCTTATCGTGTAGTCAATGATATTCCTCGTGATACGGCAACGAGCCTTCTTCTCTATCTCGATGCCAATATTATGGACTCCAATGGACCGGATTTAGATGCTTATTATATCGTCATTCGCTTAGATTATTGGGATCCGATACTGAAGGAGCCTTTTTTTCAGACAATTTTTATAAAATGGCCTGGGTTCTATCAAGAGCGTGTCCAACCATTGATACACATGGAAGCAGGTGAAAAAGAAAGAGTGATCCAATATATTAAAGAAAGAAATCTTACTTCCTTTGATTAGCTGAATATCTTTTAACGAAACTAATTTGACTTCTGCAGAAGGCTTGATTTTTACCCTGCATCTGATAAGATGTTCATCATGCAGTAAAAAATCCATCTGCGAAGGGATTATTATGAAGCAAACCCATTCAATCAGAAAAAAAATTTACCAATTTCTCTATATCCTCTTTCCCATTTTGATCTCCCAAGTGGCTTTATTCTCGATGACGTTTTTTGACACGATGATGTCTGGTCAAGCAAGTTCCCTTGATCTTGCAGGAGTCGCTATTGGCGGTAATATTTGGGCACCCATCAGTTCAGGCCTCGGGGGAATATTGATTGCCATAACCCCCATTGTTGGGCACTTAATTGGGGCCAAACAAAAACCCGAGATTCCTGCGAAAGTTTTGCAAGCCATTTACTTGGCTCTGGGCATCTCTGGACTACTTATCTTAATCGGAATGCTTAGTTTAGAGTGGATCTTATTGCGGATGAATTTAGAAGGGCAAGTAGTTTATATTGCCCGGGGATATCTGATGGCGATTGCGTTTGGTATCCCTCCTTATTTTGTATATCAAGTACTAAGAGGCTTTATCGATGCACTAGGAAAAACTCGTGTTACGATGGTAATTACACTCCTTTCCCTGCCGCTCAATATTTGTCTTAATTACATATTTATTTTCGGCAAACTAGGTCTCCCTAGCTTAGGCGGAATTGGTGCAGGTATTGCTTCTTCCATAACCTATTATTGCTTGACGATTATTGCCATATTCACCCTTCATCGTCATCCTTATTTTTCAGAATACAAACTATTTAGCCACTTCCCTACCTACTCCTGGCGAGCTTGGCGGGAACATTTGACCATGGGTATTCCCATTGGCCTTTCAATTTTTCTTGAAACAAGTATTTTTTCCGCAGTAACCCTGTTGATGAGTAGCTTTAATACCTTGACCATTGCTGCTCATCAGAGCGCTATGAATTTTGCTTCCATGATCTATATGGTGCCCCTGAGTTTTTCAATTTCTTTAACCATTTTGGTGGGCTTTGAGGTAGGTGCCCGAAGATATCGCGATGCCCGTCACTATTCCTTCATTGGTCTTGGCTTCTCCTTCAGTATGGCTCTGCTCACCGCCTTTCTCCTCTATCTCTTTCGAGAGCAGGTTGCTGGTCTTTATTCAAAAGAACAAGACGTCATTCAGCTTGCCCAACACTTTCTCATCTATGCTATCTTCTTTCAATTCTCAGATTCCCTTGCCACGCCTATTCAAGGGATTTTGCGAGGGTATAAAGATGTTAATGTGCCCTTCATTACGGCCCTCGTCTCCTATTGGTTGGTCGCCTTTCCCACGGGTTACATCCTAGCAACCACGACTTCCTTAGGCGCCTTTGGATTCTGGCTTGGCTTAATCACCGGCATAACCCTTAATGCCTTCTGCTTATTGTTCAGGCTAAAATTCATCCAAGGAAAGCAAGCGGCTCTATCTTCTGGCTTATAGATCATTCAGCTTTGAAATTCGTGACCTGCAAGCGTAGCTTAACATACAGTAGAGAGCGATTTCACTGTGTATAAGGCAGCTAAGGCTTCTGCCTCGCTTCACTCGCCATAAGCCAAGCTTTCTTTAGCGCGGAAAGGCGTCATGCGGACGACGTTTCCGTAGCATTAGCGGAGCCACGGTTGCTTGGACATGGATGTCCTGATGCCGCGAGCACATGGACGTGCAGGAGCGGCCACTTCAGGTATTACCCAGAGGTTTGGCGCCGAAAGTGTCCGGTGGACATTTTCGGCGAGGCGGAATCCACAGACGATGCTCACCCGCCGAGGATTCTGCTGCGAAAACAAGTACGCTAGCCTTGGAGCGCCTGAGCGGCGCGGATGTATGTTAAGCTACACGACCCTGAAAAAATCTTTCATTCCTATATGTTGTCGTAGTACTACATATAGATCAGACATGCAAAAGCAAAAGCGCCCCTCGGCAATGGAAAATTCCATAAACCAAGGGGCGTTCTTCTATTACTTATCAAAAACTCACTTATCCATAACTTCTCCGTTGGCCAACCGCTTTCTTAGCTCACCCACCATATTGGGCACGTCAATCTGCATCGGACAGCGTTCTACACAACGTCCGCAACGAAGACAGGTATGAATTTGCGGGGCTGTAGCTTCTAGGCCTCCCGAGGTAAAGACATTCCAGATGGTGCCGATACCGCCAAGATAGGTTTCACCGAAACTCCCTGCAGTGATTTGGAAGACAGGACATTCATACATACAGCCTCCGCAACGCATGCAGTGGGAAGCTTGCTTGAAATCATCATCAGCCTCCATCTCTGACCGGCCATTATCCACAAAGATCACGTAGAACTCTTTGGGGCCATGGGCACCATAGGTCGTGACTTTCTCAATATCTCCGGTTTTACTAGGGCCCGTGACAATATTTACATAGGAAGGAACACCATATTGCGCATAACGCCAAGTTACTTCGGCAACTTTCATGGCGTCCTGGAAGGTAGGAACAATTTTCTCGGTTCCAACAATTAAGAGGTGAACCGGAGGAGCAGCTGTACAAAGTCGAACATTTCCTTCATTTTCAATGATCACAAAGGCTCCTGTATCGGCAGCTACCACATTGGCAGAGCTCATTCCGACATCGGCGGTAAAATACTTTTCCCTCATAAACTCCCGAACGACCGCCACTTCTTTGGCAATATCCGGCTCGATTTCCTTCCCGAAAAATTCGGTAAAGATCTCCGCCACCTTCTCCCGAGGAACGTGAATAGCTGGGGAAAGAATATGCATGGGACGATCTTTTTTAAGTTGAAGAATAAATTCTCCCAGATCAGTTTCCCAAACCAGAATTCCCTGTTCTTCTAAGTATTCCCGAAGATGGAGTTCTTCACCTAACATGCTCTTGCCCTTAACTACAGTTTTCCCTTTGCCGATAATTTCGCTGGCCATGACCAAGGCCTCATGCCGGTCCTTGGCAAAAAAGGCTTTGCCCTTGTTCCGTTCTACGGACTCCATAGCTTGAGCAAGCAGCTCTTTTCTCTGCTCTACGGAACGGCGCTTTATTTCACGCACTTCAGCCGCCAGCTCCGGAGTATGGGGAAAACGTTCCATCGTGGCATCCGTGGTCTCACGATAAGCTTTCACCGCCCTGGTAATGGCTTTGCGGATATTTTCATCATGCTGTGAACGATCTATTTCTTTGGAGTATGTTTTAAACTCCTTTTGTACCTTTGAGGTTGATTTTTCACTCATCCCACTATCCCCTTATATAAGAATTCAATTAAGTCAGCAATCCCATCCTTGTCCTTGCTCTTGATTCCACCCTTTAAGGAAGAAAGGCAATAGGGACAGGAAGTAAGTATAAGATCTGCGCCTGTGTCCTGAAGTTCGCCAACGCGTCTCTCAGCGATGGTATGGGATAGCTCTGGGAACATAAATTTATTGGGGCCACCACAGCAGGTCGTCCAGGCGCGATTACGATAAGGCTCTTTAAACTCAACCCCCATCGCCATCAGGACCTCGCGTATCTCTTCTGTGATACCCAAATCACGAGCAAGACGACAAGAATCATGGATGACCACTGATTCCTTCGTGTTGAGCTTAGGTAATTTGTCTCTTTGCTCCCATACGAGTTGCACAAAGGTCTTAACCTCTAGATCATGGTGAATGCCAAATTTGGGGTAGATGATTTTAATAACTTCCGCTGCATGTGGCGAAAGACAGACGATGGTCTTGGCTTGACTCTCCTTGAAAACCTTAGCCACTCTTTTCCCGTATTCAGCGAGGTCATCCCAGTATCCCAGTTCATAAAGTAGGGCACCGCTATATAATTCATCCTCCCCAGAATAACAAAAATCATAACCCAAGCTTTGGAGAATCCGCGCTGCTTTATAGGAAACGGCATTAAAGCGATCCTTGTCTTGAGCTAATAGAGAGGCATAAATTTTTTCCGGGGCAAGGCCAGTCTTGTTAACAATATTGCGTATCCCAAGCAGTGCTGAGAATGTGGCACTGTTAGGATCCATGACGGTCATGGTTTTAACCAAGGAATCAATAAAAGGAAGAAGTTGATATTCCCCGCCTGTGTAAAAAAGAATATCTCCAGTTTTAGGCAGATTAAGTCCTTTGGCCCAAGCAGATATTTCACTGCCCTTAAGTGCTAAAGGATTACCATACTTAATAATATTTCCGCGAATTAATTCTAATACAGGTGGCATCTTGCGTTCCACTGTAGTTAGCTTGTCAATTGGATTGATTGCCACAAAATTCACCGCCTTTTTCGAAATACGTATAATTATAGATTACTGAATAAAAGATATCCTTGTAAACACAATTTCTCAATGTATTATGTATTATTTTTAAAGTATGCCGTACTAATACCTACATAATGCGAGAGAAAAAGGACACAAGGAGAATTATACTATGCTGATTAGCTCTTTTCAACCAATAAGTATATCTTATTCAATTATTTATTCATCATACTTTGCAGCGTGAATCGCTTTAATGATTGTATTAGCTAAGACTCCTGCGCCAAAGCCATTATCAATATTGACAACACCAATCCCCGCGGAGCAACTATTTAACATAGCCAATAAAGCAGCAAGACCACCAAAACTAGCACCATAACCAACACTTGTAGGCACGGCAATGATCGGTTTATCCGTCAACCCACCTACGACACTGGCCAAGGCACCCTCCATCCCGGCGACCACAATAAGAACCTGAGCATCTTTAAATCGGTCAGTATTATCGAGTAAACGGTGAATCCCCGCTACACCCACATCATAGAGTCGCTCGACCTGACAGCCCATGATATCTGCGGTCATTGCCGCCTCTTCAGCTACTGGTAAATCAGCCGTTCCGGCGCTAAGGATGAGGACCTTCCCTCGCTTGAGAAGGGGTTTCTTGATTATTGTAATCACACGAGCAAGTTCAGAATACACCGACTCGGGAATCGCTTCTTTAACACAAGCAAAGTCATCTGGGGTTGCTCGAGTTGCTAAGATATTATTATCGTACTTTGCAAGATTCATCAAAATTTGCACGATCTGCTCTTTGGTCTTTCCCTGACAAAAAACGACTTCCGGGAAACCATTGCGGATGGTTCGATGATGATCCACTTTGGCAAAGCCTAAGTCTTCATAAGGCAAGCTTTTTAGTTCATTTAAGGCGCAATCAAGAGAAATAGACCCCTCTTTTACTCCTCGAAGTAAGGCCAACAACTGCTCTTGGTTCATTCTTTCCTCCATAACTTCCATAACCTATGATTGTAGATTATAGCACAATAGTTAAGGCATTTAAAATCAATAAGATTATCCAAACACCTAAAATTTTGGCAGAGTACAAGTTTTAGTGAACATAGATAAGGAGAGCAGAGAACACTAGCCTTGTCCACTCTCCTTATCGAAAGGACCATCATAGATTAAATGGAATTTACACTCGGAAACGATACCCTGCCCCCCAAACGGTCTCAATATATTGTGGTTTAGAGGGATCGATCTCAATCTTTTCTCGGATTCTTGCGATGTGGACCGTTACGGTTGCCGAATCTCCTAAAGATTCAAGTCCCCAGATTCTTTCAAAGAGCTCTTCCCTACCAAAGACACGATTGGGATTTTGAGCTAAGTAGATTAGCAAATCAAATTCCTTTTGAGCGAGGTTGACCTCTTGATTATTGACAAAGACCCTGCGGGAATCCTTTTCAATTTTAAGCCCGCGAATCGTTATCGATTGGCGCTTTTTCATTCCGGCATTAAAACGTTCCTTGATACGTTCATAGTTTTCGATATGGGCCTTAACTCTAGCAACGAGTTCCCCCGGGCTAAATGGTTTGGTAATATAGTCATCAGCCCCTAGGCTTAATCCTTTAATTTTATCGATTTCTTCTTTCTTGGCTGAAACTAAGAGTACCGGGATGTCTTTATCTTCCTTCATGCTTTTAAGAATTTCTAGTCCATCTAATCCTGGCAACATAATATCAAGAATAATAAGATCGTATTCATTATTCTGGATCGCCCGCAGACCGTCAACACCATCCGTGGCAACAGAGACTGCAAAGCCCGCCACCTCTAAATAATCTCTTTCTAACTCGGCAATGCTGGAGTCATCTTCAACAATAAGAATTCGTTTCATGAATCTGCCCCCCTGATTGTGTTTGGAAGAGAGATAACTATACTGGTCCCTTCTCCCAACCTGCTGATAGCCCAAATACGTCCCTCATGACCTTCCACAATTTGCTTGGCAATGGCTAACCCCAGACCACTGCCCTTTATCTCACTGCGTGCTTGATCTGTCCGATAAAAACGCTCAAAAATTTGTCTCACTTCCAGATCAGGAATACCACTACCATTGTCTTGAACTTCGATGATCACACTGGAATGGGTTTCGCGAACAGAAAGAGCAATTCTTCCCTCTTCCTTATTCATATATTTACGCGAGTTATCGATAATGTTCATTATAACACGCATCATCCGTTCCCGGTCCAGAGGAATTGCACACGCTTCTTTGAGTTCACTTTTAAAGTACATAACGATTCCGTTGCGTTCCATCTCCGGTTCTATTTCTCGGAACCCATCCCTAAGAAATTCTTCAACATTGGTAATTTGCAAATTAAAGGGGATTTGATTGAGATCCAATTTTGCATAAAGCAGCAGATCGTCAATCATCGTATCCACCTGTTCCGCCTTACGATAGATAGTCCGCAGATATTTCTCTTTCTTTTCCGGCGAATTAGCGATACCATCTAATAATCCTTCCACATACCCTTTGATGGAGGTGACCGGAGTCTTTAAATCATGAGATATGCTGGTGATCATCATTTTGCGATTATCTTCATATTTAAGCTGGGTATGGACAGAGTTCTTCAATTGAATGCGCATCCGCTCAAGGTCGTAGCAGAGCTCACGCAGTTCCTTATCTCCCTCACTGACAATCTCATGATTAAGATTGCCCAAGGTAATTTCCTTAGCAGCCTTACGCAGATTATTCAGGGGAAAGATAATGCCACGGGAGAAATAACGGGACATATAGACATTAGCTGCAATAAAAGTAAAGACAAAAATAATGCCACAAAAGGTGATGAATTTCGTAAGGTTAAAAGAAGCCGGGTCAAAGGGTACTAAGAAAAACAGAATTGTGCTTTCTTGATTATCTGTGGCTAAGGTTAAGTCAATAGGCTGAACACTATAGGTTTCGCTACCGAGGGTTATGGTATCCTGTTCAAACCATCCTGAGCTTCCTAACAACCTTACCACATCAATCTTCGTCAGATTATGTGAGGAAAATAGTACTGTGTCTCCCTGAAGGGCAGCCACTTTTCCATCAACAGCCGCTATGCGATTGATGATCTGACTCTGAAAACCGGGATCCTCGATTCTCTCCGGATATCTACGAAGAATGCTTTGCTCACTGCCTACAAGGTCAAAAGTTAGCTGGGTGATCTCCTGGGTATTTTTGAAAGATTGTTCCGTACCGGCAATCTTCCCTGTCACATATATATAAGTCCACGCGCAAAGAACCGTAATCAATAAAGGAATGATTACGGTTAAAGCGTTGGCTAAAATAAGTCTTCGTTGCAGATTCATGTTACCACCTAGAATTCTTTTTTATCAAACAGATAAAAGGCCCCAGTAAAAAACATCAGACCATAGCCCAGCATAAGGAAAAACTGGCGGAGAATTTTCAGTAAGGGAACGGAATTCGCCAACCAAAGGCTATACCAATCAAAATAGGTCGTGATCAATAGGCCTGAGTATTGACTAAAAAACAATCCTAACCCCTTGCAGACAAGAACGAATAAGATAGTTACAAAAAAGACCGAGATTCCGCTTTTTAAAATATTTGCCAAAAGAACGATGCCCAAAGCCAGGATAAACATTGGCAGAAAGCTGACTCCGTAGGCCACGATCGTCTTAAAGAATCCGCCCCAGGTCATCGTATCCCCACTAAAAAGCAATCCGGCGAGCACAGAGAAGACCAGCAGCAGGGCAAGATTGGCTAAGACAAAAAGTCCGATTGCCGATACCTTGGCCGCGAACAGCTTAAAACGGCTTACAGGTCTCGTAAGGGTTATACGCATGGTATTTTGAGCGAATTCTCCGGAAAAGCTGTCGATAGCAACCAAGGCTGTAAACAAAGGAATGACGGTGTTGATCGCAACAGACAGGACCAACATGGGGAAATCCATACTGCCGGCACCGCGGATACCAAACCCTGTCCTTACTCCGAGGACCATCAACTGTCCGACGACGATAATTAGCAAGGAAAGGATGATGGCTACGACAGCTTTTTTCTTTTTACAGAGCTTTTCCAGCTCATTGATAAAGGCTGCTTGAAACACGGCCATTTCGTTCTACCTCACTCACAAAATAATTTTCCAAGGTGGCATAATCCTTGAGGATCTCCTCTCTACTCTGGACATTGAGAAGTATACTATTATAGATGACCCCAATTTTATTACAGGTAAGCTCCACATCGTGAATTAAGTGACTGGAGATAAAGAAGGTGGTTTTTTCCGTTTCAGCTAAATGTAAAATAAGCTTGCGGATATCAATCATTCCTTCCACATCGAGTCCATTTAAGGGCTCATCGAGGATGAGGACTTGGGGACGCGCCAAAATGGCGGCCGAGATTCCTAAGCGTTGTTTCATGCCTAGGGAAAATCGCTGTGGCTTCTCATTTTTGTAGCGGAGCATGCCTGTTAAATCTAAAACTTCCTCGATTCTCTTTTTATCAATCTCAGGATAAAAACGAGCAAGCTGCCTTAAGTTTTCGTAGGCTGTTAGATAAGGATAGGATTCCGGAACTTCGATGATACATCCCACCTGGGCCATCGCCTTCTCATACTCGTCACGAATACTATGACCAAATATCTTCACATCCCCCCGATCGGCGGAAATTAATCCAGTCATAATCTTCATAGCCGTTGTCTTACCCGCTCCGTTGGGTCCGAGGAAGCCAAAAATTTCCCCACGGTAGATATCGAGGGTCAAATCGTTAACACCACGTCCATTTTTATAGAGTTTTGTGAGATTCTGAATCTCGATGACTTTTTCCATTGGATGATCCTCCATCTAAAAGTCTTAAAAGGAGCTGCCGGAGTAACCCCCGGCAGCCTTATCATTGTAGAAAGCCTATTTGTTCTATTCTAAGACGGGACTAAAATTAGAATCGAACATGATACCGTTCATCCCTCTATCATAACTATCCACATTGAAGTTTACTTTACCGGCATAATCATCCAGATAAATATAACCTCGTCTATTATCATTGTTTCCTGTTGAAATATCAAAATTGGCATCGCGCATAGATTTCTCGTTAAAGGTAGCCTTGAAGGAGAAGGCTTCCATCTGATTGGCTGAATCAGTAAATTCAGGCTTATAGACCTCCTTGTAATTCCCGGCAATACTATTCGTATCGATCTGAGTGAGCTCTAAAATCCGCTCTCCGGTCTTAACGAACTTACCATCTTTTTCAATGATGATGTCATTTTTAAAGGTGCCAACGAACTTTTGTGGGTTGTTGATTTCATTAGGGGCATTGGCGTACTGCTTAATAACTTCCTTACCGGTCAAATCTGGTTTAGCTACGACGGTGGAATTGACATCTTTTATGCTGCCCAAAATTTCAATCGTAATATCATGGTTTTGACCGTTAGCATCTTTGCCGGTGACAGTCGCAGTGCCGAGGATACGCTCTAAAGCACCATCTTCCTTAACATTAGCTGACCCTGACACTTCTTTAACGGTGATATCTTTGGTAAGATGGGGCCAACTATTATTTTGATTTCTACCATCAAATTGCTGCTTTAAACTAAGCGATGATACGGCATTGACAAGGGCCGGAATCTGCATCTCCGAGAGTGATCCTGACAAGACTATAGTTCCGTCAGGGTTTTCGTTAACGATCACATGGTCTTTCAGACTTCCCACCACAGCGTCGATGATTCGTTCTACATCGGCTGCTTCTTCCTCAGCAAAGGGATCATCGGGAATGATGTGTTCACGTTCTTCATTGTATTCCGTTAAATAGACTTTATCACTTCTCTGATCGATGTTTATACTCGTTTTCCTGTCGTTATAATTATAGTAAGTGCTGGTTTTTCCTGCTTCTACATTTGTATTATTGCTCTCCTGAGCATTTTTAATTCGATCGACCTTATTTACAGCGTTACTGGAGATGATCACCTGACTGTTATCCTTGATTATTGCAGTCATTTCCATGGTATAATTGTCGTATTCACCGGTGGCTTTGGCCGAGACAAGCTTAACACTATCCTTTAACTGCTCATACCCACTTTTACTAGCAATATCGGCAAATGCTGTGGTAGCGAACAACAAAGTCCCTACTGTAAAGCTAGCAATAATCGCTGTTTTCTTTTTCATCTTCACTTACTTCACTCCTTAAAATTATAGGAAGCTTCCTTAATTCTATTCTAGCCCCATGGTCTTGATTTTCCGTAAACAGATTCTAAATAAAGTATAAACTAAGTATTGAATTAAATAAACTTCACCTCATGGATTGACTTAATGAAATGGTCAATATAAAGAAAACCCGGCTTCGCCGTGCCTTTTGAATATGCATCCAGAAAGGCGAAGTCGTTGGTTGCCCTTATGCTAGAGGAAAGTATGCAACGAAGTTATACTTTCTGACAGTATAAAAAAGCCGGCGCAAGTCCGGCTAAATTTGGAAACGATAACGTATAACATTTGCTTTGACTAATGCTTTATACAAGATGATAAGCAGAGGAGCCATGAATACACCCAAGATCCCCATTACCTTAAAGCCTACCCAAATCGAGATTAGAGTTGCCAAGGGTCCGAGTCCAATTCTTCCACCGAGAATTTTCGGTTCAATAATCTTACGCAATACGGTAATGATAATAAAGAGAAGCACAAGTCCGATGCCCCGGAAAATATCGCCTTGGGTGATCCAAAACAACCCCCAGGGAACCAACACTGATCCTGTGCCCAGAATAGGAAGAATATCGACAATTACGATTAAAAAAGCTAGCACAAGTGCATAACGTACATCTAAGAAGATTAAGCCACCCAGACTCACTATATAGGTGAAGGTACTTAAAATGACTTGAGCTTTAAGAAAACCAATGGTGGCGTTGCGTAAGTCGGAGAGCACGGCAATGGCTTTAGGCTTAGATTTCTCCTTAAAATAAGAAAAAAAGCGTTGATTGATTTGACTTAAATTGAGATTTATCATATAGAGAGCAATGAAGAAAATGAGTAAGGAGAAGAAAAAGTTAGGAATCGATGCCGTAATCAAAAGGGTCTGTGCGCCCACACTAGAGATCAGATTCAGATTAGATAGTTGATTGACAAATCCCGTCATCGTTTGATTGATTTGCAAACCAATTTCAGGTGGGAAAACTAAGATAAAATCATTTATCTGTTGCGCAAAATCGGTAACCCATACTTGAATATTGGGAATATTCCTTTGAATAAACTTGATGAGTTCAAAGGCCTCCGAAATGATCTTGGCAATAAGGAAGTAGGAAAGAAATAAGGCGACTCCTAAGAACAAAAAGTATGATATATTAGCGGCAAGGGTCCGATTAATCTTCATATATTTTATGAGCTTTAGATTAAAGGGTTCTAAAAGCAAGGCTGTTAGTAACGCTAGGATAAATGGAGCAAAATAAGGCAAGAGGTAATAGATCAGCAATGGCACTAAAATAAAGGCGATGATGATTAGAAGCGTTACCGCAACTTTTTTAGCATATTCTTTCATGAAGGGATACTCTCTCCGATCCGCGAATTATTTGGTTATTACTCATTTTATGGCATATCCTTTCCTTTTGCAATAAAAGAAACCCGAAGGTAACTTCTTAGCACAGGTTGGATTGTCATGCCTTGTTATTGAATTGAAGGTAAGCCATTTTTTATGTCGAATCTAGTTAGATGGACGTAAAACTTACGATCACGATTAAAAGGAGCAATATATGATCATCGAGATAGATAACCGCACGATAAATCAAATAAAAAATCCTGAGTTCTCTCAATATGCACAAATCTATGCCCGAGTCTATGATCACTTTATCGATCAAATTAAGCAAACCGGCCTGGATTTAGACGAGAATCTGACCGAAGAAACACACCGTAAATTGGAACATTTAAGAGAAAAGCAAGCAAAGTTTAGAAATTCCGATAAAAGCATCGTCAACCATTGGATCTCTTCAGCCTGTGAAATTTGCCAGAAGGGCATGGGAACAGTTACCTTCTATATCTCTCTCAGATGCCACCGTAATTGCTATTTTTGCTTTAACCCCAATCAGGAGGATTACGAGCATTATACCCAGCACAAAAGAAACGTAGTTGAAGAACTCTCGCAACTGCTCAAGCAGGGTCAAAAGTTCTCGCACATCGCCTTAACCGGTGGGGAGCCCCTCCTGCATAAGCAAGAGATGTTGGATTTTTTTCGAACAGTTCAAGAAAAGACCCCTAAGACCCATACCCGTCTTTATACATCCGGCGACTTTCTAGACCAGGAAATCCTTCAAAACCTCAAAGAGGCAGGTCTGAAAGAAATTCGTTTCAGTATCAAAATGGAAGATCCCGAACCCTTTAAGAAAGAAGTCTACGATCGCATTGCCTTAAGCAAGGAATTTATTCCCGCTGTCATGGTCGAAATGCCTGTCTTACCAGGGAGTCTAAAGGAAATGAAAGATGTACTTTTGGAATTGGAGCGCATCGGCATAGCTGGCATCAACTTACTTGAGCTTTGCTTTCCCTTTCATAATGCGGAAGATTTTCGGAAGCGTGGCTTCAAAATTAAGAATCCTCCCTTTAAGGTCCTCTATGACTATTGGTATGCCGGTGGTCTCCCCATCTCCCGCAGTGAACTGGAATGCCTAGAATTGATGGAGTTTGCGCTGGAGCAACAGCTAAGCATCGGCGTCCATTACTGTTCCTTAGAAAACAAACAGACAGGTCAAATCTATCAGCAAAACTATGGACAAAAGGTCTCTCCCTTCATGCTCTTCTCCCCAAGGGATTATTTCTTTAAATCAGCTAAAGTCTTTGGTGAGGATATCGAAAAAGTCCTTAAGGTTTTTAAAAAGAAGAAAGTAACAGACTACCAAATCAATCAGGATTATAATTTCCTCGAGTTCCATATAAGCCAAATCAAGCACCTCAAGGATCTGGATCTAGAAGTCGGGATTTCCTCGAATGTTATGGAACATCGTGAGGATGGAAACTACATGCGGGAGCTAAAGATTGATTTAGTTTATCCAAAGTATTTTGACATAAGAATAGATATTTAGAGTATAAAAAAAGAAGGGCGAGCCCAAAACAAATTGGGCACCCTTCTTTACTTTCATGCTTTCGATTGCTTACTATGTCTTGATTCTTTATCCTCTCTATCCTCTTTATGTCCGTGATGCTCATTATGTCCTTTAGGTACGTTGTGCTTATCATGTTCCTTTTGCTGCGAAGGAAACACTTTTCCATGGGACAGATTATGTAAGGGAATGGATATTTTTAGTGTGTTTTCAATCTTAGTTATAAAATGTTTTTCATGATCCGTTGCCAGTGAGATCGCGATCCCACTTTGACCTGCACGACCGGTTCTTCCCACCCGATGTAGATAAAGATGGGGATCCTCAGGTAAATCAAGATTAAAAATATGGGTGATGTTCTTAATATCTAGTCCTCTTGCCGCCAAATCGGAGGCCACAAGCAGGCTTGTCTTACCGTTTCGAAAGTTCTCCATGGCCTGTCGCCGTTTATCCTTATCAGCAGATCCTGAGATCGCTTCCGCTTCTAGCCCATGATACTTTAGTCTTTCCGCGGTTTTCTCGATTTCTTCACTCTTATTAATAAAAATCAAAGCTCGTGTCGGCTCAAGATGTCGAATCAATTTTCGCAATAGCTCAAGTTTGTCCCGTTGCTCACAGAGAAAATACTGGTGAGCAATCGTAGGTGTCACAGTCGCTTTCTCCTTTACACGAAGGATTGCCGGTTCCTTAAGAAAGTCGGCTGACTGCTTTATGGTTTCTGGGGTTATAGTCGCAGAAAACAATAGCACCTGACGATCTTTGAGGGTGGTTTTAAGTACAGATTTTATCGCGGGGAGGTTCTTCTCATCCAGTAAACGATCCGCTTCATCAAGCACAATCGTTTTTAGGGTCTGAGAGGATATCTTTTTTTTCTGGATCAGTTCCAAAATACGTCCTGCTGAACCGACGATAATGTGTGGCTTCTCTTTGAGCTTTTCGATTTGTCGGGTGATATTGACGTTACCGATCACAGCTGCTGAGGTGACCGTTCCACCTAAATGTTCTGCTAAACTTTGGATTTGGCGTTGAACCTGTAAGGCAAGTTCGTGGGTAGGGGTAAGAATCAGGGCTTGATTTTCCTTTTTAAGCAGATCTATTTTCTGGATGATCGGCAGGAGATAGGCAAGTGTCTTACCAGACCCTGTTTCAGATTGGCCTACGACGTCCTGGTTGTTGAGGATGAGCGGAATCGCTTCTTGCTGTATTTTGGTGGGTTCAATAATCTTTTCTTTTTGAAGGGCATCAACAAGCAGTGAATGGACACCTAATTGGGCAAAGGACTGAGTTGTTTCCATAGTTGTTACACCCTCTTCTTTAATAATATGTATCCTGATGATGGCTAAGATGGTTTGACTCATTATAGCCTGTTTTCAGCTATCTGCCAAATTAAGATACGGGACAGATTATCTATCCCGCGTCTACCCTTTTTAAGTGTCAAACCGTCTCCCCTGATGGTACCGTGGGCTTAGCTATCCTAATGCGGCTGGCGACAATTAAGTTGAGAACGGCGATGAAGGCTCCTGCGAAAAAAACAAACTCATAGCCCCATAGATTCCAGATCATACCACCAATCCACGGGATGAACATAGCGAGTGCGTGATCTAGGGTAGTGCCCATGGCTAAGGATGGAGATACGTCACTGGGCTCCACCGCAATTCTGCGCAAATAAGTTGCTCTGGCCATCGTAGAGGCCATCAGCATCTGATCCACAACATAACAGGCGAAGATGAAAATGATGGCCAGCTCTCCTTTGCCGATTCCTTCGAAGAAAGCTTTAGAAACTCCATAACCGATACAAACAAAAATCAGGATTATGGCCTCGCTGGCTAAGACAAATCTTTCCCCAAACTTATCGATTAAATAGCCGACAAAAGGTTTAAAGAAGATGCTCAGACCGGCGATGATAAAGCCTAGCATAGCAAACGTACTTACCCCTTGATTAAAGATCTTGATGAGCACCCAAGGTGCAAAGGTGAGAAAGATCTGTTTGCGGGCTCCATATAAAACGTTCAAGACATAAAAAAGCGAATATTCCTTTTTGAAGATCAGCTTATAGCCTTTTGTTTTCGTTGGCTTATGAGGATTCATCCGCATTAACAGAATTCCCGCTAAGACGAAAGTGATCGCACCGATCAGAAAAATCAGTTGATAGTTCACTTGAACTTTCTTGAAGATTAAGGCGAAACTCAAGTTAGCCACAAGAAAAATTAAGGTATTTGCCCCGTTGATTTGACCAAGCTTTTTACCCATATTGGCTTCATCAGAAAGGCTCATGACAATACTGTTGGAAATGGGCATATAGAGATGCTGTCCCATACTGTAAATCAAAAGCCATACCACCATGGTATTAAAGTCGCCGGCTATAAAGCCCATCCCAAACATCCCAAAGGCAGCGAGAGCGTTTGCTACAACGGCAATGCGGATGTCACCCAGAAAAAGCAAAAGTGTTGAAACGAAAACAACAGCAAATCCAGGAAACTCACGAGGTATTTCCAGCAAAGTCCTTTGGGAAACTGTCAGGTGAAAGCTATCATTCAAGAAATTGTTAAAAAACGAAGTGTCGATGCTTTGGGTGATACCCAAAAGTGCACTGATTAGCAAAAATAGTGTAAAATCCCGCTTCTGCATCTTTGTCCTCTTCTCTTTGTGCGTTATTCCGAATCTTTCATTCATCACAACTCAAAGCTCACTCTTGGCAATGACCATCTTTATGGCCATCCAATCGACTTCTTCAGGCAAGGAATCTTTAATGGGGCGCAATTTTTCGGCCCCCACCTGGGCGATGGCTTTCAGAATCAATTCTTCCTGCCCAACCGGAACGAAATCACTCCAGTGAATCGGTTGACCTTCTTTAAAAGCACGAACTATGTGTTCTTGAATAGTTACCAGCTTATAATTGCGCACTCTGCAAATTTCTTCAAGGTTTTTTCCCTCTTGGTATAGTTGGTAGGTAACCAAATGGCTGGGGACTTTATTTTCTTTTTCTGCCTTGACGCTGTCAGCCTTAGACTGGCTTGTAGGCAATCCCCGGGGCTGTGATTCCCGAGGCAGATGATCCGAAGAGCTTTCCACCGATTGCTTCATCAGAGTAACCTCACTGGGGTTATTCTGAGAAGATTCACTGGGATTCTTCTGAGTAGAGTCATCGAGATTCCTTACCAAATAATCCTGAATACCGATCAGGAAGATATCTCCATACTTTTCCAGCTTGCGCTCCCCTACCCCTCCAAGGCGTAGAAAGGCTGAGCGACTCTGAGGACAAGTATTGGCCATCTCTCTTAAGGTGCTATCTGCAAAAATCATATAAGGAGGTAGACCCTCCTTGGCTGCCACTTCCTTGCGCAATTGACGTAAATGTTCAAACAAGGTGAGCCGTTCTTCTTCCTGCACCTTCGCTTTGCGGGACACCTTTTGCCAGACCTGTTCATCCCCTTTGAGGACAGGTACGGCATTTTTGCCCAGTTTCACAACCGGATAATCTCCCGTAGAAAGTCGCAAATAATCTTCCGAGATCAGATAGTTAATCTGATCTCGAATCTCTTGAACCTTGCGCTCTCTCATCAATCCGTAGGTGCTTAATTGATCAAAGCGTAATTCAAGAACTTTCTTATTGCTGGAGCCTTTAAGAACATCGGCAACCAGATTAATCCCAAAGCGTTCACGCATGCGAGCAATACAGGAGAGGATTTTCTGGGTGTCGACTGTAATATCGACAAGCTCCCGATCGTCTGTGCAATTACCGCAATTCCCACATTCCTCAGGGGCATTCATCTCCCCAAAGTATTCGAGGATTTCTTTGCGCAGACAACGAGTGGTATGACAATAAGCAGACATCTCTTGAAGCTTCTTGTGTTCATTGGCTTTTCGTTCAGGGTTAAAGGTCGAGTTGTCGATCATATAGCGTTGCAATACGACATCTTGGGGGGAAAACAATAAAATACACGCAGCAGGTTCACCATCTCGACCCGCTCTGCCCGCTTCCTGATAGTAAGCCTCCATATTCTTGGGCATGTTGTAATGAATAACAAAGCGCACGTTGGATTTATCTATCCCCATACCAAAGGCGTTGGTAGCCACCATGAGGGGAGTTTTATCATAAAGAAACGATTCTTGTGATTTCTGACGATCTTGATCATTCATCCCGGCATGATACTTACCTACAGGGAGTCCCTTCCCCTTTAAATAAGTCTGTAACTGATCTACCTCTTTACGAGTAGCGGCATAAATAATCCCCGACTCCCGATGATGTTCGAGACAATAATTAGCGAGGAAAATCTTTTTGTTTTCCCCACGAAGGGTGGTAAAGCTTAAATTAGGGCGATCAAAACCAGTCACAAATACATTTGGCTTCCTCAACCTTAATAAACGGACAATATCTTCTTTGACTTCTTGAGTAGCCGTTGCCGTAAAAGCACCCATGAGTGGTCTCTCGGGTAGTGAGTCCACAAAAGCACCGATCCCTCGATAACTGGGCCGAAAATCATGTCCCCACTGGGAGACGCAATGTGCTTCATCGACGGCTATAAAGGAGATACTTAAGGATTCTAACAAGGCCAGAAAGCTCTCTGTTTCTAATCGTTCCGGTGCAACATAAAGTAGCTTATATTCTCCACTGCGAGCCTTGTTAATCCTCTTCCTCGCTTCATTGATCGATAGAGAGCTATTGATAAAGGTAGCCGGAGCCCCAGCATCATGAAGAGCATCCACTTGATCCTTCATCAAGGAGATGAGCGGGGAAATTACCAGTGTTACTCCTGGGAAAAGCAGCGCAGGGATTTGATAGGCTAAGGATTTACCGGCACCGGTAGGCATAATAGCAACCGTATCCTTAGCATCCAGCAAGCTTTTAATAACCTTTTGCTGACCCGGTCGGAATTCCGCATAGCCAAAATATCGTTTTAATTCTGTTAATGCTTGGTTCATCATTTTTGCGAGTTCCCATCTGAAAATGATGTTTCTGCTTTAATCTTCTGACAGATATCAAAGAGATTAGTAATATCATTGGTGTAATAGTCGACCCCTGTGTAATCCTTAACTATTTCGTTAACTGGATATCCTCCGGCAATAATTTTAACCTGATCGCGTAACCCAGCTTCCGAAAGTAGGTCTACGACCCTTTTTACGGCACTTATACAGAAGGATAACAAGACACTAATTCCTAAGATTGGCGCCTTGGTTTCATTAACTGCGCGAACAAAAACCTCAGGGGATACATCTACCCCTAAGTCGATGACCCGGAATCCGGAGGATTTCAACATATAATGGATAATGTTCTTACCCAAATCATGAATGTCACCCTCGATGGTTCCCAGGATGATCGTCATCCCGTTAGCCGGAATTTCCGAGGTAATCAGTGGCTCTAAGATGACCATAACCTCTCGCAGTATTTCTTCAGACATGATGAGATCGGACAAATAATACTCCCCGTTACAATAACGTTGACCGACGATTTCGACTCCCAGTTGACATATCTCAACAACTTTTAAGGGGGAGTCCCCTACGCCTAGGTGTTGATGAACTAAAGCGATGGTTTTTTCTTCATCCAGATCGGCCAGCGCATTTAACAATTCGTCATCCAAGATTCATCCCTCCATGATTATCCTTTCTCAACCATCCATCATATCCGGTTAGTTGGTAACGGTCACCACGATAAATGGATTTACTCCAACCGACAGGTTTATTTTCGAGATCAAATAAGGTTTCCTCAACGACAAAAACAGGGGCATTGCCCCCTAAGCCAAGTATGGCTGCTTCTTCCTTAGTCGTTACTGAAACCTGCAAAACCTTCTTCGTGCTCACGGGCAACACATCATTATTGGCGGTGACTAATCCCGAAAGGGTTGGGTCCTTCAGGTTCGTTTCCAGGATGGGTTTTCGTTTCGTATAGATGATGTATTTACGTTCATAAGCGAGACGCTCATCTTCAGCGGATACTACAGTGCGGAAATAGAGCAAGCGCGTGTTGGGATCATCTAATTGGAAAATTTTTAATAACCGCTCATCCGCCCGCACGATATGAGCACCTAACAGCGTGGTACTAAGCTTTAAACCAAAGTCCTTGATCTCTTGATTAAAATTATTCAACTCAAATACCACATTGTTTAATTTAGGTGAAGAAACAAAGGTCCCCTTGCCCTGTTGGGAATTGACCATTCCCGCCGCGATAAGTTCTGAGATGGCCCGCCGAACTGTCATGCGACTAATCTCAAAAAGACCGGCGATTTCGGTCTCTGTGGGTAAAGCCTCACCAGGCTTGAGCTCTCCGCTGAGGATTTGACCCTCCAAGAGCTTGGCCAGCTGATAGTAAATGGGAATCACTGAATTTTTATCTATGGACTGTTCTTCAATCATCATTGAACACCTTACTTTAATTCGTTATGTAAAGTCTATTGTAAAAATATTCGGGATAATTGGTCTTAATCCCTTTTTTACCAATTCATAATATAAATCAGACTCAATTAGCGCTGAACCCACCACCAGAGATAAAGATAAGCTAAGGCGTCGAGCTCCTCCCACTGGCCCTTAAGGAGAGCTTCATCCCCTACAGGGGGACCATAATCCTTGGTTATCTCTTCCCAAGGCAGACAAGTACCTGGGGGTGGATTGGGAATATCAATACCATCTGACATATAACCCCTCCTTTTGATTGGCCAGGCGATTCCTGCTTAATAGACTCCATATTTCCTGGTGGCCTCAATCAAGGCCATGACATTTTCTTCCTTCACATCCGTTTGCATAATACCAGCTGTGTCTATGATAAAACCACCGTCTGCAGCATAATTATCTAAGAGTCGTTTGACATATTCTCTGACCTGTTCAGGTGAGCCATAGGCCATCAGCGAGTTAGGTACGTTGCCACTGATACAGAACCTCGATCCAAGTATCTTCTTAGTTTGCTGAGGATCTGTCTGGTCCATATGAAAAACAATACTTGTCTCGGGCAATTCAAGCATTCTTTCCAGATAGGGGGTCCAATTTCCTTCGGCATACAACATGGTGCGTTTCCCTTGGCTCCAAAGCCCCTCGATTACTTTCTTTAAGGAGGGCCAATAGAACGTATTCCATTCGTGGGGGTTGAGAAAAGGATAGCTCCCTCGATGTAACGGTAAAAAAACCGGAAGTACCCGATCTCCTTCTGAGGTTGCCAGTCCATAATATATATTATGAGCGACAAGCATATCTAGAGCGGCGAGTACCTTTTCCGGGCGTTTTCGCAAATCCTTCATAATCCCCCGCAGGCCACGAAGGGTATCCCCTAAAGTGTCAAAAGGCGCTTTCACCATCCCCGTAACACTCATGGGCATGCCGTAATTCTTTGCCCAATGGTCTATCGCCTGTTGGTTTTTGTTGTTCGCTACAACCATACCCGCTGACCCTTTAATGAGCGCCAGATTGGCCCGAAAAGAACCCGGATCAGAAAACTCCGCATGAATACGCGGCAATAAGGTTTTCAGAATCCATTGCGTCGGATTAGCAATAAAAGCATCATAATCCTCCGGCAGCATATATTCATGCTCAACAAATTGAAACTGTTGATTGGCAGAAAGCTGGTTGCCGGCAAATTTTAAGTATTTCGCACCGACAGCATCATGCAAAGCGCCCCACCATAAGCTTGGTCCACCCATGGTTACATCGACATCAAAATCCGTTAGAATCTTATCTGTGGCAGCTATATTTCGATCCAAATCATAGTAGATTTCTTGAAGCTCCATGCCTGCATACTTGGCCATGAATTCACTCATTTGTAAACGAATGGGTACCTTATCTGGTTTTTTGCCCTGCATCGCCTCAAGGTAGCGGGTCAACCTTTCTTGATACAAGGTCTCCTTGGCCATATTATTTGAGCTACTTTCCATAGGCCCCCCTCGCCAGCAAAGGCTGCTCTATTATTTCAAGAATAAAGAACAGCCTTTGCCTTAACCTATTATACTTTAAACTATTTAGCGACCACGCTCGCCTTAATATTCTCCTTGGCCACCGAGAGCATCAGTTTGATCCGATTGAGCTGGTTCACTTCACTAGCGCCGGGATCATAGTCTATCACCGTAATATTAGCACTAGGATAAGCTTTTCGCAAGGAACGAATCATGCCCTTGCCAATGATATGGTTAGGCAAGCAACCAAAGGGCTGCAAGCAGGCGATATTCATGACACCAGTGTGCAATAGTTCAACCATTTCTCCGGTTAAATACCAGCCCTCACCGGTCTGATTAGCCAAGGAGATATGCTCTTCGGCGCAGCGAGCAATCTCTTGAATAGTGCTGGGAGGAGTAAAACGCTTACTTCCCGCTAGGGCTTTACGCACATCCTTGCGGTAGTGTTCCATAAGCTTAACCGTCAACATGCCATTGAACATAGCTTTAAAACTACCCGATAATACATCGAATTTAATTTTGTAACAATAGGCGCAGTACAACAAGAATCCCATGAGATCCGGCTGAATCACTTCAGCCCCCTCAGCCTCAAGGAGCTCCACGAGGTTATTATTCGCAGTAGGATGGTATTTGACGAGGATCTCGCCGACTATCCCCACTTTGGGCTTAACCATCCCTTCATGGATTTCCAGATCATCAAAGTCTTTGACCAGCTGATAAATGATCGCTTTGAGTTCTTTTGTGTTCCCCCGCCTTAAGACTGCTTGGCATTTTTCCACCCAATAATCATAGAGGGCATTAGTGGAACCGGGTACCTTTTCATAGGGGCGTACACGATGGAGAACATTCATGAGTAAGTCTCCATAAACAATTCCCCAAAGAAGATCAGGAAGCATCTTCGCCGTGATCTTAAAGCCGGGGTTGGCTTCCAGGCCTGAAGCATTCAAAGAGATGACCGGTACCTGCTCCATACCTATATCCTTCAACGCCTTACGAATAAAGGCAATATAATTGGTGGCACGACACCCGCCCCCTGTCTGAGAGATGAGTACCGCTGTCTGGTTCAAATCGTATTTTCCGGATTTCAAGGCTTCAATCAGCTGCCCGACCACGATAATGGTAGGATAACAGGCATCATTGTGAACATGCTTGAGACCTTCATCAATGGCGCCTCGGTCTACCGAAGGCAAAACCTCTACATTATATCCAGCCTTCTCAAAGCCTGTCTTCAAAAATTGGAATTGATGAGGGGCCATCTGAGGTGCAATGATGGTGTAATTTTTCTTCATCTCTTGGCTAAAAATAACACGGTCTTTATTATCATAAAGCTTTTCCGGGATGAAATTCTGCTTATCTCGCTCCTGGACAGCGGCTAATAAGGAACGAATACGGATTCTAGCTGCTCCAAGATTGGTGATTTCATCGATTTTTAAGACAGTATAAATCTTACCATACTGTTCGAGGATTTCCTTGACCTGATCAATCGTCACCGCGTCCAAGCCACAGCCAAAGGAGTTTAACTGGATTAACTCTAGATTAGGCTGTTCAGCAACGAATTGAGCAGCAGCATAAAGCCGAGTATGATACATCCATTGGTCGACCACGCGCATGGGACGTTCCGGATTTGTGATATGACGAATGGCATCTTCGGAGATTACAGCAAGGCCAAAGCCTTGCAGAAGCTCGGGAATGCCATGATGAATTTCGGGATCAATATGATATGGACGACCCCCTAAAACAATTCCTTTGATACCATGGGTATCAATATAACGAAGAGCTTCTTCACCTTTTTGACGAACATCACTCTTGTAATGCTCTAATTCCCCATAAGCCTTGTCCATGGCTTGAGTAATTTCCTGTGCCGTCAAAGCTTCAGCCTTAGCGAGCTCTTCAATAAGGCGTTTTCTCATATGCTTAGGACTGTCAATGGGTAGGAAAGGTTGATAGAAAGTAACGTCTTCCGTCTCCAGAATATCCATGTTTGCTCGAATGGTTTCCGGATAAGAAGTAACAATCGGGCAGTTAAAATGATTGTTGGAGTCCGTATCTTCTTTAAGATTATAGGGAATAGAGGGATAAAAAATCTTCTTAACCCCTTTTTTCACCAAATCGACAATATGACCATGGACGAGCTTGGCCGGGAAGCATTCAGATTCAGAAGGAATGGTATCTATTCCTGATTCGTAGAGCTTTTTCGTGGACCGACCGGATAAAACCACGCCATAACCTAATTCCGTGAAGAAGGTAAACCAGAAAGGATAATCCTCATAAATATTGAGGACACGGGGAATTCCAATAACCCCACGTGGGGCCTCCTCCTTAGTTAAGGGCTTATAATTAAATACACGTTTATATTTATAATCGTAGAGGTTTGGGAGCTCACTATCGACTTTTTCCTGTCCAGCACCACGCTCACAACGGTTGCCGGAAATAAAAGTCTCGCCATTCGAAAAATGCTTGAGAGTGAGTTGGCAGTTATTTCCACATAGGCCACAGCGCTTCATTGTCGTTTCCGTGGCAAAGGTCTGTAGTTGATCAGCTTGGAGAAGCTGAGTCTCATGCCCCTTATTATAGCGCTCTTTCGCGATAAGGGCTGCCCCAAAAGCGCCCATGATCCCAGCAATATCTGGGCGGACCACATGACGACCGAGGAGTTTTTCTAGGGAACGCAACACAGCATCATTATAGAACGTTCCGCCTTGAACAACAATTTTGTCCCCTAATTCTTCCGTATTGCGCAGGCGAATGACCTTAAACAAGGCGTTTTTAATAACCGACATGGAAATACCGGCAGAAATATCACTGACCGTTGCCCCTTCTTTTTGGGCTTGCTTCACCTTTGAATTCATGAATACGGTGCAGCGAGTGCCTAGATCTACGGCATTCTGGGATTGAAGTCCGATACGAGCAAATTCCTTCACATCCATATTCAAGGAATTGGCAAAGGTCTCGACAAAGGATCCACACCCTGAAGAACAGGCTTCATTAAGCATGATCGAATCAATCACACCATTTTTAATGACCAAGCTCTTCATATCTTGACCACCAATATCCAGGACAAAATTAACTCCGGGCAGGAAAAAATCAGCAGCCTTAGCATGGGCTACAGTCTCGATTTCACCAATATCCAACTTGAGAGCAGTCTTAATCAACTGTTCTCCATAACCAGTTACAGTGGAGTTTCGGATCGTAATGTCCGGGTTCAACTTTGCATACATGTCTTTAAGAGCATCAATAGTTGATTCCAAAGGACTACCCATGTTGCTTCCATAGTAGGAATAGAGCAGACTTCCCTCTTCATCAATCAGAGCTACCTTAGTGGTAGTCGACCCCGCATCGATTCCTAGGTAAGCAGGGCCTGAATAATGACTAGGATCAGCCCGGTTCACCTTATGGAGAGCATGTCTCTCTTTAAACGCCTTATACTCTTCCTCATCAATGAAGAGTGGTTCTGCGTTAGACTGTTCTTCATGAATGATGTTGTTGAGATAAGGTGCCTTATCATACATGATTTGCGCAGAAAATGGCTGCTCAGTTTGCGAGGACAAAGCGGCACCAATTGCCACAAAATATTGTGCATCTTCGGGGAAAATTGCATTATCCCCTTCTAGCTTTAGGGTTTCGACAAATCGTTTGCGCAGCTCGGATAGGAAGTATAAGGGTCCACCGAGAAAAGCAACTCTACCACGAATAGGGCGACCTTGAGCAAGGGCTGTGATCGTTTGATTGACTACAGCTTGAAGAACCGAAACGGCTACGTCTTCTTTGGCAGCACCTTCATTTAATAAAGGCTGAACATCAGTTTTAGCAAAAACGCCGCATCGAGAGGCAATGGGATAAACGGTCTTATAGTCTTTAGCTAACTCATTTAAGCCTTCTGCATCCACTTGCAAAAGCGCTGCCATCTGGTCAATAAAGGCCCCCGTGCCACCGGCACAAGTGCCGTTCATCCTTTGTTCAATTGATTCGCCAAAATAGGTGATTTTGGCATCTTCTCCCCCCAGCTCGATAGCAACATCCGTCTGAGGAATAAGCTTTTTAACAGAGGTAGTTCCGGCAATAACCTCCTGAACAAAGGGAATGCCGAGCTTTTTAGCTAAATTAAAACCACCTGAACCTGCAATCATCATAGTGATGAGTTGTCCATCTATTATCGACTTTGCATCTTCTAGCATCGAAAGAACTGTATCTTTGATATTCGAAAAGTGCCTCAAATATTGTTTATAGACAATGCCTTGTTCAGGACTGAGAATAACCATTTTAACAGTCGTAGAACCCACATCGAGCCCAACATTGAGCACCTTGGCCATCCATTCTCCTCCTATCGAATCAATTCAAAAGAATATATATACTGTATATATACTATAACATAATAATGGGCAATTAATGAGTTGTCAGAATATATCTAGGGTATATAGATTAGGATTTTTTTTAATAATTAGCTAAGACAAGATAATATTGCCAGATAAACTCTCTGGACATCTGGACAATATTATAATAGTAATATATGAAGTGCATCGTGATTCGAGACACACTTTTAGAGCTTATCTTCTAAAAAGGTGTATTCTTATAATTATTCTACATAAATGATAGATTTCCTTTCGAAAACCATAGGTTAAGGAAAACACTTGAGGATAAAAAGAACCAGATTGCGCTGCTATCGTCTGCAACAATCTGGTTTCTTCTTGTATTCCTATGCTTCCGCAAACTATAACCTGAATTAGGATGCTGAAGCTGATATACTAACCATTATTGGCATTTTACTCCTAAAGCAGTCCATGTTTTAATCCCTACAATGCCATCTTGTACTAGTCCTTTACTCTTTTGGAAAGCAATCACTGCCGCATGAGTCTTAGACCCAAAGATTCCGTCAATCCCACCCGTGCTGAAACCTTGGGCTATTAGAAGGGTCTGAAGCTCTGTAACAGCTGCTCCACGGGATCCTATCCGCAAGGTGGGGCATGGTTGGGTCGGTGGAGGTGTTGTGCAGGTTACGCCCAGTGCGGTCCAAGTCTTAACACCTACAATCCCATCCTTTACTAATCCCTTACTCCCTTGGAAGGCGATAACTGCCGCATAGGTTTTGGGTCCAAAGATCCCGTCAATTGCCCCTGGGCTAAAGCCATGGGAGGTCAGAAGCTGCTGTAGACGGACCACGGAAGGACCGGTTGCGCCTTGGCGTAGCGTCGGACAGGGACTTGGTGGCGGTGGTGGTGGCGTCATACAATTGACACCCAAAGCTGTCCAAGTCCTAACCCCCACGATACCATCCACTGCTAAACCCCTGCTTTTTTGGAAGGCGATGACTGCTGCTTCTGTCTTCGGTCCGAAGATTCCATCAATAGCTCCCGGACTAAAGCCATGGGATGTAAGAAGTTGTTGTAAATGTACTACTGAGGGGCCTTGAGAACCCTGTCTTAGAAGCGGGCAAGGGTTGGGTAGCACACCCATTTCCCCTTCCATGGGCATTTGCGGATACATAGGATAAGCTTGCGTCGGAACACAAATAACTTGACCTGGGAAAAGACACATTGGATCACTAATTTGCGGATTTAACATGAGAAGCTCTTCGACGGTGGTGTTGAACATGCAGGCGATGTCAAAAAGAGTTTCCCCAGGTTTGACCACATAATTCATAGCTACACCCCTTTCCATAGATTTTCCGTATATCCTATGCCAAAGACTCCGGAATGCTATTAGAAATGGGGCGAACAGAAAGAGAAATTTGTTTATCTCTCTTGGTCCTGAAGGGAATCGAGATGGCGATGTAAGCGTTTTAGCACCCGCCGGAACTGAAAGGAGTGCAGGGCGGAAATATTGATAATCCTCGCCACGCAACCCATGACTCTCCCCCGAGTCTCTAAATTTATGGAATAGCTAACCTTAGTATAACCGTTTGGTAATCCCTCAAGATCCCACCAACTCTCTCCTACAACCACGCCTTGGTAATAGCGGATGTCGATACGATGAGGAGAGGTTAAGGCTGTGGTCTCACAACGAAACCATCCCCCTGAAGCCCACACCTCAATCTTAGCGTGAAGATGGTCCTGTGTTTGTTCGAGGATGCGAACTCTTTCAGATAGGGGCCTAGCCATGGATTCGCCAAAAGTCTCTGGTGGTGTTTTTCAGAACTCCTCAGATAGCAGGCGCCCGCTAATAAGACAAAGGGAGTAGTAGGAATCAGGGGTAAAAATATACCGATGACGCCAAGTACAACACTTATGGTCCCCACCCCTATCAATAGTATCTTCATCATATTTTTCCCTCACTCCCACTCCTTCCAAATCACGGGTTGATAGCCCACCGTAGCTTTCTTACCATTACGAACGATAGGAGTAACATAGAGCCTGGGATGAGCCAAGAGTAGCTCTTCGCGAATCTCAGCACTACGGATCTGATCAAGGTTTAAAGCTTTGTATTCTTTCGCCTGCTTATTGATCAGATCATTCAAGGGAACAGAGGCTTTGACGCTTTGCAATTCACCTTTGCTTAAGGTTTTCTCATTAAGATCAATGAACTGAAACTTAACGTTTCGTTCCTTAAAATAGCGTTCTGCCTTTTTTGTATCGAAGCACTTTTTAACACCAAAGATTTGTATATTCAAAGGACTACCTCCTTGCTCAAGTCGAGATTGTTCTTTAATCTGATCTTTAAACATGCTCTTACTATTCTTGACAATCCTTCTCTGCTGTACTTATTAAAAATATCATAGTTTATCAGTTAAAAAAAGGCCTTTCCTGACATGTTTCCATGGCTGAGGAAAGGCCTTTCGGCTGCTATGCTCTTCTTAATTCATCCCCTTGGTGAATGATCTTCTGCATATTAGCTTGGAGACTGGATGAGAATATCATTTCCAACCAAGTAAAGTAATTTCTGATCACTACGTGGTCCTCTTGACAAAGCTCCATATAAGCGACTAGGGACATGTATTCAGTTTCATAAAGCAGTGAGGCGATAAATATCTCCGTAAAAATTTCTTCCCATTCCCCTGAGCTTCTGAGACAATCATCAAATATTTCCTGATACATATTCAGAAATCCTGGAGGGATCACCTGAGGGTCCTCTGTCAGAGCATGATGGAGAATGTGCGTCAAAGCATGGAGAACTGGGATCAAGGAACCCTCTCCGCCCCTACTAGGTTTAAAAATGCCCAGACAATGAAGCCGAGGTACCGTCATAAGGTTTCCTTCTTTTTCTTTTAACCCAAAGTCCAATAAAGGCACGAGTAGTGGATCTTCTGTGACGCTATGAAAGAATATCGGATACTCCTCTTTGATGAGTGCTAAAGCTAAGTCCAGCTCATGGATAGGCCCAACAATTTTTGACCAAGGAGCTTTTCGTGACCCGTAGCTTCCCCGGTCGGCAAGGGATAGAATTTTTAGCAGCTCCAGCACTTCACTGCTAAAGTTTGCAAAGCGGATATCTTCGGGTAGGCTGCCTAAGACATAGCATATCCAAAAGGCTAAAGCATCTTCAGGAGGAATAATAGTATACAGACAACGGGCTTTATAATGCTTATACCGTATATCATCTGCAGCTTGGCGAAGATCCAAAACCAATTGTTGTAAGGAGTGTTTATCTGCTTTGGCTAACTGATCAATGACCTGTTGAAGAAGCTCCACTGCCTCATCAGGGTAACGCAGATTTTTAATTTTCTTCAGACAGGCCAAGGGTTGGTCAGCTTGTGCACCGCGGCTCAGCATTTTGCTTTGACGAAGCATTTTAATCACCCCTATTTCAGGTTTTCTGATTAAGGATTTCGCTGGGACAAGCTGATTCTCCTTGGTAAATATTGTCTATTATTGAGCCTATTCGGAAGATAATGAAGATTCCTTGCAGTTATCTTTGTACAAAAAGATTACCGCTTTGAAGAGATCTCCATCTACTTCAATGGCAAAGCTTCCTTTTTGGATTTCGATTAAGCTTTGCACGATGGAGAGCCCCAATCCGCTACCTTGACTCGTTCTTGATTCATCTCCGCGTTTAAAACGTTCCATCAACTCCGCGGCAGATATATTAAGTTCGTAGGCCGAAATGTTTTTGATCGTTAATCGTCTGTGCTTCGATAACCTTAAGGGCCTCAAGACCATTGAAGGCTTTATAGCTGGTATATCCTTTATGGGTTAAGTAGATTCTTATTGCTTCAACAATTTCTTTATCATCATCACATACGAGAATGAGAGCAATGATACCCATTAATTCTTATCATTCTTCGGGTATAAATCTTAAGAATTTCTTAAGATTACTGCAGATATATTGTGGTACAGCCCCTGCGGCGGAGAAGCCTTTTAGGCAAAATATGCTACTGCGGGTCCCAAAGGCCCACAGTAGCATATGCCATAACCAATCGTAGTATATATTAATTCCCAAGCGTCTGGGAATATGCTAAATTCCCAAGCACTTGGGAAATTGCATTTGGAGACAGCTTAAGGGGGTCCCCACTTCTAGTTTGCCATACTCCGGTAGCCTACAGATTCGAGCATTTTCTTGCGTAGCCAAGCAATAGATAGCGTTCTTAGGAATTTCAGCATCCCCCATCCAGCTCATTTCATCGAGGAAGGAATCCCCATGGGGAACAGCATAGGCACCTGCATCCGTGCCGATTCCTAACCGTACACCCATATCATAGGCTTCTTTAATTCGTTTAAGGTGGTTATTGAGTATTCGGTTTAAGGTATGCATTTTATGTGGGGAATATCTGTCTGAGGGATATTTTAAAAGATTACCGATAGGGGCAAGCGTAGGTACCCAAGCCATCCCACGTTCTTTCAGATGGTTTAAGTGTTCGGAAGTCATATAATACCCATGCTCTATGGAATCGACTCCGGCTGCAATTGCTCTGGAGATTCCCTCTTCCCCGCTGGCATGAGCCATAACTAAGATTCCTCTTTCATGAGCGGAATCCACTAAATTCCTGAGCTCCCCGACGCTCCATTGCACCGGTCCCACTTGTCCATATTCGTTAAAGGAAATGATTCCTGTCACTACCACTTTGAGCTGATCTGCACCCTGTCGGAAGAACTCCTCTTTAAGCTGTTGCCAATCCTGCACATTTTGAAAGCCACGACCGAGAAAGCGTCCATACATGCCTTGCCTATTCACCGCTTCACGTACCGAGATCACTTTAGGCCCTATCCACTCCTGACTTTCGAGGCTTTGCTTGGCTGCCCAAGCAAAGCCTGGCAAATCTCCACCATCGCGGATGGCAACGATACCTAACTCCAAATAGTGTCGCAAAGCATCCTGGATACTCATTTCGATCTGCGCAGGGTCCTGCCAGTTACTAAGGCATTGGAAAAAATCGATACTGTCTAAAGCTAAATGAACATGAACATCGATAAATCCCGGCATAAGGATATAGGAGTGCCAAGGGAGATCTGGAGAAGAAGCCTCTAAGCACTCCATGGAGGCGGTAAGGGGGCCAAGAGAGCTGACCTTGCCCTCCTCCCATTGCAAGCGAATCGGTCCATCAACTCTGCCTAATTCGGGTGTCCAATATCCAGCCACTACCGCCGATCCCTGATTGGGTATTGCCAATATCCTTTTTTCTGCACTGCAGGAAATAAACATTTCTGCTCCTTTTTACTCTGTATCCTGGCGACGAGTAATAAGAGAAAAAGTCGAGGAACCAATCGCCACTAGGTTATTGTTTTCATCGAAAACATCGATGGTCCCTATAAAAAGTCGTTTACCTTCTTTAACGAGATGGGCAAAGGCATAAATGTCTGAATCCACAACAGGCAAAAGATAATTCACCTTTAGCTCGACAGTTACCGCATACTGATCCGGTCCGATAGCTTCATTAACTGCCACTGCCATGGCAGTATCGATGGCTGTAGCGATAATCCCACCATGTAGGCTCCCATGAACTTGTTTAAGATTATCTGAATTGGTAACCTTGACTCCTCGTTTACCTTGCTGATTCGAAATTATATCGATCCCTAGATACTTCCATACTTTACTGGAACCTAGCACCCCTAGACTAGCCATGTTTTCCTCCAAGACTAAAACTTTGTATCTTCCACTTGATTGAGCCAAGCTTCAATGGTTCCGATGACCGATTTAATACACCCATCTTGGAAGGGTGAGATTAAATGACCCAGCTTCACCAAATCCAGAAATGACAGGCTTCCGCCAACCTTGCACAAGCCTAAGTAATCCTGCCAAGCCCCCTTAGCGTCTTCTCTAGATTTCTTCCAAAATTGAAAGGCGCAAATCTGCGCAAGGGTGTAGTCAATGTAATAGAAGGGGTTACCGAAGATATGTCCCTGTTGGTGCCAATACCCTCCGCGCTCCAAATAGTCATTTTCTTCATAATCTCGATGGGGTAGGTATTTCTTTTCTATAGCGCGCCAAGCCGATTTCCTTTGTTGCGCGGTGGCTTCGGGATTTTCATAGATAAAATGTTGAAATTCGTCCACTGTTACTCCATAGGGAATAAAGAGTAGCGCCTCACTTAAATGGTTAAAACGATATTTAGCGGCTTCATCTTCAAAAAATAGCTCCATCCAAGGCCAAGCAAAAAACTCCATACTCATGGAATGAATTTCACAGGATTCGTAAGTCGGCCATTGGTATTCCGGCAGAGTATGATGGCGGCTCGAATACACTTGAAAGGCATGACCCGCTTCGTGGGTCAAGACATCCACATCACCGGAGGTTCCATTGAAATTCGAAAAGATAAAGGGTGCTTGATGTTTGCTGATATAGGTACAATAACCACCGCCAGCCTTCCCTTTTTTGGTGACCAGATCCATAAGCTCGTGATTGACCATATAGGTAAAGAATTCCTCCGTTTCCGGAGATAATTCCTCGTACATCTTCTTGCCCTGTTCAATAATCCAAGCCGGTTCGCCATGGGGGTTCGGATTCCCTGAATTAAAGCTTATCTTTTCATCATAGTAATATAAATCCTGTAAACCCAGACGCAGTCTTTGACGCTCTCGCAAACGGGTCGCTACAGGAACAATATCTTCTTGAACCTGCTTGCGGAACTTAGCCACCATTTCCGCATTATAATCGGTGCGCAGCATCCGCGCATAACCCAACCCCACATAATTGGGGTAGCCCAGCTTCTGGGCAATCCGTGTCCGGACCTTGACTAATTGATCAAAAATAGAATCCAAGATTTCTTCATGTTCTGCAAAAAAAGCATATCTTGCTGAAGCGGCTTTTTTACGAAGCTCCCGGTCCGTGGATTGCAAAAATGGGCCCAAGCCTGATAGATTGCGTTCTTCCCCTTCAAAAAGGATCTTAGCCGAGGCAATGAGCTTAGTATATTCAGTGGACAGTTTATTCTCAATCTGCAAATCCTCGATAATCTCCGGTTTAAAGGTCTTTAAGGAGAGTTCGGCCATGCAAAACAGCTGCTGCCCCCATTTTTTCTCTAATTCCGTGCGGAATGGAGAATCCAGCAAAACCTGATAAAATTCCGAAATCAGTCCCTGGTAGAGAGGTGAATTCTCGTCAAAAAACTCCTGTTCCCGCTCATAATAAGCATCATTCGTATCGATAGTCTGACGTATTGAAGCAATTTGCATCATGGAGTCAAACTCTCCACGCAAGCTATTCAGCTTCACAAGGATGTCATCCTGCACTTGAAAATGATCCGCTTCTTTAAATTGCTTCAGAAGATTCCGGAATTCTCCTTGGTAATTCTCCATATCAGGACGTGCATAAGGAAAATCTTGAAATTTCATCTCTCTACCCCCACCTAAAGCTCACTGGCATACATCTAAAACAGGTCTAAGTCTTTATTAATTTGTTAGACCCAAAGCATTCTTTGCCAACTGATCAACATAATCGTTGAATTCATTGCCACTATGGGCTTTTACTTTTTCAAAGCTATAGATCCCTCGATATTGGTTCATCATCTTGGCATAAGCTTGGGTAAATTCGTTTTTTGCTTTCCATTCTCCCGTGGCCCAATGAGCGATCCCAGCGTAATCATGAAGAATGCGGATTGTAACACCAAGCTGTGATGCTTTTTTTACCGCATAGAGAGCTGCGGCAATCTCTCCGGCCACGTTACGCATGGTTGCTGCCGAAGGATTCTTACCCACATCGCTGGCTTCATAATGAACCTTACCCTCTTTGACAAAAGCATAGGCCCAGGCATACTGGCCATTCACAAAACTTCCATCCGTATAGACATCATAATCCGCTGAAAAAGATTTACTCTCCGATTTTAACTCATGACTTCCTATTGGACTCTGGAACAGTGATTCCCCATCATACCATGCTTGAGCCTCTTCTCGAGTGGGAAAGGATTTATAAACTGCTCCCGAATAGCCATGGATGGCCTTTTTGCACGTTTCCCAGGAGGTAAATACCCCCTTTTCCCGACCGTCACGGACGGCGTAAAACTTCGTTTTTTGATTCCCCATGAAAAATATTCCTCATCTGTTTACTTTTTCTTCAATGGTAACACAGGGGTGGACTACGCCGCAATACATCTTAATTAGCGGCTTCCTCAGGTAAGCTGTCGCTTATCTTAGTGGCAATGTTCATAGCCAAGCAGAGGGTATCTTCATTTTTGGACAACTGCTCAATGACTTCAAATCCGACTTCTGAGGGTGCCCCTTGCTCATAGTAAAAGCTCAGAATCAGGCTATCCTGATTCTGTTGGTTTTCCGATCGCACTTGGTTTTTTTCCACAATAATTCCTCCCTATCCTTATTTGCTTTAGTTTATCCTTAGGGAGTTGTTTTCACTCGTTTCAGCATAAGCTAAGCTAGCAGCTCCAAGGTATAGCTTAGTCCTATACCAAGGGAACCCACTAAGCCAAAATAGAGAATGGCAAACTGAACCCGCTCCTTCAAGGGCACCTCATAATAGACCGATAGTTCATGGCGCTTCTTCCAGAGATTATAGACCTGAAAGAAGCCTAAGAACACAACGATTAAGAGGATAGGGTTAAAGGACCGAATCATTAGATAGATTAATACTGGGAGACCGACGAGCCAAAGATAGGGAGAAACGGCACCCACAATTCGGCCTCCATCCAAGGGATGGACGGGAAGAAGGTTAAATATATTGAGAAGAAACCCGACATAAGCGAGAACTAAAGCCAGTTCATACCCTGTTAACCAATAGAAGAACAAACAGAGCACCGCCGCGAGACTGCCGAAGAGGGGGCCTCCATAGCCAACCTGAGCTTCCATAACTGCATCTCTGGGGGTCTCCTTCATCCCTATGAGAGCACCCACAAAGGGAATAAAAACGGGGCCTGATACTGCTAACCCCACCCGTTTGGCTGTGAGATAATGTCCCATTTCATGCACAAAAAGCAATGCGACAAATCCTAATGCAAATTTTGCACCATAAAATACCGCATATATCCAGACCGTAGCGAACATCGATACTGCGGTTGTGGCAAATTTGCTTAGCTTAAGAAAGACAAAGAGAAACTTCAGCTTCGACAAAAGCAATACGATCAGAAACTTCCCCTTCATCAAAATGGCTACGAGAAAGGCAACTACTGCCATTAAACCCTTCTTACGTTCTTTCTGGGGAGCCATGCTTTGATCAGCCAGAAATCCCTCATCTTTTCCCTCTGGAGATGCTACTATCTTAACTTCATTCAATTCTTCTCGCCGATAAGGATCACCTTGACCCAGCCAATTCACTTGACCTGAAGACGGTGAAGAATCGCTTTTGTTATGCTCGTGGTTTAACTTATCGATTTTCCTTCTCTCCTTTTCTTTTTATCCTCCATTATCTAGATTACATACTCTAAACTCTATCCTCCCCAGAACTCCTCCAGGATGGGCTGAATCTGATTATTATCTTGGAGGTAGTGGACATCCTTCCAGTCCTTAGGGAAAAGCCGTTTGTAGGTCAATCGCGCAAATCTCTCATCAATTAAGAGAATAACTCCGCGATCCTGTTCTGACCTTATTACTCTTCCACAGGCTTGGAGCACCTTATTCATCCCCGGGTACATATAAGCATATTCAAAACCCTGGCGATTGTATTCTTGAAAGTAATTGCGGATGAGATCCCGCTCGAGACCAAGCTGAGGAAGTCCCACACTGACGATGATTGCTCCGGACAGGCGGTTTCCGGTGAGATCAATCCCTTCCCCGAAAACTCCCCCTAGTAAAGCTAAGCCGACCAGACTTTCTTGAGGATCAGCTTGAAAGGCTTCTAGGAATTCCTCGCGATTTTCCTCTGTCATCCCGTAGGTTTGGGGTAAGAGTTTGAGCTCTGGGTAAAGCATCCTCAAGCGTTCCTGAACACGCTCAAGATACTCATAGGAAGGAAAATAGACTAGGTAATTGCCCCTTCTGCTTAGCACAAGCTTAGCAATGGCTTCTACGATAGCATCCAAGGACATCGAACGTTGATAATATTTGGTGGAGATGTGTTTCTGAAGCATGACACAGAGATTATGCGGCGGAAATGGAGAAGCTAATTGTAGCTTATACGAGGTCTTTTCTCCCCCTAAAATTTTAATAAAATACTCGAGGGGGCTTAGGGTCGCAGAGAAAAAAATCGCCGCACGCCCTTTGTTTAGGACTTCACTCAAGCGCTTTGCCGGATCTACACAAAATAGCTTTACCCGGTAGTCTTGTTCTGTACTCTGAAAATGCGTCAAATAGTGTTCATCATAGCTTTCTGCTGTCCGCAAAAAAGCCTGAACATTAAAATACAGCTCTGTTAATTTCTCTTTCCAGGAGGGGTTTTCCTCTTTCTTAAAGATCTTCTCCGCTTCATTGACAACTCGTTCCAAGGAGGAGTACAAGGAGGTGGGAGCGTCTCCTGTTACCTCAAGTCCTTGTTTTTTAAGCTTGAGAAGATTCTTATTTACCGTCTGCAGGCGTTTTCCGAGAACCGGTTCTTCCTCTTGGACAAGATTTTTAACCTGCAAGAAATCTTCCTTATTGATTTCTGCAGAAAACATCTCCCGCGCTCGATCCACAAGATTATGAGCTTCATCAATCAAGAAAGTGTAGGCTCCACCTTCGAGAAAAAAATGTTTGAGAAAAACTCTTGGGTCAAATACATAATTATAGTCGCAAATGACGAAATCCGCCCAATTGGATAACTCCAAGGAGAATTCAAAGGGACAGATAGCATGAGCCCTAGCAATAAGCTCAATCTTCTCTCTGTTCCAAACATCAGCTTGAAAAATATCCGCCAACGCCGAACCTAGTCGGTCATAATACCCTTTGGCAAAGCTGCAATCTTCCGGAGTACAATCACAACCAGGATTAAAGCATATCTTGTCCTTAGCCGTAAGGGTAAGTCTCTTGAGAGACAAACCTTGGTGCTCGAGCATTGATAAAGTGCTTTCGGCAACGGTACGGGTGATGGTTTTAGCTGTCAGATAAAATATCGGTGTCTCTTCACCTTCGAGAAGAGTTTTTAAGGCCGGAAAAATCGTCCCCAGTGTTTTGCCAATACCCGTGGGGGCCTGGGCATACAGCCTTTTTCCTTCTTTAATCGTTTTATAGACAGCAACGACGAGCTCTCTTTGACCCTTACGATAAGAAGGATAGGGGAATTCCAGCTGGGCTATGCTCTCATTGCGAAGCTGCGCCCAAGCAGAAAGACGATTTGCCCATGCACAATAGCGTTCTACCAGATCTGTAAAGAAGCTCGCCAATTCCTCATAGCTAAATAGCTTATTAAACTCCTTTGTTTCGTGAGTCTCTAGGTGGATATAGGTTAATTGAACCTCGATTTGAGCCAATTCTTCATGACTCGCCAATATATAAGCATAGCACTGAGCTTGCGCCCAGTGCAAAATATTGTAGGATGGGTCGATTAAGTCTAACTCGAGAGAAGTTGATTTAATTTCTTCGACCACAACTCCCGATTCACTTCGAAAGATTCCATCCGCTCGCCCATGAATTTCTAAGCTGAGCTCGTCTTGGTGATAAATCGTTTGTAAAGTGACTTCAGGTTGATAATCTTCTCCGCGTTGCCTCTGCAGGATCTGATGAGCATGGGTCCCTTCGACTAACCTCGTAGCACTTCTAAAGCCTGTTTGCAAATCACCCTGTCTTAAGACGAACTCTACCAGGTTTCGAACAGAAACCCTTTGTTTTTTGTCCAAGACCTGCTACTCCCTTTTATGCTAAATCTTTAGTACCTCGATAGATATACTCAAATAGTTCTTCAAGGTCTTCTTCTTCTACGCAGGAAAAAGCGACACGAATATCTGATTCACCCAAGGCAATAACGCCCACCCCATATTCTTGAAGCAAATGCAATCTTAATTCCTCTGCCTTTACCCCTTCTTTAAGCTTAAGGCACATAAAATAACCGGAGTTAAAGGGATAATAGTCCCAGAGCTCTTGATATTGACTGCTCTTTAATATCTCTTTGACCTTTAAGGCTCTGCCTTCCATGATCATGTACTTTTCTTGTTTTTGTTTCTCATAGTCAGGAGACTCCAAAGCATGAAGAACAAAGGTCTGCGCAGGGTGTGACGCATTGGAAATGGTGCCTCGAATAATGGCTTTCGTCTTATTCTCTAAGCACTCGCAAACAACGGAACTGACATCTGCAAAGGTGATAAAGCCCACCCGGAATCCCCATACATACTCTTCCTTGGTAGGGCCATCGACTTTAATAGCCAAAATACGGGGATGAATATTAGCAATACGACTAAAGAGCGATTCTTTAATAGAATCCTCGTAGAAGAGACCGAAGTAGGCATCATCAGCTATTACCACCAGGTTAATCCCTTGATCAGCGACTTCCAGCAAGACATCAATAATGGCTTGGGCTTCTTGTTCAACAGGGGTATATCCGGTGGGATTATTCGGGAAATTGAGGAGCAGGACCGCCTTGCCTTGCTCTTTTTGAGCCAGCAAGGCTTCTTTCATACCCTGAGCATTGAACCTTCCGTCTTCTGCAAAAAAGCTAAAATTTTTAATTCGGGCATCCCGACGGGTCCCAAAAATCATGGTATAGTTGCCCCAAATTTTGTCGGGAAGAACTAAAGTATCATCAGGATTCAAAAAAAGATCAGCAGCGATGCTTAAACCATGAGTTAAGGCATTGGTTACAATCGGTAGCGTAAAGGTTTTCCCCTGCAGAGAGGGATTATCTTTCAGTATCTTTTCTCTCCAGATTGCTCTAAGCTTGGGTTTTCCGGCGGGGGGGGCATAAGTATAAATATCTTGAGGGTTGTACTCGGATAGGGTATCCTGAATAACCGGTAAAAACATAGGTTGCCCTTTTTCCGTAGCCATTCCGATCGTAGCATTAAAGCGATAAGCCTTTTCCTTGGCTTCATCAGTCTGAGTCAAAATCCCTTTAGGATAATACAAATTTTTTCCTAAATCTGAGAGGAGCTCGTACACATGAGGATTTTCTTGCTTAATCTGCTCATTGAGTTCCCTAGCGATATCATGCATGAGATTTCTTCCTTTCCCTTTGCACATCCTTAGTCTGATGCTCTATAGTATTCAACAAATAAACGCACTGATCTCCTTATGTGTATATTATTCTATCTAAAGATCCCTTTATGATTCGATACAAACTCAAAAAGTTCCTCCCCAATTACACGAGTATATAGAATACATGATCAATACAAAGGAATGACGGCTGACACTCGGCAACCGTCACTACCTTAGATATTTTCTTCTGAATGAATTTCCTTAACCTCAAAATGAGCATGCTCTAATACCTGAGCAAGCACTTCTAAAGGTGTCGTGGCAACTTCACGATACATACGGTGAGTGTATAAATGACGAATATTCGGCAGCTCTTGTTGGAGATTTTCACGGATCTTTTCTCCCGAGTCATCGGCATCCACCAGAAGATACACTTCTGACTCCTCAAGCTGGGTTGCCCATTCTTCAATCTTTTCATAACTTATGGTGCCATGACTACAGAGTATTTCGACGGGCTCTGCTAAAATCTCTTGGAGACGTTCTTTATCTGTTTTTCCCTCGACGATAATAATTTTAGACATCCTATTTCCTCCAGTCCCGCTAATTTATTGGAAAAAGACCGAAACACAGCGTTAGGTCTAGGATGGCTAAAAAGTCCTTAGCTTCATACATTTTCAAACAATATTTATATTTTTCTGGGAAATGATCTCCGCAATTCTTTTCTCGTTTGGGACTGAGTTCTCTTCATTCATTGGGGCTGACCAGCCCTCACTCATCATTTTCCCCATGACCTGTGCGGCATTGATAGCATCATCCAAAGCCGAGTGGAGAATCCCAATTTGCTCGATAGCATTCTCCTCAATGGCCTTTTTTAAAGACAACAAACGCTCAAGCGAACGATAAACCTTGTACTGTTCCGCCAAATCAATATAGTTATCCCAGATGAACGGATAAGCCAAACCATATTTTTCACATACATTACCCAAGACTTTGCGATCCGCATCCCCCCAGGCAACTACATAAGTATCACGACGGGGTGCCAGTTCTTGAAGGTGGCTAATCGCCTCTTCCATGCTAACCCCATGATCCACATCCTCTTGGCGTATACCCGTAATCCCATAGCTTTCCTCTGCTAAACGAGGCCAAAATCGCGGTTTCACAAAAGCACTATAGGTCTTATCCCCTAATTTACCATTACTATCAAGAACAATGGCACCGACTTCAATAATTTCCGAAAACCAAGCCCTGGGCTTACCATAACTTCGGGGCACGGAAAACTCAAAATCCACTACTAAAAAATCCATTATTCGATCTCCACTCCTTAAAATTATTCAGTAACTTCGCGGATTTTTTCTATTCTTGTCAGCACCGAAGGATGGGTATAACTCAGCCATTCGACGAACCTAGGAGGAGATAAATCGGAGCGATTCTTCAAGGCAAGATTCATCTGCAAATGGATAGCTGCCTCGGTATCTCCCGTCAAGATGACTGCCGTTTGGTCTGCTTCGATTTCCATCTGTCGAGATATGGAATTTTGCAACGGGGTACTGACAAAGTTAGTAAGCAAAATAAATAAGAGCAAAACAGCCCAAATTAGCGGCGGAATATGCCGGTTGGACATATACGGACGTAGAACAAGATATGCTACTCCCCACACCAAAAAGTTTCCCAAGATACCTAAGGTGAGTCCCCTGGCAATATGGCCCTTTTGCCAGTGTGCCATTTCATGAGCGATAACGGCTTTTATTTCAGCCAAGGAATATTGTTTGAGAAGATTATCGTAAAGAACAATTCGCTTGGTTCCACCCACCCCAGCGAAATAAGCATTGGCTTTTGTCGTTCTTTGGCTGGCATCCATGACTAGAATTTCCTTGATTTCTAAATCAGCCTTGTCCGCAAGCTCATAAACCATTCCCGTAATTATCGGATCATCAATAGGTCGAAACTGATTAAACATGGGCGCGATTAGGATGGGCCAAAGAATACTTTGTATAACCAACCAAAGAGAAAAGAAAACGCCGCAAATAATCCACCAGATTCTTGGCCAGATATGAAAAGATAGAAATATGAGGACGACGCCCACCCCGCCGAGTACAATATCGATGATGGACTGTTTTAGATAATCCACCCACCAGGAGCCGAAGGTTTGAGTAGAAAATTCCCAGAGATGCTGCCAGTAAAAGCCACTGAAAAACATAAAAGGCAAAAGAATTAATGCTAACATCACCCAGATTATCAGGTAAAAGACAAGATAACTGCGCCAGGGATTACTCTGATACCTGTCTTCACACCATTGGGAAAGGCGTCCGCCCCGCCCTGAGGCTAGGAACCAGATAAGAAACAATGCTTGAAACATAAAGCTGAGTATATAGGAAATTCTCATTCCTTTGCTATAATCTTGTCCTTGCTGAACTTGTTCCAAGCCAAAGTACTGAATCGCTTCTGGACGGATATGCCCAGGTAAAAGGACATACCCTAAATACAGCAGGCTAAAGAGGAGGGCAAGACTCATGAGTGGTATCCAAATCGTCGTGCTTCGAGTTTTCAATCCAGACTCCTCCTTGGCAACAGTGCATTCTTAATCTATTCCAAGCAAAAAATCGAATATATCACTAAGTATATGTTTCCAAAAAGGAAATATGGCGTGGTCCCCCATGTAAGCAAAAAAGTTCTAGCTGCTAGGCCTGAGAACCAGAAATAGACCGCCTATCATCAATGCCACTCCAAGCAAACGTAAACTATTAACGGGTACCTTCGCTACCCCGAGTAGTCCAAAATGATCGATAATAAGTCCCACCATAATTTGACCAAGAACTGCTGCCGTTAATACACTCGTCACCCCAATTCTTTGCACGGAAAGAATCGAACAAGTCACAGCAACAGCACCTAATGCTCCCCCGACCAACCATAGCTTCGGCACCTGGGCAACTTGACTGAGATTGCCTTTGCCGAAGAAGAGTACCGCAAAAAGCAAACTGATCATCCCCACCGTAAAGGAAACCAGCGCTCCCTCTATCCCCCCGATCCGCTTTCCTAACGCACCGTTAATCGGAGTCTGAATTCCAAGCAACATTCCTCCCAATATGGCAACGAAGACAAATAAGCCTTTCATGGACAATCTCCTTCATCTGCTCTGGCATGAGCTATCAGCTCTATCTTACTTATTATACAACTATTATTCTACAAAAGACTATACATAAATGACTATAAAGAAAACCCGGCTTCACAGGATGACACAAGTATGCAAGGTCGTTATACTTTTGAAAGTACAAAAAAAAAAACTTGCCGGAGACAGCAAGCTTTCAGATATTGATCTCACTTATCGAGCATCTTAAACTAAGACCTATCTATAAGATCAACTCATCTGCGGATAAAATGTTTCGCATACAGTTTCTTCAGCAGAATGAGAACTTTCATTACGGATGGCAACATGGTCAGCATGACATATTTCCGAAGAATTATAAGTACAGTTCACTGCATTACAATGAACCTTGGGGTCCATAACCGGTTCTGAGGATACCATCTGTTTTAAAGACCCGCTAAAATTCATATTCCCCATCGATGAAACGAAGTTACCCACACTCTTCGAACTAAAGGTTCCACAAAAGGTGTCATCACCTCCTGTGGTTTGCCCTCCTTGAACTTTAATCTCCTCTGCAGAACAAAGTTGACCGCGATTATACACGCAATTTACCGCATCACATTTTAACTGAATGCTCATAATCATACTCCTTCCAGACTCATCATATTATGGATTAGGGTTAGTATTGCCCGCTTTTTCCTCTTTATTCCCAAACAAAAAGGAAGGTATCCTTTTTTCCAAGGACCTTCCTTCGCTCTTTCTATGAAATCACAAGCTTGATATTATTGTCATCCAAAACGCTCCTCAAACTCATCCATGTTAAGAAGGACCTGGCGAGGTTTACTGCCTTCATAACCTCCAACTACCCCGTTATCCTCCAGCAAATCAATGAGTCTTGCCGCACGGGCATAGCCCAGCTTTAGCTTTCTTTGCAGATAGGAAACAGATGCCATGCCGGTTGTGATGATGAGATGACCCGCTTCCATAAAGAGCTCATCATCGGGACCTGCACTCTCACCCTTGACCGAGGGAGAATCGTTGATAAATCCTTCTGGATCAAGATACTCAGGTGACCCTTGAGCCTTCCAGCAAGCAATAACTCTCTGCACCTCATCATCAGTGACCATGCACCCTTGAACCCGCATCGGCTTATTTATTCCTTGCGGTGAATAGAGCATATCCCCGCGCCCTAATAATTTCTCTGCCCCTGTGGAGTCGAGAATGGTTCGGGAGTCAATCTGAGAGCTCACCGCAAAGGAAATCCGACTGGGAATATTGGCCTTGATTACTCCGGTTATCACGTCCACTGAGGGGCGTTGGGTAGCGATAACCAAGTGGATTCCAGCCGCCCGCGCCATTTGGGCCAGTCGGCAAATCGATTCTTCCACATCGTCGGCAGCTACCATCATTAAGTCTGCCAACTCATCGATAATGACTACAATCCAAGGCATCGCCGGCACAATCCGTGCAGCATCGCTACTTAGAACCTTTGTTTGTCTCCGCTCTTGCGCCTTCATCTGATTATAACGTTCAATATCGCGTACCCCGGAAGCAGCAAAAAGCTCATAACGGGTTTCCATCTCTTTAACCACCCATTTCAAAGCAGCAGCAGCTTTCTTCGGATCTGTGACTACAGGTGCTAACAGATGAGGTATCCCATTATAAATGCTTAGCTCAACCATTTTGGGGTCAACCATTAAGAACTTAACCTCATCGGGACAGGCATTAAAAAGCAATGAGTTAATAATAGCGGTAATACAAACACTCTTTCCCGAGCCAGTAGCCCCTGCTACTAGGAGATGAGGCATTTTAGCGAGATTGGCCACGATGGATTGATTACCGATATCTTTGCCCAGGGCAACACGCAGCTTAGCAGAACCTTCTTTAAACTCAGGGGTCTCGAGAACTTCACGAAAAGGAACGGATCGTGGATGTTTATTGGGTACTTCAATACCGATGGCTGATTTTCCGGGAATCGGAGCTTCAATCCGCACATCACGAGCAGCCAAACCTAAAGCAATATCATCAGCTAAATTAACAATTCGGCTAATTTTCACACCAGGTGCGGGAGCTAATTCGTAACGGGTAATTACGGGACCTCTGGCAACCCGAATGACTTTAGCATGAACTCCAAAATTCTCCAGGACCTGTTCTAAGTGTTTTTGGGTATCCTGGTCGTGAACAACTGTGACCTGCGGAAGGGGATCCAGAAGGTCAAAGGAAGGTAATTTCCAAGCCTTGGCACACCGTTCCGGTTTAATATTTTCAGTCTTGGACTCAGCAGGTCTCTGTTCTTCGACATTGTCAACATTTATGGCTGAAGGCATGATTTTTTTTGTAATATCTTCCCTTGCTTTAGTCTGAAACTGTTCTGCTTCTGCTTCTTCTATGACTATTACTTTTTCTACGGATGCCTCATCTTTGTGTTCTGCTTTTTCCTCTTCCTCGTCGAAAGACATTGTTTCTATGGATTGGGCATCCTTATCGAGGTATGCCTCTTCCCTTGCATACTTGGAATAGGTATTTTCTTCTGGCTCTCTAGGCAACTCAAGAGGCACTTCCCCTAGGGCTGACCTTGAAAAGCTGTTTTCCATCCAGCTAAGATGTGGCTTACCAAGTAACGCTGTCCTCTCTTCAGGGGAAACTCCTTTAATTATATTGTCTTTGTGGTCTAGGTCGTCATTCTTTTTGAGCTGCGCCACTTGACCCGGATAATAATCGGAACCCAAAGTAGTAAAGCTCGGTTTATCCCATTCATGCTTACTCGGAAAATGAGTTGTTTTTCTTGGTGGCTCATTCGTTATCGGCTGATTATCCTCAAGCTCTTGTTCAATTTCAGCACTCACTTCTTCAAAATACTTGGAAAAACCTTTTACAGATTCTAAACGAGTACCAATAGTCTGGAAAGAGTGCTCCTGTCCTTCCTTAAAATAGGTATCAAAGTCCTTACCCAAGGAGTCAAGCTCAACCAAGGGCTCCATAGGCTCTAACTCTAAGTCCGAAGAAAAATATTCAGAAAAACCTTTTAAAGGCACAAGCTTGCTTTTGGGAAGTTCAACTCCTTGATTAAAAAAAGTCGTTTCTTCAGGGAGCTCTTCCCGAAGGTGCTTATCTTTTAAGTTTCTACTCGGCCTGTTACGTTGTTGTGACTTTATTCGTTTCGTCGATGACTCTTGTCTTTTCAAGAATAGGGGCGATGCCCAGACTGCCATAGCTAAAATAAAAAAAACGAAGGGCGCCAGCCAAGCCTTCTCTCCCAAGGGGTATTTAAGAAGCTGGTAAAAAGCCTTGCCGCCCGTGATCCCCAATTCACCCATCAATGCCAGAAAGCCTAATAAGGCCAATATTATAGCAATCCCTTGCCGGATAGGCAGGGTTTTTTTTCTTCTTCTTATTGACACGGTCCCACCTCCACCACCTTCAATTATCCTTTATGTTTAAAATATAGTCAAAGAAATTTTTGTTTATCCAGTATTATTACCTGAAAGTCCAAATCAATAGGAAAACACAGGATATTCCTTAAGCGGAAATCCTGTGTTCATTGCTTTTAAATTAGTACTCTAAGACGATTCCCTGAGAACTTTTATTTCCGAATGAAAAAAATCTCTCTTCCGTAATCTTGCCATCGGCACAAACCAATACTTCACCTTTATAGAGGAAATCTTCTTTATTCCAATAACGGAGATCCACGAACTGGATCTTTGCCTCCTGCCCAACATCTTTGCGAATAACGTGATAATAGGGTGTGAATTGACTGAAAATATCTGCCAGCTCACCCTCTAAAGCGTTATTAATCCATGGATCTTCTGCATCCCATTTAGGTAAGGTTTTGAGAATCCTACCTTCCTTCTTTTGCATAGTCCCAAAGGATACTCGATCTTCTTCATAGAGTAAAAAGGACCAATTTAAAGGACGATACATGGCCGGTAGAACCTTGATTTGTCCTCCGCACACCGCAAACGCCTGAGAGAGCCTCTTTCGTGTGTTTAAGCGATCTATTTCTCGAATCAAGAGATAGACTGTAGAGATCATTAAAACTGTTAAGGTTGAGTATAATGCCAGCTCCGGTCGCACGAGCGAAAAGATTAGGGATGAAAGAAATACAACAAAAATGACAGGATCGGTCACCATCGCCATGTTCACCGTGAACTTCTTTTTGTAGAAAGGCCATAGCAATTGTGCGCCGTAGGAATTAAGCAAATCAGCGATCCCATGTGATAAAGTTCCTAATAAAGTCCAAAAAACCACCGTCAGCCAGGGACTGGTTGGGAAAATAAAATGAACAAGGCTACCGAGGCCGAGCGCCATCCCCCCTAAAGCAAGCAACGAATGACTCGCTCCCCGGTGTTTCAACAAATAATTTATTCTGCCCTTTAAGTGTGTAACAATATCCAAATCGGGAATCATCGCTCCCAATGTGCAGCCAATAAAAATTGGATCGTTAAGTTGCATAGGGTGCCCGGAAAGACTTGATATGGCAGCCCCAATTAGGCCATGAGTAATAGGGTCGATGTTCAACACCTCCAGAAAATTTAAAAAATAATTAAAAGATTATCTAAAATTTTCACAAAGCCTGCGTTCGCTATTTTGCAACGAACGAGAACATTATATCACACATCAATTCATAAATGGATTAGTCATTATAAGAAATTATAGTTTTTTATTACTTTTTTTCCATATGTATCATGACATGATTCTCAGAGAAAATATAAGAGCTCATAAAAAAGCTCAAATGCGATGGCCAAAGCCAAAGCATTTGAGCCTTACCCTTCAATTATATTTCATTTTAACTTAATACCCTGTAACATCACTTACTTGAGTGTGATGCTACTTTAATGGCGCTGTTCATACTCTTAATCCCTTCCACGTGCTGACCCATGGATTCCGCCCATCTTCTATCCTCATCTGAGTAGACTTCACCACTTAAATAAGCAATACCATCTTGGACAAAGGCTCGAACATTGCGGGAGTTCATGCCATGCTGCCCCAATTTACGCACGAGCTGTTCGGTCATATAGAGGTCCTCACCTTGAGAACGATGTCGCGAAAAGAGTTCACTGACCACGGCTTTTACCCCCGGCACTTGATATGCCGTATCTACCGCCCACTCCATTTCCTCCTGTGAATCTACTAAGCCCGCGAGGGTGATTAGTCCGTTACGCGCCTCAGTTTTGATTTCTTGGGCATTCACCCAAGGAGAATTAACCATAGCATCTTCCACCCGATTGACAAGAGTGGCATCATCCACAGCATTTTCGAGAAAGTCGATTTCACTGCGAATTTCCTTAACTCCCCTGACCTGAGAAGCAATGCGTTTAGCTAGTCGTTCCCTGCTTTGTGTTTCGAGATGTCCGAGGAGGGTCACAATCCCTTTGCTGACACGGCATCCCAAATGCATGATCTCTTCATCGTTCGATTGAGCAAAGCGTTCGCTGATTTGTTTCTCTATGTCCTTATCCGTGACCTTCCCATCGTTGGCTACAGTTAAAGAATTATCGACTTCACCCACTCCATCAATGCGACGGATCCTTTGACCGATAAAATCCTTTTCAGCGAGATTATCCACAGTGCCCCATAAGGAAACCTTATCTCCCTTGACCTCTATATGGATCCCTTGCCCAGTTTCACCAAAATGAGTTTGAATGAGGATTTTAATGTCTTCATGTACTTTTTCTTCCGGCCGTATTTTTAGCATATCTTTGTCCCCCCAGCTTGTAGTAAACCCGACAAAACTAAGGTTAGTTTCTCTCTTCCGGGTTGTTTTTATCCTTAAGCCAAGGTAAATATACTTGCTTCTGTACTTCTAAATAGGAACAGGGTAATTTAGACGTCAAGCCTTAGATAGCTCACCAGATCCTGGGCACATGACAAGGGGACATCAACCTCGCCAATTTTCACCGGGCCGTTTAAACCATGAAAATCGCTTCCCCCCGTTGCAAACAGGGCTTTGCTCTTGGCTAATTTCTCATAGTATTTTATTAAGGTCTCACGCTGATCCCAGTAGCCATAATATACCTCAAGCCCTATTGGACGATAGGACAATAGCTCCCCCACTAGCTCTTGGTTTTCTAGGAGACCAGGATGGGCCAGCACGGGTACGCCACCACAGGCATAGATCAATTGAACCGCATCTTCAAAGGCATGCTCTAAAAAAGGCAGATAGGCAACCCCATAGGGCTGAAATAATTTCGCAATGCTAGGCCACTGAATTGTACCATGCTCATGATCATGAAGAGCCCTCATAATATGACTCTTGCTCACGGCCCCCTCTGGATTGGCAATCCTTTCTACTTCTGACCATTTTAAGGTAAATCCATCTCCCTGAAGACGCTTGACCATGTCATAGGCTAAAGCCGTCCGTTTGTCGCGAAGCTCTTTGAGGCGCGACTGTAGATCAGAATGAAAAAAAACCTCAGAGTTAAAATAACCTAGCAAATGAACCTCGTGGCCTTTAAATGCCGTAACCAGCTCAACCCCCGGTATGACTTTTATATTGTATTTGCGGCTTAATTCCAGGGCACTTTGGACTCCATTAGTCGTTTCGTGATCTGTCAAAGCTAAAATGCGAACCCCGCGCTCAGAGGCCTCGTGAATAACATCTTTCACTAAAAGAGATCCATCGGATTCCATGGTATGAATATGCAGATCGATTTGCGTAAGGTTCACCTCCACTACTTCCACCACTAAAGATAGTCTTTCTTTTTTGGCAAGCAAAATCCTGCTTTTTATGACCAATGGACCTCATCAGTTTTTTATTTACTTTCTACTAGTTTTAGTTGACACTTTCCTCGGCTTGAAGTATAATTTCATTTGTCTTCAGTTTTGACCTTTAGGGGATTAGTTTAATGGTAGAACAGCGGTCTCCAAAACCGTTAGTGTGGGTTCAACTCCTGCATCCCCTGCCACAGTTCTTATGGCCTTGATTTTTCAAGTTTAATACTCAAGTCGAATTTAAGTCGGTAATTTTACCGACTTTTTTATATGCAACAAATTGCCCTAGCATTTGCGTCATTATTTATCCTTGCCAATAAACATAAAAGCTCTCACCGATCGGGCGAGAGCTTTAATAGGTCATAGCAGATACAAAACCTTAGCAGACCCCTTAGGGCCAATACAAATCCTTGAAGCCTTCCATATCTTCTCTGATAGCATCGCCACGATGATTCTGCTTTTTAGCCGGGTCAGCCTTTTTCTTAGTGTCTCTACCCTTAGAACTGAAAAACGCCATAGAAAATCCCTCCTTTTTCTATAGGATGAGCAATTTTCCACAAAAGCATACCCATTAATTCAAGCATTATCATCTAAAGTTTTTATCTTATTATATAGAGTAGCTAAAGAAATCCTCAAGACTCCCGCAGCGCGTTTTTTCCCTTCAACGGAATTACCATAGCGCTCTAATGCCAAGCGAATCATTTTTTTCTCTAATTGATCAAGGGCCATAGGCTCGCGGAAGTGGATTTCCTCGGTTTTATTTACTACCTCAATCAGACTCGCAAAATCCTTAACATTAAGCATATCTCCTTCTACAGAATCCATTGCCATTTCTATTACATTTTTTAACTCGCGGATATTCCCCGGCCATTGATAGTCTAACAAAAGCTGCTCTGCTTGAGTTGTCATCCCTATGACATGCTTGCCCAGCTTTCGATTCGTCTTATAGATAATACTCTGAGCATAAGTGAGAGCATCCTCCTTATGCTTTCTTAAGGGCTGGATGAAGATTTCAACTCCGTTGAGGAGGTGATATAAATCTTCTGAGAATTGACCATTGTCGACCATCTGCCTGAGGTTTCGGTTGGTCGCTGAGATGATACGGACATCAAGCTCAACGGTACGGGTACCCTCAAGGGGTTGGAATTTCTTCTCTTGAAGGATATGCAACAATTTATTTTGCATATGTTCATTAAGCAGACCAATTTCGTCGAGAAAAAGAGTTCCGCAACTGGCACACTCTAGCTTACCTAACTTCTGATCCATTATATTTCCTTGGCTGTATTTTTCATAACCAAGAAGTACACTTTCAATAAGGCTCTCGGGCAGATCTGCACAATCAATTTTCACAAATGGATTGTGGCATCTTAAACTTCCACTATGGATAGCATGGGCAAAAAGCTCCTTCCCAGAACCACTTTCGCCGCTAATCAAAACGGGTGTATTGGTTTCCGCAGCTCGGCGAGCTTTATTGCGTACAAACACAAAATCAGGATGACTACCGAGAATATCATCAAAGGTATAGGCGCTAGGTGCCATTTGATTGACCCTAGTTAAAAGGTCTTGGATTCTTTGTTTATAGATCTCAAGATCATCACTTAGCTTGGAGGCATCAGTTAGAGGCTTGAAAACCACTAAACCGGCCTCGATATTTCCCTCGATAATAATCGGATAGGCATTCGCAATCACTTCCGTCGCGCACTCTTCAATCGTCGAACGATGGGCATAGATTGGCTCATGTGTTCTCAGCACTCTTGCTAAGGCACCCTCTGGCGAGAGTTCAAAGATGTTCTTGCCAATCCTTTCAAAGGGTGATATGCCTGTCAAACGGCTAAAATAAGGGTTAACATATTCTATAGTGCCATCTTTCCCAGCTACCTCGATGGCTTCTTGAATTGAATTATAAAGCACATGTAATTCCTCTTCAACACGTAGCCTGTCTCTCATCTCCACCCGTCTCAATTTGAGCCCTCCACTCTTTTCCCTCTTATAATATTTTTAATTTATCTAATAATTTGAACATTCAACAGATTAAGCAAATCCCCTTCTTAAAGTTAGGAATAATTAATATATTTTCCCATCAAAATTAAGAAACAGCCAGGGAGACCTGACTGTTTCTAAGGATAATCTCTTTAATTGCCTTGAGCTGCCTTCAATTCGCTGATAATGCCTTCACTGATGCGGGCAGGCACCTCATCATATTTTAAAAAGCGAATATCAAAGCTTCCTCTGCCCTGGGTCATAGATTTGAGATCGATGGCATAACGCATCATTTCGGACTGTGGCACATGGGCTTTAATCACTTGGAACTTACCATCAGCTTCCATTCCTAAAACTCTGCCTCTTTTGCCATTGATATCACCAATGACATCGCCCATATAAGCTTCCGGCACCCGGACCTCTACCTCAGCAATAGGCTCTAACAAGGTAGGGATGGCCATCTCCGCTCCTTTGCGGAAGGCAATGATGGAGGCCAACTTGAAGGCCATTTCCGAAGAATCAACACTATGGTAGGAGCCATCAGTCAGTGTCGCCTTAAAGCCTGTAACCGGATATCCAGCCAATACACCTTCGGACATCGCTTCACGGATTCCCTTCTCGACAGCCGGAAAGTATTGTCTAGGTACTGCTCCACCAAAAACCTCCTCAGAAAAGACAAAGTCGCCATCTGCTAAAGGTTCAAGATTGAGCCAGACATGCCCATATTGTCCATGTCCGCCACTTTGCTTTTTATGCTTTCCTTCCACTTTTACGGCTTTCCTGATAGTTTCCCGATAAGGAACACGAGGAACCTTCATCTCAACGCCCACCCCGAATTTCCGTTGGAGCTTTTCCATGAGGATCTCCACATGCATCTCACCCATACCGTAAAGAATCAGCTCTTTGGTTTCAATATTTTTTTCAACTCGCATGGTAGGGTCTTCTTCACTCAAGCGGACCAAGGCATTACCCAATTTATCCTCATCACCTTTGCTCTTCGGTGCAATCGCAACAGGTAAACGAGGAATCGAAAAAGCGATACCTTCCAATTCAACAGGGTTATCTTTGGCGCAAAGGGTATCCCCTGTTGCTGCCTCTTGAAGCTTAGCGATGACGGCCATGTCGCCGGCTGGTACGGATTGAACAGGATCCTGATTTTTACCTCGTAAAATAAAAGGAGTACTGATTTTTTCTTCTTTTTCCTTTAGGGTATTATAGACCATGCTGTCTGCTTGGATTTTTCCCCCGTAGACACGAATGAAGCTCATTTTGCCAACATAAGGGTCTGCTAAGGTTTTAAAGACAAGAGCGCTGCGTTCTTCATGCACGTGCGGAACTGGTGCATAGTGAACAATGAAATCAAGCAAATTCGCTGTGCCCATATTTTTCAGGGCTGAGCCCGCAAGGACCGGTACTACTAAATTTTGTTCGAGGGCGCTTTTTAAGGCATGGCGAAGATCCTCATTGCTCAGTGCTTCACCGTCTAGGTATTTGGTCAATATATCGTCATCAGCTTCAGCCACGGCTTCTGCCAATATTTCTCGATATTCTTCCACCTCAGAAAGATACTCTGACGGGATATCCTTCAAAGTATATTTCCCACTGGCATCATTATCATAGACGTAGGCTTGCTGTTCTATGATATCAACTATTCCTTGAAAATCATTTTCAAGACCCATGGGAACATGCATGGGCACAAATCGCGTGTTCGGAAAAGACTCCTTTAATTGATCAATTGTTTTAGTAAAGCTGGCGTTTTCCCGCTCTAACTTATTAATAAAAATAACGCGAGGCAACTTCTGCTCTTCCATCAAGTCAAGTATAAGCTCAGCTTGTACTTCAAGACCTGATACGCCACACAGAACAACAACCCCGCTCTCTGCCACTCTCAGGGCAGACTTGACCTCTCCAAAAAAATCGGAATATCCTGGAGTATCAAGGATATTAATTTTAAAGCCCTGCCATTCTACAGGAATAAGACTCGTACTGATAGAGACCTTGTGTTTAATTTCTTCTGGCAAAGAATCTGACATAGTATTACCTTCAGGCACTTTCCCCATCCGGGTAGTAGCGCCTGAGCTAAAGAGACAAGCCTCCGACAATGACGTCTTCCCTGCCCCTCCATGCCCTACTAGGCATATGTTGCGTAGATTCATAGTGTCATAGGTCTTCAAGACAAATCAACCTCCTTAATGTGTATTAGAAAGGATCCTACCTTTGACTAATCGTGGAGTTTCTACAGTCTGAAGATGACTCGCCAATGATGTCTCAAACATCCCAAAAACAACAGGCATACGGTCACGAATCATTATTTTGCCCCTAGCCCAGACCTTATCAATCCTAAGATCATCAGTCAAAGCGACTAAATCTCCGTCATAGCCTTGACGAATCATACCTTTGCCTTTTAATTTCAGAATACGGGCAGGGTTACTGGTAATCGTCGGCAAAACAATTTCTAGGGGTATTTTATACTCATTTATGGCCTCTCGAACATCGCGCCAAAGGACATGAACCGAACCGATTCCCATGCCAACTAGGGCACCAGCCTCATTGTATTGAGGTAAGCTACCATTGCCATCGGAAGTGACGGTGACTCGGTCATTTAATAGTCCTTGCTCATAGAGGGTATTTAAAACGAAGGGAACATGTAAATGGGGTTCAAAATCGTCGCAACCTGCTGTTAGATCAATTGTGCCACCCGCTTTTAGAAACTCTACACCTTCCTTTAAGAGTTTTTCCTTTCGATTGATATGTGTCGGCATAAATTGGGTAATCGGGATTTCAGTGTCTTCCACAATCCTCCAAATGGGGGATAAGCCTCTTTTCCCTTCACCTAAATGGATATGAACAATTCCCGCTTTGTGTCCTAGCATCCCTCCTACGCGAGCTCCTGCCGCAAGGCGTTCCAGCTCGGAGATCTGGGGTTGGGCTGAGCGGTGATCAGAGATAGCAATCTCACCCGCCCCAATAACTTTATCGATTAAGACTAGGTCCTTACGGAGATTATCAAAAACCATACGATCGGCTTGATATCCTCCGCTATAGACATAGCACGTTAATCCTTCTTCTTCAAGGGCATTTGCTTTAACTAAAAGTCCTTCCATGGAACGGGATAGAGAATCCGTCCCTAAGCAACCTACTACAGTAGTGATCCCCGCTTGGGTTAGCTGTGAGAGTTGGACCTCCGGAGTTCGCGAGCTGGGGCCGGCTTCTCCACCACCACCACAAATATGGACATGAGCATCAATAAAACCCGGCACAAGGTAGTTTCCTTGCAGATCATACACCTGACCATTACTGTAAGAAGGAAGAGATAAATCGTTACCTATGGCTGCAATCTGGTTTCCCACCACAAGGAGATCATGGGTCTCAAGTGGTTCCGGTGCAAAGATGTTTGCATTCTTGATCAAGCTCCACACAGGTAACCCCTCCCTTTATGGGAGGTAGAGTGCCCATTAATATTTAATCTTATTCGAATTAGTTAGAAAGTTTGAGCAAATTTGCAACTGTAGAGTAATTCTCCACTAATGATAAAAATCCTTTCTTATTACCCATTCTCCTTAAAAATCAATGAAATATTTAACTCCTAGCTTTACCTTTCAGACAATCTTTGATTAAATTGTCATTACTTCCCTTCCTCAAGCATAGAGTTATTCTGGATATGTGGGACTTGGGGAGTTGGGGGATGGATGACGAAACGAACATTTGTTTATGGTGCTGTCATTCTATTGACCGCAAATTTCTTAAACCGTGTCTTAGGATTTATCTATCAATACCTAATTATGACCCACATCGGTGGGGAGGCTTTTGGCTTATTTAATATGGTTTTTCCCATGTATATGCTTGCTCTTGTCTTTACTACGGCAGGTATACCCTTAGCAGTTTCTAAAATGATCTCCGAAGCTATGTCCCTGAATAATACAGTGCGTGCTCAAGGTATTTTTCGTACAGCTCTTGTTTTCTTAACCGGTTCAGGTGCCGTGATTTCACTTATTCTCTTCTTAGTTTCCCCTTATCTGGCAGAGCGTTTATTTCCCGATCCACGTGTGCTCAGACTTTTCCTCATTTGTACTCCGGCAATCTTCGTGGTCTCTATTTCCTCTGCTTTTCGAGGCTATTTTCAAGGGATGCAAAACATGCTTCCCACTGCAATCAGCCAAATCTGCGAGCAGCTAGTACGCGTATCCGTTGGATTTATGACTGCCTATACTCTCTTACCGCGCGGTATAGAATGGGCAGCCGCGGGTTTAGCTTTAGGCATGTTAGCAGGCGAAATCATTGGCCTCTGCGTCATAATTCTTCAATATATGCTCCAAAAAAGAAAAAAGCCATCTCAGGTTAATGAAGCGGAGCATCCACTGCAAACCATGAGAGAGCTTTTTCACTTAGCTTATCCGGTAACCATCGGAAGACTCTTTTCCACAGGCTTATCGTCCTTAGACGCTATGCTGATACCTCAACGCTTGCAAGTAGCCGGATATACTGCCCGTGAAGCGACAACTCTGTTCGGTCAACTTGGCGGAGCAGCCTTTACCCTACTCAATTTCCCCAGCGTATTCACCTTTGCCTTGGCTACCTCCCTCGTCCCTGCCATCTCGGAAGCAGCGGCCAGAAAACAAATGCAAATCGTCAAGCTCCGCAGTGCCCAAGCCATTCGGATGACTATTTTCATTGGGGTTCCCAGTCTGATTATCCTGTTCTTCTTTGCCGACCCCTTCAGTGCCTTCTTTAAAAGCAAAAACACCAGCAACGTTCTCCGCCTGCTGGCCCTAGGGGGGATATTTTCCTATCTTCAACAAACATCCACCGGAATTCTTCAAGGATTGGGCAAGGTACAGCTCCCGGTGCTTCATTCCATCATTGCCGCCGGCATTCGTATTCCCATCCTCTTTACCTTAACAGCCTCTCCTCTCTGGGGACTTAAAGGAACCGCCCTCGCTTATGTCTGCGGTTATTTTATATCGTCATCCTTAAACCTAGCAGCTATTGTTCGTTATACGGGGATGCCTGTGAACCTTAGGGAATTTCTTCTGCAACCCCTCATCGGGGGAATCGGTATGATGTTAACCTTCCGGTTACTCCATCCCTTCTTTGCTTTCCATCCTTTAGCCTTTTTTCCGGAAATCATTCTGGGCGCAGGAGTCTACTTCGTCATCATATTTCTAAACGGCGGGATCAATCGTGATGATTTACGCAGAATCCCTTGGTTAGGCAAATTTCTTCCTCGCTAAAGTTGGCAATTGCCTAAAGATTATTTCGCAAGCCACTGCTTGATTTCTTTTCCGTATTGCCAATAGGTAAGGAGCATCGTTATCCCCACAACAATCATCAATAATATTTTGTATATGAAGAATACCTTAATTACCGTGAGCACACTTAGCAATAAGGCAAAAAAAGCAGGTAAAACTAAAATCTTAGTCCACCTTTTATCTCTATTCTTGAGCTTTTCCGGGGAGGAAAAAACAAAAAGGAACAAGAAGAAATAAAACAAAAAGGTTCCAATAATCAACTCAGCTTCCTCCCTTAACAATTAAGCTTAAATTCTCCAGAATTTCTTTACTATATTTCCTTTCATCTTTGTAAAAGATAGAATTGTCTCGATTAAACAGATGAAAGGAGATGGATATCTATGAGTCGCAGTAACCGCTCCGCTGGCATATTGCCCAAATCTGTTTTGGACGAGTTCAAAATGGAGGTTGCTTCCGAATTAGGTCTGACCGATAAAATCCAATCACAAGGTTGGGCCAACATGACTTCTCGAGAATGCGGTCATGTAGGAGGTAGAATCGGTGGGAGCATGGTTAAAGCCATGATTCGCCGGGCCGAAGAGAGTCTTAAAAACGGTAATCTTTGAACAAGACTTCGTTCGGTGGGGCACTCTGAACGTTTGTCGAGTCCATACTGGAATTAACCGCCCTCTATCATCGCAGCCTATAAGGGGACTTAGAGTGGGTTAGCCCGGTGATAATCAAACATAGGAGTACAGAAAGTCTGTACTCCTATGTATTTGTGAAGTTCAATGTAGCAAAGCCCTCACGTATTTGATTAAGCTTCTCATAATCGGTTAAATCACTGTGCATTGGGGTTAATGAAATATAGCCTGCTTGGATCGCATAGAGGTCTGTTTCTTGATCCATCTCCGGTGATACAGTACCTGCCTGCCAATAATACTCCTTGCCATAGGGGGCTTTGCGATGTTCAAAGACATTTTCATAGACAGCTTTACCAAGCTTAGTGATGCGAACCCCTTTCCACTCGTTTTCGGACAGGGGTGGAATATTAACATTTAACAAGCCTGAGCGGAATAATTTTGGTTCTTGCAGGATTTTTGCCACAAAATGAGCTGCAGGTTCATAATCTGAAGCAGAAAAGGCAGCTAAAGAAACAGCTATAGCGGGTATGCCCAGCAGCACACCTTCCATGGCTGCGGAAACTGTCCCGGAATAAAAGACATCAGTTCCTAAGTTCGGGCCATTATTAATCCCTGAAATCACCAAATCCGGCCGCGGAATAATATCCCCTTGGATGGCCAATTTTACACAGTCTGCAGGCTTGCCACTGACAGCATAGCCAGTTCCATGTTCAAGAGGGTGTTTAGTGATAAATAGTGGTTCAAATAAGGTGATCGAATGCCCTGTAGCTGATCGTTGACTATCAGGCGCTACGATCGACAATTGATAGCCTTCCCTGGCGAGGACTGAATATAAGGTTTGAAGCCCTTGGGCAAAATAGCCGTCATCATTCGTTAATAAAATATGCATTGTACACTCCAAATTACTCGACTTCGTATAGCGAAATAGTCATCGTATCTTCTTTCTTACTTAGGCCAAACATTAAATGGTGCTCTTTAAGATTTTTGTTCAGAAAATCTACGACTTTGTAGAGTTCTGAATTTATTTTTAGCTTCTGGGTTCCTATGAGCTCTATTTTTCCCGATTTTCTATCCATAATTCTCATCCTTTAGCCTTAGGCCTTTCTCGTTGCCAGAAACGTATGAGTAGCTTTGGCATTATTGCTTTATGAGCGCAAACCCTTCCGCACGAGTCACTTCATTGGTTTTAAAAATCCCCCGTACTGCAGAGGTCAAGGTTCGAGAACCCGGCTTTTTAACTCCGCGCATGGTCATACACATATGCTCGGCCTCAATGACGACAAGTACTCCTCTGGCATTGAGCATACTCATGACTGAGTCCGCAACCTGTCCAGTTAAACGTTCTTGTAGCTGTGGTCGTTTGGCATACCCTTCAACAACCCTAGCAATTTTCGACAAGCCTGTAATCTTTCCTTTGCGTGGTATGTAGGCCACATGGGCTTTACCATAGAAGGGAACAAGATGATGTTCGCACATGGAATAAACCGGAATATCCTTCACAATGATCATTTCTTCATGATCCTCGGAGAACTGTACCTTTAAATGCATGCTAGGATCCTCATGAATCCCTGCAAAAACCTCTTGATACATTCGGGCAACTCGTTTGGGCGTGTCTAATAATCCTTCCCGTTGGGGATCTTCGCCTATTGCTTCTAGGATCATTGTCACCGCTTGTTCAATCTTTTCTAAATCAATACTCAAATCTCCATACTCCTCCCGTTGGGATTTATATTGGAATTATCTCTCCAAGGGCGAGATATTTGCCTTATATTATCGCAGACTGTTATTCATTCTCTTAGCAAATCATAACAAATCTATAAAAAAAGGCAACTAGAAATCTGACAAAAAAAGAAAAAAGGCTGAAAGCCTTCTTATAACCTATGCTAGTTTTAAGGATTTGTTATAGCAATCAACGGCTGCTTCATAATCAAAAAGGTGATCATAGATGTTACCGAGCAACGCCCATCCTTCCGAATGCTCTGGGTTGATTTTCAGTAAACGATAGAGAATTTCAATCCCGCTCTCCCAATTCCCTTTCTGGGCATAACAGACAGCTAGGTTATATAAAATTACCGGATTGGCTTGGGCTAAGTGAAGTGCTTCTTGATAATATTCCGTAGCTTTTCTGGTTCTTCCCAGCTGAACAAGGGTATACGCCATATTATTGAGTAAAACGGGATCCTTCTGACATAAGCTTTGAGCACGTTCTTGTAGTTTTAGCGCTTCAATTGATTGACCTAGGTTTTGATAAACAGCCGCAAGATTACATAAAGAATCATAATGAGCTGGATCATGTTTTAAAACCTGTCGATATAAGCGAATTCCCTTTTTATGCTCATTAATTTGGATATAGCAATAGGCTAAACGCGCTTTGAGATCCGGATAATAATCGTAGCGAAGAGCTTTTTCAAAACTGTGAATAGCTTGGGACATCTGCTCTAATTGCAGATGAGCTTCGCCTTTCATTTCCCAATACAGAGAGTTATGGGGCTTCAGTTCGCAACAACCTTGAAAGCAGCATAAAGCTTCGTAAATTTCACCATGCAAGGAATAAATTGTTCCCAGACGGTAAATAGTTTCAGCCTTCTTCGGATTAGCACGAATTGCCTTGCTCAGAGCATCAACAGCTCCCTGCCAATCCTCCTTTTCCAGTAGACAATCCGCCTGTAACTCGAGGCATTCTGAAAGCTCAGGTGCCGCAGCTAAGGCTTTATTCAAGCATACTAAGGCTTCTTGGATCAAGCCCTGACCCATATAACAGCGAGCCATTAAGTATTGAATTTCCCCCTCATGGCGGTCATACCTACCCCAGATTCGTTCTAAATAATCCCGAGCTTCTTGAAAGGCCTGCAGGTCAATAACATGCTTAACCACCTCAAATTGAGGCTTCTCCGCATCTTGCTGCAACAACGCTAAACAATGTTCTAAGGATTTACTGTCGTTACCGCTAAATAGCCAAGGGGAATGCTTCAGTCGGTTAAGCCATGAATACTCTCTTAGCGGTTTTTTCTCCGTAGCCAGAGGAAACATAAGGCGTCGCTCCTTTACCTCGTTTTGAGTATATTTCGAGCGATTGGAATTATTTTCCTTCTTTAAATTCCCTAAACCATCCGTCAAATCATGCCTTGAATACAGAGAATACCACGCAATCTTAGCTATTAGCCTTATGAATCGTGAAGATAAAGCAAAAAGCGCGTTATTCTAACGCACTCTTGCATTTATCGCAATAACCATAGAATTTAAGATCATGGTCAATGACATGATAACCATTGCGTTTCTCAATTTCAGCTTCTAAGGATTCCAGTAAATCCTCATCGAACTCAGATACCTCACCGCATCGCACACAAATTAAATGGTGGTGGTGATGCTCATCTTGCCGGTTAAATTCATAACGACTGCGACCATCACCAAAATCGTTCTTCTGGAGAATTCCAAGCTCCGCAAGAAGATCTAAAGTCCGATAGACAGTGGCCAGTCCTATATCAGGATAGTTATTTTTAACCATCATGTAGGTATCCTCTGCACTCAGATGTTGATCCTCATGTTCTAAAAAGGCCTTCAAAATGGTTTGTCTTTGCGGGGTTAATTTATAGGAATGATGACGTAAAAGATTACATATTTTCTGATACTCATCTTTGCGTTCTTCTAGATTAATCACCGGCGCCTCCCCCATCATCTCCAATTTAACCACGGTCAAAAACTTCGAAAGCAGCAAACTTCAGATAATCTGTTTCAGGACTCCCTATGAGCACCGGATGATCCACCCCGGCACGACGAACTTCAATGAGCCGTAAGACCTTTTTGGCATCTACAGCCGCACTTTGCACCATCTCCAAAAATTTGTCCATACTAAGATGGTGGGAGCAGGATGCAGTAATTAGAATTCCACCGGGGCGAACAAGCTTTAAGCCTTGCAAATTGATTTCTTTATAACCGCGGAGAGCGCCTGCTAAAGCCTTACGGTTCTTGGTAAAGGCCGGAGGATCCAAGATGACCACATCCCAGGAATTTCCCTCCTTAACTTGTTCTCGTAAATAGTCAAACACATTTGCTGTGACAAAATCCGTGCGATGTAAAAAGCCATTTTGCAAAGCATTGTGTCTGGCCATTTCAATGGCTTTTGCCGAGATATCCACACTGGTTACTTTTTTTGCCCCAAATAGGCAAGCGTGAAGCATGAAGGAACCGGTATGGGAAAAACAATCCAAAACCTCTGCTCCATCCCAGAATGGGTTCTTAACTTCTTTGCCTCGCTGATCAAAGGGGGCACCATCTCTAAGGGTTATTCCGCGTTGCAACCCCCAGCCCTTCATCAATGGTTTAAGAGAGGCACGATTCTCCCTTTGATCAAAAAAATAGCCGGTTTTTTGACCTTCAGCTACATCTACCGTAATTTTTAGGGAGTTTTCCACTACCGTGATTTGAGTGTCAAAGGCTTCGCCAATGAAGCCCGCTCTTTGCTCGAGCCCTTCTAATTGGCGTACAGACACATCGCTACGCTCATAGATACCGCGCGGGTTAAATACCTGTCTTAGAGCAGAATGCAGCCATTCTCTTCTTTTGTCCATCCCTTTGGCAAGGATTTGCACGACCAGGATATCTTCATACTTATCCACGATCACTCCCGGCAGAAAATCCGCCTCACTATGGATGACTCGGCAGGAGCTGGCTTCGGGTAAGAGCTTTTGTCGTCTTGACCAGGCTTGCTTAACCCGCTGGAGAAACCATGCTTGATCGATCACCTCATCCTGATGATAAGAAACTATCCGGACTGTGATTTGTGAGTCGGCGTTATAAAGCCCTTGGGCGAGAAAAAAACCTGCATGATTATAGACTTGCACGAGATCCTCTTCATCGCTTGCCTCCCCTTCGATCCTTTGAATCTCGCTTTTATATATCCAAGGATGACCTTGTTCCAATCTTTTGCGGCGATTGGCTACTAAAAAAACCTTTATATCTGTCAATGGAGCGTCCGCCCTTTCTATCCCTCAGTATACTCTTTAAAATATAACGCGAAAATTAAAGAAAGGAAAGCTTTTCTGCTTTCCTCAAAGTAAATTTTACTTGATTAGGATAAACGGTCTCTTAAAATTTCCGCGATTTCTTCGGCACTTCGTCCTGCCGCATGAATCACCGGTACCCGAAATTTTGCTTCATCAGCCAAAATATCTGTTCCATCTCCTTTGACCACAATAGCACTCACATTTCTTAATACATCATCCTCTAAGGGCATGGTGTGGAATCCGGCTGTATGTAATTCCTGCAATACATTGGTGAGGCCATCTTCGACAGCAATTTTTTTATACATCATATCAACCTCCTCACCATTATTCTTCCATAACTTTGACCAATCTATGCCGATGAAATTAATAACTAAAATTCGAAAACATCAAGATAAACTTCTTCATAATTTGGTGAGACTTGAGGAATCTCGAGGACATAGCGAGGAGATGGGTCAGCCAAGAGGATCTCCACCTTACAGTGAACAATTCCTGGGGCGCTTATCTTCCATTGCACGGCTCCTAAATGAGGTGGCGTTCGTTCTAAGGTCAAGGAATAGGTCCCTTTATACTCCTTACCCTCCAGAGAAATTTTACGAGGGAGCTTTGACATAGGTACAAAATCATCCATCTCGAGGATAGCGAAGGGCTTTTGACTTTCTAACTTTATTTTCACGCTATAGGGTTCACGACTATACTTCATAGACATCTTGAAGTTCAAAATACGTTCACCCGTATCCATAACGGAGACCCTCACTTGCAAAGGAGCTGTTTCTGTGGGTACGGGTAATTCAAGAGTTCTACGGTCTACTCCCAGTCTTAATCCTTTTGCATCCAGCCCCTTAACTAAACTAGAGGGCAGGGTATCACTACCGGAGATTCCCAACTTCACAGCCTCCCCATCGCTCCAGATCGTTTGGACCCTAATTGGCTGGGGATGGGCTTTGCTATAGCTTGGGATTAAACCAGATCCGAGGATAATACTAACCCCACCTATAAGGGCTGGAAGCCATAGTTTCTGAAGCATCTTTGCCCAGGGTCTTTTACCTTGCTCAATGACGTACAGTCCCCCTAATAGGACAGGTATAAAGAGCATTCCATAAAGCAAAATAAAGACGAGGGGATAGACATGGAGGGTTTCATAAAAACTGGACCATTGCTGAGAATTTAGTAATTCCCAATGAATTTTGTAAATAAAATAAGGGCCGATCAGCACCCAAATCATGCTGGGAAAATATCGAAATAGGTTAAAACAGATGAGCCAAAAGAGGAAAGGAAACGCCAAATCGATCCGGTAAAGTCCTAGCACAATCGTGAGAAGCAGGAGCATCACCGTCCCTACTAACCAATAAAGCTTTCCCTCCTTTGGTCTAGGTAAATCTCTCAGAATCCGGAAGGCGATAACCATAGTACACACAAGCAAAATAATTCTTAGAGCTAGAAACACCTCAGGATAAGCTTGCCAAACAAACACTCTTCCTTTTGCGAGTTGCCAAAGCCACTCCCCTATTCCACTCATAAAGCTAACGAACACTGCAACTAGGGGAATTCCTATCCCCATAACCGTATATCCTTTAAAATCCCCACTATACAGTGGATCTTGTGTTCTTAAGCTCTGCACTATCGTGTAAATAGTAAAGAAAATGCCCATGACGAAAAGAAATCTTAACCCTAGGGTCGGGATAATGAATAGATAAGAGCCCAATTGAAAGGGTAGATAATAGGCGTCCCAGCTCTTTTGCCCACTCCCCGTCATGGAAACCTGTTCAACAAGCTTGGGTATCAATTGCCCCATGGTTTCTAAGCTCTGAAGGGTGACTTTCTCAATGCGGTCCTCGGGGCGATGGTAATATCCATCAGCACGTCCGGCGATTCCAAGCCCCAGAGCAGGAATGCTCTGATCTAAAAAAGGACTAAAATCACTATTGCCGCCTTGGGATCCTTCTCTAGTCATCACGGCAAAATCTCGGCTCACATGGAAGGGAATTTGTTCTTGACGAGAGATGCGCACCACCTGTTGAACCAATTCTGGTGGAGCGGAGATTTTCCCGGCGATATCTATCTCTAAGGGGGCGCCCACCATGTCCACATTCAACATCCACTGGATAGCGGACATGTCACTCTGAGCAGTAAAATAACTTGAACCGACCAGCCCACTTTCTTCCGCTCCAAAAAAGACAATCTGGTAACTCTTCTCGTGCTTTTCTTGTCCTAAAACCCTAGCGATTTCTAACAACACACCCACACCCGAAGCATTATCAACTGCTCCGGGTGCTGATACATCGGCACTATCATAATGTGCTCCGAGCAGGATGGTCTCTGGTTGCTCTCCCGGTAGTTCGGCAATTATATTGCGGCTACTGATCACTTGTATTCTATTCTCAGGCACGAGTGGGTTATTAGGAACCACAATTTTGCTAAAAGGTTGTTCCCGTACCTTCCAACCCTGTTGCTCCAAAATATAATATAAATATTGGGCAGCCTTCTGTTCATTTTTACTTCCGGCTGGTCGAGGACCGATATTTTCCGTCAAATGACGGATATGTTCATAGGCTTTATCTGCTGAAAACTCCGTTACCCCTCTACTTGGCATCGCAGCGACCTGCCCCGCTTGTGGTGATATGTTCTCCTTGACGGTTAATGAACAAAATAAAAACAGGATTATGACTATCAAGAGAAAGCCATGTCTATTTTTTCTCATCAAGATCCTGCCCCTTTTCATTTCTATACTTGAGTATGTCTATGTGAAAAAGAGAAGTTCTATGCCAACCAGATTTTCTCAATTAAGCTCTTTATGCTATAATGTTATAGAAGAATTCATACAATTTGCGATGAGTGCTTTAGAATTATTTAGGAGTCGAAGAACTTATGAGGAATCGGTTTCTCCCCATCATCCTAATCCTTAGCCTTTTCCTTACAGGCTGCTCTATAAATATTAAGAACCTGTTTGTAAAAGAGAACGATGCTCCCGTCTCCAATCTTTCCGCCGAAGCCTTGTATTTTGATGCTAGCAGTGCCCGTGCCAAAACCATAGAGCTTATTGATTCTGCCCAAAAGTCAATCTATATCGAACAAAAGATCTTCTCCGATACAGCTCTCAAGGAATTAATCATCAAAAAAGCCGCCAGCGGCATAGAAGTTCGCATTCTGCTCGACCAATTTGAAACACCGAATAAAGCGACCTTAAATGAGTTCAAAAGCCAGAACATATCTGTACAGTACTATCCGGCACGTAAAGGTCAAACAAATGAGGTCAAGTTTCTTATTGTGGACTTAAAGGAAGCTATCGTTTATTCATTTCCCTGGACCAGCGAGGGCTTTAAGACCCATAATCTTGCTGTTTCTTTAACGGGACGTTCCGTTGCGAAGCTAGCTAATGTGTTTAATCGCGATTGGATTTTCACTACGACCCTCTCCCTCGACCTTCCCCAAGAGACTGCTTTAGTGGAAGACAGTATTGTTGTGGCAGCCAATGTCAATGTCAAAGCTCAGATCCTTGATCATATCCAGAAAAGTGAGAAAACCATCTGGGCCACTGTCTCACATGCGACAGATACCGAGATTGTGAATGCCTTCATCGAGGCTGCCGCTAAGGGCCGAGATGTGAAATTGATCGTCGATTCTAATATCATGCCTAGCAGTTATCCTGAAACCTTGCTAAAACTCCAAGACGCAGGAGTACAGCTTCGTTATTACAATTCACAGGCTCAGCCTTCCTTGGATTTGAATTATGGTATATTCGATGGTAATACCTTTATCTTTAGTAGCTCTGGATGGGGATACAAGGCCTTTGTTATGAACCATGAGCTCTCGATTACTGTTCCCTCCCCCACCGCCACTCAAGAATTAATCACTCAATTTGATCAAGATTGGGGAAATAGCTCCCCTACCGTTCCCGATCAGAATCCATCTAAAGAAGCCTAGGTTCAAAAAACTAGGCTAAAATGTCCCGTATTCCAAAAAGCAAGCCAGATAGGAGACCTCCTATTCTGGCTTGCTTTTTGTGGTGATACCGCTAGTAGATTTTATTTCGTCATCTAAATGAGAATGGTCAGCTATCACCAGGGGCTTGATATCACCATCATCATAGAACTCAAAAATATTCACAGCCGTATTATGTTGCCAAGGGACATCTTCCCATTGTTCTACCGGAATTCCCAATGCCTTCTTCACAATCAACTGCAGAGTCATACCATGAGTGACAATACAAAGTGTTTCCCCCGCATGGTGTCGGGCTAGCTCTTGAACAAGTAGCCAAGCTCTGTCGGTTACCTCCCACATGGTTTCCCCGCCAGGAATCTGGATCTGGTGAGGCCCTTTATCCCAAATCGCAAACAATTCCGGATAGAGCTTCCGCAAATCCCACCAGCTTTTACCCTCCCATTCTCCGAAGGACAATTCACGCAAACCGGGGTGGAGGAAAACCTCCTGTATGCTCAGTTCCTGACGGATTTCGTCAGCTGTAGCTTGGGCTCGCGGCAAATCACTGGAATAGATTCTCGTAATTCCTTCCCCTTGCAGACGCTTTCCAAGCTTGCGTGCTTGTAATATCCCTTTTGTAGTAAGCGGTGAATCCAGTGCACCTTGAACACGGCCTTCGATATTCCAGAGGGTCTCACCATGACGAGTAAAAATAATTTTAGTCATACATCCCCCTAAAGAATTTTTTAATTTGAAGTAATAAGCAAAAAATCAAAAATTAAAAAACAATGGTAGGGAAAATCCCTACCATCCCCGCCTTGCCGTAAAACTCTAGGTTTCTGACCCTGCTCTCGCAGGTGGGTACCCGGATAAATCTTTCCACCTTCCCCACGAAGTGGGGCCTGATGTACAGGATCCATCACGACAGCTCCCGTGTCATAAATAGGATCAAAACCAAGATATTCTACGAACAACGCAGGATACATTTTTATTATAACACTTAAGCTATAAAATACACCATGTAAGAGCTGGAAAATCACCTTCGATAAAGCTTGTCTTCAATCTCAGCCAGGCGATCCTGCAGAAGAGCGATGGTCATTTCTTGAGTTCTTATTCTCCGACGCAGCCCATCCATAAGATGTTCTAGCTCATAAATCTTTTCTTTAAATTCACCTTCGTCGGAATCCATAGTTGAAGTTGTACGAAAATCTGGTTCTTGTGCAGGAGCGGGCTCTGGAGCAGACTCGGAATCAGGTGCTGAAGAAAGTTCTGAGATTGGGGTAGAAATGTCATCAGATTTTGCTTCCGATTTCAATAATTTGAAAATTCCATAACGCGAATTGCGACCAGGATTGATTTCCAGCCAACCTTCAGCGGCTAATGCCTCAAGGGCACGTTTCATCGTGCTACTGGCCGCTCCTGTCGCTCTTTGAATCTCGGAAAAGGCAATTTCAAATTCTATTCCTTCATTTCTTTTCGACTGTTTCTCAAAAAATTCCTTAAATCGCTGATTCGTCTTATCTCTTAAGGCCAAGAAACCATCTCCCCTGCCGGATGATCCGGTAATATCTTAACTCATTATAAACCTAAATTTTAGAAAAATCCAATTTCTTTAAACTTAACCCTTTTGAAGCATACTCCGCCATGCACACGCATAGATTCTATTAGTCAAAGGAGGTATGACCTATGCCCAAATCCTTTAAATTTAATCTTATCCTTAAAGGAATATTAATCGCGTCCGGTGCTGCTCTGCTCCTTTCCTTAATTCTTAGCCTCTTATTAACCTTCACACCCCTACGTGAGTCCTCTTTGGCTTATAACATTATCGTTGGGGTCAGTGTCTTCCTTGCTGCAGCGCTCACTGCCTATCGCGCCGGTAGGAAAGGCCTTTATTACGGAATCGGAATTGGCATTGCCTTTATTATTTTGTTAATCATCTTGTTCATAATTTTGAGTCCGGATACCCTTTCCTGGTTAGAGTTAGGTGAAAAAACTATCATTTGCCTAGCCACAGGTGGGATTGGTGGAATCATCGGGGTCATCATCCGTAGATGACATAAAGCTAATTCCCCAGATTCCGCGGGAGATTGAATCTTGAGATTAAATAATAAAGATAATTGCTTTCTAATCTCTCCCAAAAGAGTTAAAATAGTAGTAAAGAATCTATTTGGGAGGGTTTTTTATGTGCGTTGAAAAAACTCCTTGGGAGCTTGTCATAGACTTTCATGGTCATACCTGCCCCGGTATTGCCCTAGGTTATCGGGTTGCCCAACTAGCTCAACGGGAGATGGGCATTCGGCCCACTCCAGATTCAGAAGTATTAGTCAAAGCCTATACTCAATCCTGCGCAGTTGATGCCATACAGGTCTTAAACAAAGCTACCCTTGGACGTCGTGCCCTGATGATCAAAGAGACCCAACAGCACCTTTACCAATTTCACTTCACGGGAACTCAAGAAATACATCAATTTCGAATTGCTCAAGAAGTAATTGAGCATTTAGCTGCCTTCAATATTCAAAGTCTGAGTCCACGGGAAAAGCAAAACAAGATCCTAGAAGAGGTTCAATATGTGCTCTCAGTAGAAGAGTCTGCCTTCTGTCATTATGAACTAATTCCCGGAGAACTAAAAAAAACAGCCCCTCATAGATAACAACTGCAAAATAACAACAGTTTTAATAGCGATAGTTGTTAGTAAATAAAAGGTTAGGTAAATATAAAGTTAGGTAAATAAAAAGAAGCCGTGCAGGCTTCTTTTATTTCTTATCGAGCATTTAATTTTGAGTAAAATTTATCATTTGTTGATGTGTCCGGAAGATCGGCAAAACGTGCTTCTTTGCCCGATGGTTTTTTCGCTTGATCATAGTAGCTAGAATGCTTAGATTTACTGGTCCATCTGTCCGAAGCTAATAATACAATAAGAGCACCAAGAGCAACAATACCCATTATCCATTGAAATAACATAATTATGACACCTCCATTATTATTTTAGAGCCTGACAGCAGAATGTCAAGAGTGCAAATTCAACCATTCACCTATCATTATATACCATTGAGGGAATCTTTGCTGACAGAATATTTCGATTAGTCTATACTAAATTCAAACACTCCTCAACCCTTTTCCACCCGGGCAATAGCCCCTTCCCCATCAAGCAACAGATGGGGATTTTTTATTTTTGCTTATTGCTTATTATTGGGAAAGATCTTTTCCCATTGGATCTCTATGCGGTCTCCCGGAATGAGAGGGGTTGTGAACTCTGCTTCTTGACCGTTTTTCTTCAAGGATAACTTGGCATTGGCAGGCATCCCCTGAGGTATCTTAATATGAGGAAGTAAATCCGAAAGTATTGGCCTGGTTTCATAACCCTCAACGATCAGTTCCATTCCATCTTCTACTTTATCCTGCCCGGTGAGAATTTTGCCACGGGAGAGCACACGGCGGATTTGGGGAGGAAAAAGAACCTCTTCACCATTGACACAAAACACCATAGGTCGCGGATTTAATTGTAAATCCTTAATCGTAAGCTCTTTCACTCGGATGATTACCTCATCACCGGACTGAATAACCCGCTCGAGGGTTGCTTTTTGTCGGTTGACAAGAATTTCTCTTGTTTCGGGAATGGTATGTTCCTCACCGTCAATTTTATAATGTATCTCCGTCCGTTGATAATTCTTTTCCTGAAGAAAACGCAACAAATCCTTTATTGTTCGATTACTCGCAACCTCTATCTTGGCACCATCGATAACGTTCATATGACCCTCTACCAGATGACCATTACAATAGATTTGCGGCGAGAAAAGCAGTGGTTGCCCATTAACCTTGATCTTCTTTGCTAGTACGCTAGGAATCAATTCAGCAAACGTTATTTGTGCATCTTTCCCATCGACTGCGGGTTGGAATTCAATGGTATCGCCCTGCTTGAGTTCTTGGTCCAATTTCACCGCTTGACCATTGAGAATAAATTGCGCAGGTTTTCCGAATTCACCCTTGAGGATCTTCATCTCCCCGTTAAATTCAAAGGTTAGAGCCGAGCCTGGTCGACCCACAAGCAGTCTTGGTGCTATTCCCGCCGCCAGCAGCGCATCTGATACTGTCGCTAATTGCAATTCAAAGACTTGGACGGGGATGTCATTGACGTGTACCGAAAAGTATTGTAACCCTTCACCTTCTAAGGTAGATATGCCAATCCCGATGGGGGTTATGGCATCCGGTCCCTTGAGTGTTTCGTCACCCGAGACTCCCTGAATCCTTTCACGGATTTGGATACCCACTCTATTTCTCGGCATTTCGAGAAGTTCAGAAAGCATCTCCGCCAGATGAGGTGTTAAGCTTCCCCCACCGACGAGAATAATCGCATGGGGATTCCTTTGATTGAGGTGAAGCAATTCCCCAGCTATCTTTTGAGCTAACTCGAAAACAACTGGGCGAATTACTTCGATAACTTCTTCTTGATCTATCGTTATTTCCGCCCCAAGAAAATCTGTAAAGGTAACTTGAGCGTTTGAATCCAAGCTGCGCTTGATTGTTTCTCCGGTTTTGAAATCCACCAGATAATGCTGGCAAATCCTTTCCGTGATTGCGTCCCCTGCCATGGGCACCATCCCATAGGCAAAAAACGATCCATTTTGGGTTAAGGCAATATCAGAAGTACCCGCGCCCACATCAACTAAGGCAAGATTCATTCGCCTCATATCCGGTGGAATGGCTGCTCTTCCAGCTGCAATGGGCTCTAAGGTTAAGTCCCTCATCTCTAAGCCAGCTCTGGTAATTACTCCTGTTAAGCCATCGATTACCGTACGAGGTAAAAATGAGGCAATCACCTTAACCTGGACCTCTTTTCCTCTTTGTCCGATCAGCTTGGCTAGACTTTGTCCTTCCAAAAAAGCTTCAATTGTACTATATCCAACACAATGGTACGAGGTGCCGTCTTCAGGCTGTAACTCACGCAGGGCATGTTCTACTGCTTCCATTTCGAGAGCAAAAACATCCTCTCTTTCCCATATAATGGGAACAAGATGCGATTTTTGCGCAGTAGCCACAACGGTTTTAAGCGCTCGCCCAGCTGCAGCAACAGATACATAGCATAGTTTCCTCATAATCTGTGCTTCTAGCTCCTCTTTCACCCATCGCACAGCTTCAGCGACTGCTTCAACATCGTGTATCTGGCCGTCATACATCGACCGCTGGCGATGCTCTGTTTGGGCTCGCGCGATGATTCGATAGCCCTCCGAAGTCTTTTCCATAATAAGCCCCATTACCAAGCGTGTGCCAATATCTAAAGCAAATACTTGTTCCACACTGATCACCTCAAATGCAAGAATTCTACCTAATGTGCTTAATTTCCTCTATCTTCGTTTTTTCTTTTCTTGTCTTTGAGTTATGCCTTCTTAAATTGCTAACTGATTTGCTAGATCATAGAGAGCTTTATTCAGTGGTCTCCGCTCTCCATAAGCAACTTCTAGGGGCAAAGAAACGATTTCTTGATTCACATAGGCTGTCATACGATCCGTCTCGCCGGCACAGAGGATTTCTACCGCCTTGCCACCCATCTGGGAAGCTAAGACAATATCCATGGCACTGGGACTTCCTCCCCGTTGTATATGCCCTAAAATCGTGACTCGGGTCTCAAATCCAGTACGTTGGCGAAGTTCTTCCCCTAGATGCAAAGCACTAGCTGCACCCTCTGCGACAATAATAATACTGTGATTCTTCCCTCGCTGATGGCCTCGTGCTAACTTAGCCATAATATCATCCATATCCGGCTTGATCTCGGGAACGATGATAGTTTCTGCGCCACAAGCTACCCCCGACTGGAGCGCAATATTCCCACAATCTCGCCCCATGACCTCGACCAGGAAGGTGCGATCATGAGAAGTTGCTGTATCGCGAATTTTACTTACGGCCTGCACCACATTATTTACGGCGGTATCAAAGCCAATGGTCAAATCCGTTCCTGCAATATCGTTATCAATCGTGCCTGGTATACCTACAATCGGTATTCCTTGGGCTGAAAGGGTTTGTGCCCCACGAAAAGAACCATCCCCGCCAATAATGATTAAGGCATCAATATCACGATAACGCAATTGCTCTGCCGCATTTTTTTGCCCTTCTGGAGTCATCATCTCAGAAGAACGGGCCGTCATAAGCATTGTTCCCCCGCGATGAATAATATCTGCTACAGCCCCCAAATTCATATGGATGAATTCACCATGGATAAGTCCTTCGTAACCCTTTTTTACCCCAAGAACTTCAAGTCCATGATATATCCCCTTGCGCACTACAGCTCGGATGGCGGCATTCATCCCCGGTGCATCTCCACCACTGGTGAGAACGGCAACTTTTTTAATCCTATTTGTCACGCATCATACCCCCTTCCTAAAATTCACGTCGTCACGAGCTTCAAAATACTCTAAGAACATTTTAGTCTTTGCACATATTTCGGGATTTTTCTTATTAAGGTCCTGAACCTGTTGATAGGATTTCATAACGCTGCTATGAGCTTTGTTCAGCAATAACCCTATCTCGGGATATGAAAGCTGACAGAGGCTCCGCATTCCGTAGATTGCTAGCGCCCGTGCCTCTCGCACTTGAGAAACTCTCGAAGTTCCATATATATCATCAAGATTCGTACCCGTTATATTTGCAGCATGGCGAATGATATTGTGCGGGGTAGGACGATGACTATCCCTATTTCTTAGATAGATTAAATAGGCTGTTAAGGCTTCCTTGTCCAGAGCCCCTTCCATTCTATTAGCGTATTCAATAAAGCCTTTTAAAAGGTTTTGGGCTTCCCGAAAACTGTGTATTTCCTTCGCTAGGGTCTCTAACACTTGCTCTTCTAAGATTAAATACTTAGCGTGTGCAAGCCGATACAGATAGTTTAAAATGTCTTCTCGGTTCGGCTGCCCAATCGGAACAGCTAATCCCCCTCGTAAACGTGAGGCAAGTTTATGCCCGAGAATATCTAATTGAGATGGTTCTCCTTGAAATCCACAAATCATTTTGCGATCACCTTGAAACAGAGCTTCGTAAGTATGATAGAATTCTTCGATACTGTGAGCCTTACCTTTTAGCAATTCAAGATGATCAATAATCAACACAGCCGGGGTGCGGACTCTGTGACGAAATTGAGCTAAGGTTCCTTCCTGAGCTGAAAAAGCATAGCTCTTGATAAAATCTTGGGCATCAAGGTAGAGAATAGAGTGCTGATTCTTTAGTCGTTTAAAACACTGGAGGAGAAGTTCAGATTTTCCTACCCCCGCAGGACCATAAATTAGCGTAGAGAAAGAAGCTCGAGCAGGAGAGTATTCATTCAGAATATTTTCGGCCATACGATTAAAGTCTGACGAAAGCCAAATCATATCTCTCCCCTTCCTTTCTCAATTCTTACCATGATCTTCTCTTCCCATGATCATCTCTGATGATGATCTATTCTTTCAATAATTTATTCTTAGCCATATCTCCTAAGTTTAAATTCTCAAAAGAGGAAAAAGAGGGACATTCCCTCTCTTTCCTATGTTCACTGCCTTATGTTACAAGCGAATGATTTTTATTTATAGTCTTTAAAAGCTATATATTCTTATAAGTCTTATAGAAAATCTACTGTAACCTTTTTCATCCGCTGATCTTCGATGGGTTTATCACGATAATCGCGTTTTTCATCGGCAATGCGATCTACTTCTTCGATCCCATCAATAATCTTACCAAAGGAAGCATACTGACCATCCAAGTGTGGTGAATTAGCATGCATAAGGAAAAATTGAGATCCTGCTGAGTTGGGGTTTGCCGTACGTGCCATGGAAATAACGCCACGATCATGCTTCAGGTCATTTTGGAAGCCATTAGCAGTAAATTCACCTTTTATGCTATAGCCGCAGCCACCCATTCCGGTTCCTTGAGGATCTCCACCCTGAATCATAAAGCCGGGAATCACCCGATGAAAAATAATCCCGTCATAAAAACCTTTTTCAACTAAGGAAACAAAATTTTTCACTGTCTCGGGAGCTATCTCAGGATAAAGCTCAACCTTTATTTGATTTCCATTTTCCATTTCAATCGTTACGACAGGCTTCTTGCCATTTAATTCTTGTTCGCTCACAGTATATCCTCCTAAAATTGAATTCTCTCCCTGATTATAACCATTTTTCAGCTCGTTTACCATGTTAATAAGTAAATTGAACTTAAAAATTTGACATTTTGCTCTTTCTATACTACACTTTCTTATTGAAATACTATATCAATAAGGAGGCACTATGCCATCATTTAGCAATAATTCGAAATGGTTCATGATTATCCTAGCAGCATCTCTAGCTTTTTTTATAGGTGGTTGTTCAGCAGAGAAGCCCGTCAGCAATCTCAAACAAAATGTGGTTATCACCAGCATCTCTCCCCTTGCCGACCTGATTAAGGAAGTGGGCGGTGATCGAATTCAAGTCGTCAGCTTGGTACCAACGGGCAGTGACCCCCACACCTATGAGCCAAAGGCTGATGCAGTTCGGCAAGTGGCAACAGCTAAGCTCTTTTTTGCTAACGGTGTCGGCCAAGAATACTATCTGGAAGACCTCATTAGTAATTCCCAAAACCCTAGCATCAGGACCGTGGTCTTATCTGAGGGACTCCCCCTCTTAGGGGTGAAGGAGTATGATGCTCATAAAGAGGAAGGGACCCACACTGAAGGGGATGGTCATGATCACTCCCAGGGTAACCCTCATTTATGGCTGGATGTAACAAACGCTCAACATTATGTAGAAAAAATCCGTGACGTCTTGATCGAGACCTACCCTCAAGATCAAGAGGTCTTCGCCACCAATGCCCAAAACTATCTTCTGGAACTGGAATCCTTGGATCAATGGATACAAGAGCAAATCCAGACTATTCCTGAAAACCATCGCCAAATTATCGTCTACCATAATGCTTGGAGTTATTATACAGAACGTTATGGTCTCACTGTCCTTCGTACGGTGGTTTCTGGAGAAGAATCCGAACCTCTACTTATGGAATACACCCAACTCCTACAACTTATTGAGGAACATGATGTAAAAGCTATCTTTGGGGAGGTTGGCTTTAATAACAAGCTCATTCTTAAACTTGCCCAAGATACAGGGATTAAGGTCGTAGATGATTTGTATCCTGACACCCTCGGTGTTAGTCCAGATACAGACAGCTATATAGGCATCATGAAGCACAATACCAATGCCTTTGTCTCCGCTCTAAAATAATAAATCAGGCAAAAAGCTCATAACTCCGCTGATGGAAGAAGGTTTTCTAATGCATCTCCACAATTCTCAACTACCCCTGGCCGTTGAATTTGATTCGTTTTATTTTACCCTGCCCCAACGGGAAATTCTTTGGGATATTAACCTTAAAATTCCCAGCGGCTCTTGCATAGGCATTATCGGACCCAACGGCTCCGGCAAATCAACTCTTATCAAAAGCATCGTCGGTTTGAACCCTCCCTCTCAAGGAACTGTTAAGGTGTTTGGTCAGCCTCCAACTCAAGAATGGCGGCGCAAAATGCAGTTGGGTTATGTCCCCCAGCTTAAAACCATGGATAAGGATTTCCCCATTTCTGTTTATGAAGTCGTTATGCTCGGCAGAACCGGGCGTTTAGGATGGCTGAAACGTCCCCGAGCAGAGGATCATCACCTTGTTGAGCAGGCTTTGCAAAAGGTCAATATGCTCCAGCTAAAGAATCGTCCCATCGGCCAACTTTCTGGAGGCCAGCAGCAAAGGGTTTTGATTGCCCGAGCCCTTGCCACCGAATCGCAGCTCTTGCTTTTAGACGAACCCGCTACTGGGTTAGATATCCCTTCTCAGGAAAGTATTTATCGTCTTATTGAAGATTTACATGGCGAAGGAATTACCATCCTTACCACGACCCATGATTTAGCCGCTTTGGAATATCATCATTTTGATTTAATTTTGTGTCTAAACCAAACCGTCATCGCATTTGGTGCACCCGAGGAAGTTCTCATTCCCGATATTTTAGAGCGTACCTTCATGGGAAGCCAACTAGGAGGGATAATTCGCAATGCATCTATTAACTGATCCTTTACAATATCCCTTCATGCAGCAGGCATTAATCGGAACCATTGCTATTGCAATTCTCACTGCTGTGGTGGGAACCTTTGTTATATTAAGACGTCTGGCCTTTATTGGCGAAGGTTTAGCTCATGGATCTTTGGCAGGCTTAGCGATCGGTTATCTTCTGGACTGGAATCTGTACATCGCCGGGAACATTTATACCATTGGCCTTGCTCTGTTTATCGGGGTGCTCCATGAAAAAACTAAGGTCAGCTTGGATACGGCGATCGGGATCCTTTTCTCGACCTCCATGGCCTTAGGGGTGGCGTTAATTAGCTCCCTAAAGTTCTATTCTACTAACTTAACCGGTTACCTCTTCGGCTCTGTCCTTTCAATAGGTTCTTTTGATCTATTGATTATCGTCAGTTCAACTTTCTTGATTCTCTTGATTCTAACCCTTTTCTATAAAGAATTTGTCTATTATGCATTCGACCCGGAAATGGCTGAAGTAACTGGCTTACCGCGTGCTCGTCTTCATTACGCTATGCTGGCTATGATTGCCGTAACCGTAGTGGTGGCCTCCCAAACTGTGGGAATTATTCTCGTCACAGCACTCTTGACCATCCCGGCAGCCTCTGCTTTTCAATGGACACATTCTCTGAAAAAACTCGTCCTTCTAGCAATTATCTTTGGCCTATTGAGTGCCATCGTCGGACTTTATCTATCTTATTATTTGAACATTGCTTCAGGCGCTAGTATCGCCCTGACAGCTGCGCTGATTTTTTTGATAAGCTTCCTTTTTTCGGCCAAACGCGTCGGCCTACGTCGCAGTCTAGGCCGGGTAAAACTATCTGAGAAAGGATGACCTTCGTGAAACCTGATGATATCATCCAACTCATTCAAGAAAGAGGATATCGACTGACCACCGCTCGTAAAAAAGTGATTGGAATTTTAGCAAACCATTCAGAATTCTTAGGCGCTTACGATATTCATCATTTACTTGAACAGGAAAACACCCGTATCGGTGTTGCTTCCATCTATCGTGTATTAGACTTGCTAAAAAGTCTCGGTCTCTTGAAGTCCGAGGAGTTCGGGGTGGGTGGTGAGAAATATCGCCTGGACAACGAGCATTCACATCACCATCATTCCCACCAATTGATTTGCTCGCAATGCGGTCATACGGAAGAATTGCTGGGAGATTGCCCCATTTCCCATATTGCAGACAAGCTGGAACGGGACAGTGGCTATCAAATCGAGGAGCATTGGCTACGCTTTTTTGGAGTTTGCCCTCTTTGCCGTGAACAGTAAGGCTTGCGTGTTAGTAAAAACAAAAGAGAGGTAAAGCATTGACATCAGCTTTACCTCTCTTTTGTTACGTAATAGTTTCTCAATAGGGTACGCTACAAGGTACGCTAACGTTTTTGTTTGCGTTGTTTTAAAAACCAATAGCTGATTCCGATCAAAATCAGTATGCCAATGAGTAAATCCATGCGGTGGAATAAAGGTTTTAAGGAATTCCAATTGGCGCCGAGCTTTTCTCCCACAATAATCAAAAACATACACCAAGGCAGTGATCCTAACACCGTATAAACAGCCATTTTGACCGGATTCATTTTAGCGATGCCGGCAGGAAGAGATATAAAGGTGCGAATAATGGGCAACATACGCCCCACTAAGACTGTAACCTCTCCATGCTTGCTAAACAAGCGCTCAGTCCACCTGAGTTCTTTTTCCTTAATAAAGAAGTAATGACCATAACGCTGGATAAATGGCCTACCTCCTCGTACTCCTACGTAATAAGCCACTACACCCCCAAATAGATTCCCCAAGGTCGCTGCCAGAGTAGCTGTCCAAAAGTCGAAATGCCCAAGATACACCATGTAGCCGGTAAAGGGGAGGATAATCTCACTAGGCAAAGGAATACAGGCACTTTCAATAGCCATAGCTAAAAACACCCCAAAATAGCCTAAGCTTGAGATGAGCTGAACCACGAATTCCCCTAATTGAACGAGCAGTCCTTCGAGCATCTGCTTACCTCCTATCCTAGGCTGTTAATTAAGCTATGGTTATGTAGGGTTATATTCTTACGTGAAATTCCTTGGTTGGAACACTCAAACAGTACTTGTTTCCCATCCACTATGGTTTCCAGATACGCCCCCTTCCCCCACAAACTTTCCAAGAGCAACAGGGTCTTCTCAAGATAAACGACATCCAAATCCATTCCTTCATGAACGTGATAAAGATATAACCCTCCCTTGCCTTCATAATCCCCATCCCGGACGATAATTTTGGGATGGCCTCCATTCACCAACTGCCTAACTAAATTATCGCGCACCTTTTCCCAAGCTGTATCCATGACCTGCCAGTGGGCTCCTACTTTGCGATAATTAAAGAGATTTAGATCATCAACCAATTCCTGGTTGAGATAATTGCGAATGAAAGATACATCATTCTCCATCTCGCGTATTTCAAATAAGGTTTCTGAATCAAACCGTTTTGCTAAGTCTTCCCATATTTTCACCCCTAGGTAGTAGGGATTTAACTGAAGACCGGAAGGCTGCACCACTTGACTATGCATGATCGCAAAATCCATAGACTCAGCATCTGTTAAATTCAGTTCCCGCATAATCCTAGAATGCCAGAAGGTAGCCCAACCCTCATTGATTATTTTTGTTTCAATTTGCGGATAAAAGTAGAGGGATTCTTCACGGATCATGCTGATAATGTCGCGTTGCCAATCCTTTAAGGCTGGGGAATAAGTGCTAAGGTACAGCAATAGATCTTCCTCAGCAACCTTCTCCTCATTTTCCTGATCCGGCTCATCATCCCAGAGATCGGCATATTCCGAGGAAGGGATGTGTTTTTTCTTTCCGTGGCTAATGATCTTGATCGAGGAAGGATTATCTTCTTTCTTCTTCCCCAGATGAGCCCGAAAGTCTACATGCTCTTGAATGGCCAAAACTGCATCCAGTGTTTTCTCTACCGTCTCCCGGCCATATTCTAATTCATACTCCCGTATCCTACGGGCATGAGCTTCCATGCGCACCACCATATCCTGTGGGGTCCTTTGAAAATAGCGGTTATTTTTAAAAAAATCTACGTGGGCGTAAACATGACCAATCACGAGTTTATTTTGGATTATCCGATTGCCTTCCAAAAGGAAGGCGTATGCTGGATTGGAATTGATCACAAGCTCATAAATGCGGGTAAGGTTCAAATCATACTGCATTTTCATGCGATAGAAAGCCTTTCCAAAACTCCAATGAGTAAAGCGCACCGGCATCCCGTAGGCCCCAAAAGAGTAGAGGGCTTCCGGCGGACAGACTTCAAAATGCACCGGATAAAAGTCCAAACCCAATCCCTTAGCTACCTGAACAATCTCCTTGGCATGATAGCTAAGTTCAGTAACTTCATAATCCACGGACACCCCTCCTCACCTTATTTCATATTTTCACCCAGCAGGATGCATTCCCCCACTTAGGAAAATACTGTTTTCAAGGCTTCATAAACCTCATTGCGATCCCGAATGGTCACCAAGCGGAGCTTAGGATCGTCAATACGCCTCAGGGTCGTCATCAGGGTGCTGGAATAATGGGTTCTAAGAATTTCGCCGTAACCTACCACTTGACTAACTTCCACTAATTTTTGCATAAGATTCATGGCTCGAGTGTTATCTGAACCAATATTATCCCCATCGGTAAAATGAACTGGATAAATATTATAATGAGCGGCCGGGTATTCCCGCTGAATCAGTTCAAGGGCTAGCTGATAAACAGAGGAGCAGCGGGTACCCCCGCTCTCTCCTCGGGTGAAGAACTCTTCTTCCGTCACTTCTTTGGCTTCCGTATGATGGGCTAAAAAGCGCATTTCGACATTTTCATATTTCTCTCTTAAAAAACGCACCATCCAGAAAAAGAAGGTTCGCGAAATGTACTTTTCAAATTGTCCCATAGATCCAGAGGTATCCATCATAGCAATGATTACCGCATTGGTTTCATAATTGGGATGAGTCTCCCATGTTTTAAAACGTAGATCCTCGGGAGTAATGCGGAGACTCTGACTTTTACCAGTTAAAGCTTGCCTCTTAATACTTTCGATTAATGTCCGTTTCTTATCGATGTTAGCCATCAGACCCTTTTTGCGGATATCCCTAAATTCCGGCTTATCATGGGCAATCAAGGGTCGTTTTTTATCATCTAAATTAGGTAGCTGCAATTCCTCAAAAAGGATGGCCGCTAAATCCTCATAGGTGACTTCAGCCTCGTAAATATCTACCCCGGGCTCATCCCCAGCTCCTGAATTATTACCGGCTCCTTGCTTACGCACATTTTCTCGAGCGAGAATATCTCCATTCTTCATTTTTTTGGTTCCTTGTCCGGTGTGATTCCTTTTGTTGTAGTCATACCTAAAGCGGAACTCTTCCAAGGACCGCATGGGGATTTTGATGGTTTTTTTGCCATCACTGATGATGATACCTTCATCGACAATTAAATCACCCAGCTGCTTTTTGATGACCTCTTGTACCTTCTCCCTGTGCCGACTTTGGTCCAGATATCCTTTGCGATGGAGGCTCCAGTCCTCGCGACTGACAATAATATCGTCACTCATGGTACTCACTCCCTTAACGATTAAGAAGGGAACCGACATATTTTACAATCTCGTTGGCGCAGACGGGACAATAACCATGAAGCTGGATCAGACGGTCTGTAACTTCATTGATACGGCGCAATTGTTCTTGATCCGGATGACTTACCGAGGTGGTGACCTTGATTACATCCTTGAGATCAGCAAACAGCTTTTTCTCGATAGCCTCTTTTAGTCTTTCATGTGATGTGTATTGAAAGCTTTTGCTTTTGCGAGCATAAATTGAGATACGAATGAGAATCTCTTCCCGAAAAGCTTTTTTAGCATTTTCCGATACCCCAATCTGCTCTTCAATACTGCGCATCAGCTGCTCATCGGGTTCAAGCTCTTCCCCGGTTATAGAATCATAGAGTTTCGTCGAGTTGCAATAGGCCTCTACATTGTCTAAGTAGTTGTCTAGCAATGACTTAGCGGATTCTTCATAGGCGTATACAAAAGCCTTTTGTACTTCCTTCTTGGCTACTTCATCGTATTCCTTACGAGCTAAAGAAATTAGGTTGACGAGATTCTCTCTTTCTTCCTTCGTAATCGAGGTATGTTGTGATAAACCATCCTTAAGAGCCCTCAGAATGTCCAAGGCATTAATGCAAGACTTCTGATCTCTGATTAGGGCTGTTGAGATGCGATTGATGACATAGCGAGGATCGACGCCACTCATACCTTCCCCTTGCTCTTCCCCTTCCGTTATGATGTCCTTAATATCTTTTTGATTGAATCCTTCCACATCTTCCCCATCATAAAGTCGCATTTTCTTAACCAGGTCCATACCCTGTTTCTTGGAGGGCTTCATCCGAGAGATGATACTAAAGACCGAAGCCGTCCAGAGACTATGGGGTGCCAAATGGACTCCCTCAAGATCGCTTTGCTGGATTAATTTCTCATAGATCTTGATTTCGGAGCTGACCTTCAAATTATACGGTACAGGTATGACAATAATACGCGATTGGAGGGCTTCATTCTTTTTATTAGCCACAAAGGATTTATATTCGTTTTCGTTAGTGTGGGCAATAATCAGCTCGTCGGCCGAAATCAAAGCAAACCGTCCCGCTTTGAAGTTTCCTTCTTGCGAGAGACTCAAGAGGTTCCAGAGAAACTTCTCGTCTGATTTAAGCATCTCTTGAAATTCCATCAGACCGCGATTGGCTTTATTTAATTCGCCATCAAAGCGGTAAGCGCGAGGATCTGACTCTGAACCATATTCCGTGATGGTTGAGAAGTCGATGCTTCCTGTCAAATCTGCAATATCTTGAGACTTCGGATCAGAAGGGGTAAAGGTACCGATGCCTACCCGTTGCTCTTCAGAAAAGATAATTCGTTTCACAGGAACATTTTCTACATAACCATGAAACTCCTCTTCTACCCTCAGTCGACAGACAGGACAAAGATTCCCTTCAATACGTATGCCGAATTTCTGTTCAAATTCTTCACGCAAAACATGGGGAAGCAGGTGTAGGGGATCCTCATGCATAGGGCAGCCATCAATGGCGTATACTGCGCCCTCATCAGTTCGGGTATACTCTTCTAAGCCTTTTTTCAACATGGTGACGATGGTCGACTTCCCTCCGCTCACCGGGCCCATCAGCAGAAGAATTCTCTTTCTTACATCCATACGTTTAGCCGCTGAATGAAAATACTCCTCTACCAAGCGTTCTAAGGTCTTTTCCATGCCAAAAAGTTCTTTATTAAAAAACTCAAAACTTTTTTGATTGTTCACCTCTTTAATGCCTGCTTTGTGTATCATCTCATAGATTCTAGCATGGGCATGCATCGCTAAATTAGGATTCACTACTACCATTTGCAGGTACTCGCTAAAGTTCCCATTCCAAACTAAGCCATCTTCTTTATCCCTAAAATTTCTCAGCCATTGTATTACTTCCATGGTCGCCCTCCCTTTCGCTGAACAAGTACACCTTTCAGGCTTATTTTTAATATATGCCTCATCCAAATAGAAGAGAAGTTACATTTTTCTTTCCCTTTAGGAATACATCGTCCTGTCAAAATACCTCCAATGCAAAAAACGCTTGCAAGCTTAAGCTTACAAGCGTTTTTTATTGATGGGAAAGGTATAAACTAACTATTGCAACTTTGTTAAATCTCGAGACTCATAGGCATACTCCCCGGATAAAGTATCTAATTGGACAATAAGATATTCACCATATTCATCTTTTTCCAACCGTACCACAGTTCCCAATATTGAATTATAGGTAATCACTCGATCTCCCCGTTTAAACTTCTTTAAGCTAAATGGGATCCCGTGCTTCGTTGTCTCATACTGTGCGACATACATGTGACTACACCTCCGTCCTTGTGAAAGTACTATCTTGCTCTTATTCTACCATACCACTTTTCTGAAATCTAGTGCAAATTTAATAAAATTTTGAAAATTATAAAATAATAGATTATTTTTCAATATTTGGTAATAGTTATTATATTCCAAAATATTCGGTATTTAAAAAGGCTCTGTCCTTATGGACAGAACCCTTACCTAGGTTAATACAAAGATATCAATATTCAATACCCTTACGAGCTTGAATACCCAGCTCATAAGGATGCTTGAGTGAAACCATTTCAGTGACCAGATGGGCCTTCTCGATTAATTGAGCTGAAGCATTGCGTCCCGTCATAATAACTTCCACATGCCCGGGTTTCATCTCCAACAACGCCAAGACCATCTCCTCCGGAAGCAATTCAAACCAGATTGCGTTGATTATTTCGTCGAGTATAACAATATCCCACTCCCCTGATGCAATTATCTCGCGAGCACGCTCGAGCCCTCTGCGAGCCTCCTGACAATCTCCTTCAGTAGCCTGTCCTTTTAAAACCCAGCCCGGCAAACCAAATTGTTCGATCTGGCATTCCGGTTCCAAGCGCTTCAATCCCTGCAACTCCCCGTAGTCTTGGCAACCTTTCATAAACTGAATAATATATACAGAAAAACCATGACCGACTGCTCTTAAAGTTAAACCAAAGGCTGCAGTTGTTTTACCTTTACTATTTCCTGTGTAAATTTGTATCAAACCTTGTTCCAGTCTTTCCATAATATGCTTACACCTGCTTTGTCCATTGTTCTAGCTGAGGGTGGATATAGGCCACATTAGGGCATTGAATGAGCTCCGGAAACTTCTCGACAATCTGCTGGGTAAAGGGATAAGTAAACAGCATTTTAATGGCTGACATTTCATCAACAGCTCGTAGCTCTACTTTATCCGGATAAAAATAATAAGTATAGCTACTATCCCGCCATGTCGTCTCTAGTTCACCACATTTTAGCCTGATGATACCAAAAGGTTCGACCTTTATATGGCCAATGCTGGTGAAAGACAAACTCATCTGACCCGTCTCAAGAGCTACTTGTCCCGCTTTATGACGGCAATGCATCAAATGTTCTATGATCAAGCGAGCAGGTAAAGAAATCTCTTCGAAAATTCGCCGATGGTTTCTGATTTCTTCTGCCCATTCTTCAAAATGGGTGAAGTGAACAGAACGCACCTTATTAACCTTTTTAAGAGACTGTTCAATCACAAGATGAAGATCCTCTATGCATTCTAAAAATAGCAAATCATCTTTTCTCACAATATCCCTCACCAACCCTACTCTTGCCTTTACCCATAGTTTAACCGAAATCTGGAAACTTTCCTAGTGATCTTCGTAAATTTAACTATTTCTTATGACGAATCTTCCGGGAGACTCTTTGCACAGCCCGTTCCAGATCAATAGTCTCATAGCCTATGTCATGGGCTATCTCTATGGATTGCCAAAAGCATTGAAGAGCATCCAAATATTGACGCCTGCCCTCATAATATTCAGCTAAGCGTTGTACGGCGCTCAAGGAATGAGCGTGATAACCTGCGATCATGCGCTTTGCTTCTTTTTCGTAAAATTCTCCTTCTTCCTCTTCGCCCATGGCATCTAATAGAAATGCTAGGTATTCATAGCACTCACCGAGGCGAAGATCGTCTCCCAGCTGTTCAAAGATTGTTGATGCCTCTAAAAAATAGCGCTTAGCCTGACCATATTCTTCTTTATTAACCATCAATTTACCTAAGCTCTGCAAGCGAATCGCTAAACTATTTTCCAGATCTGTGCAGTATTGTATCGACAGCTCTATGTAATACTGAGCTTCGTCGAGATACTCTAGACCTTGAAGTATTTTTGCTATAAAGTACGCTGATTCGCTGGCATCGCTCCCAAGCTGATTCCTCATCTGTAATATTAAGGCTCTTTGCATAGCAAGGAGGGCATCTGCTAAACTTTGCTGTTCAAACTTCATAAAAGCGTAATAGAGCAGAGCATTGGCTAACGACATCTCTATCCCAAGTCCAGCAAAAACCTTGCAGGAGTGACGAATATGGTCAATGGCCTCTTTCTTATTACCCTGCCGGTAACAGGTTTCACCGATTAATACACTCAATTCCCCTTCGCCCTTCGGGTAATTGTACCGATGACATAGATCTAACGAATTTTTATAGCTAACTTGGGCATCCGACCATCGCTCTTGTGTTGAATATACTTGACCTAGATCACTGTATAACATTGCTAAACGTAGAGGAGGAGATTCGTTTGGGTAGATCTCGATCGCACGCTTAAACCAAAAAACAGCGCTTTCCAAAGTGTTTTTTTCTACAGCAATACTTGCTAAACCAGCGAATGCTTCAGACATCCCTTTAAAGTTTGATACCTCTTCACAAATTCGCAAGGCTTCCCGAAATCCTCTTTCTGCTGCTTCGATTTTACCTTGTTTAACTTGAACCGTAGCCATTAATCTCAGAGAAAATGCCTTAACTAACGGTACATCTAATTGGATCGCGATTCGCGTAGCCCGCCTAAAGTAATTCTCTGCTTGCATATAATCTGCTTGTGCTAAATGGGTAGTACCTTTTTCCATCAGGGTTCGCCAAATATCCAAACTCTGATCTTTCATTAGCATCCCCTCCGTATCATTTTTATCTTATGCACGGAAGGGCTTTTTGGCGCGAAAACAAGCCTATAGACGAATTTATATGCAATCTAGACAGTTAAGTCGAAATATGTTAATCTGTTGCTGTAGGAGGTGCTATTATGAACGCATATCGTCCAGCTCCGTATTCTAACTGGATTATTGTGTTAAAGATTATCCTCTTGATTATCGCACTTTATTTTTCAGCTATTATACTTAGTCAAGTTTTTGCCTGGTTTTTCTCCATTGCTTTCGTGGTCATTCGTATTGCAGTTTACTTTGTCACTAGTATTCTCGTGCTCCACTTCTTTCTCAAATTATTATTCGGTTATGACCTCCTAAGATTTATTTTAGGTTCTCGTTTTAGCCGCTAAGCATCAATAGATAAGCACCCTTGAGGGTGCTTTTTTTTGGTTTTGGTACAACTCTCCCCTCATGTTCGGCATTCTTCATGAATATCCTTTGGAGAGGGAGGGAATATCATGCGATTTATTGTATTCAAACGGCCATCTTGGCGAAACGCCATGCTGTGGGCCATTCTCTTATTCGTAGTGCTCGCCTATCGTGAAAATGTCATCTCAGTCTTCTCTAGCAAGCTAAAACCTATTTACTCGACTGAGGTCACCACCAACGAAATCGGACTCACCTTCGATATCAGTTGGGGTGAAAATACTGCTGAACCTATCCTCAATATATTAAAGGAAAAGGGTGTTAAAGCGACCTTTTTTTTATCCAGCCCTTGGGCTTCAAAGCATGAAGATTTAGTCAAGCGCATGGTAGCCGATGGTCATGAAATAGCTTCTCATGGTAATCGTCATGTGGATTTAAACACCTTGGGTCCCAGTGAAATCGAACGAGAAATAACCGGTGCTCATGCTGTTCTGGAGGAGCTCACCGGTCAAAAGATTGCCTTATTAAGACCACCGAATGGGGCTTATGATAATAAGCTGATTAGCGTTTCAGCCAGGCTTGGGTACCAGGTCATTCAATGGAGTGTGGACTCCCTAGACTGGAAAAGACCCGGTCCAGAAGCGGTAATAAATAACGTTCTCAACGGACTTCCTAAAGGGCATGGTGCTGGACCTGGAGATATTATTCTCTTTCACGCCTCAGATTCAGCGCCGGACACCATCAAAGCACTTCCAGTGGTCATCGATCGCTTGCAGGCAAAGAATTATCAACTCGTCCCCGTGGGCCAACTACTTAAAAGTGCCACAAAAACTTGGCCGCCTGAAAGCAATTTACCTCCCTTAGAAAAACCGGCGGTTACCCCTTAATTTCCTATAACTTTAGACAAGGCTTTCTCAGCAGCTATGCGCTCACCGGCTTGCTGTAAAGCAATAGTGGCATCTTTCACTACAAACTGTGGTAAACCTCTATCCAATGCTCCTTGAAGATGCTCAGCAGCCTTTACAAAATCACCATGTTCATATTCTTCAATTCCGGCTAAATATTGAAGACAGGCTTCGCCATCCTCCAGCTTCTCAATTTCCTTAAGAGTGTCTTCATAGCTCTTGCGTTCACCGATAACTAGGGACAAAATTGCCTTTTTCACTAATAGTTGCTGAGTATAAGAAATATTATCCGTCCCTACAAGTTGACGACTCAGCTCTTTGGCTCTATCCCATTGCCCTAAGTTCAGGGCTAAGTCATATTCAGTTGCCAAAACCTGTGGGTGTGCAGATGAGATCTCGGAAGCGCTTTGCCAGGATTTTTGAGCTCGTTCTAGATCACCTGAGGCCATAAGGCTTCTCGTTAGGGCAATGTTTTTTAATACCTGCTCCTCACGATTAAGGTCTGTATCGTTAATCGTGAGCAGAACCTTTTCAGCCTCCTCGTATGACTCTTCTTCATACCACAATAATCCCTCAGCAAGTCTTTGTAGAGGTAGCGACTTAAATGTATGGATCATCGATTCTGCCTCTCCTAGCTTTCCTTGGAGGCAATAAAGCTGAAAAAGCCAGAAGCGTTGGGTATCATCATCATATTGCAGCAAATCCGCTTCTAAATCTTGATGATTTCCTTGATTGAGTTTCAGCCACAGCTCACCCTCACGAATTGCCGGAACCTTTTTAAGCCAGTCGGCCTTATCCTCCATCCAAGTGAGCTCCTGAGAAAGAGCCATAAAATCATAACGATCGATAGCCCCTCGAAAGGCCATGATATGTTTTAAATAGGGACTACTTAAAAAGAGAATGCCGAAGATGAGGATCCCGCCTATGAGGATTTTCAGGATGCGCATTCTTTTTTTATACCCTCTTGAGGATCTCTTTTTCCTTGACATTTACTCACACTCTATTCTTTAGGTAGTATCAGTGCCCTTTCCAAGCAGAGAATCCCTCCCCAACCACTTCCGGTACATCGGAAATAGACAGGAAGGCCTTAGCGTCCCGATTGCGAATAATCTCTTTTATCTGTGACATTTCCGTCCGATTGATGACACAGTAGACTACTTCTTTGTCCTCATTAGAATAGGCACCCTTTGCTTGAAAAAGCGTGACTCCTCGATCCAATTTTTCCATTATGTCTTTGGCAACTCCCTGAGGGTCCTGAGTGACAACAAGGACACTCTTAGAGGGATTTATACCCTCCTGAACCATGTCTATGACCTTCGTCGCAATAAACATGTAAATCATCGCGTACATGGCTCTTTCTGGTCCTAGAAAAATTGCAGCGGCGACAAAAATCAAGGCGTCGATGACCATCAGAACCTGCCCCACACTAAAGGATGTGGTGCGGCTAAAGAACACAGCGAGAATATCAGTTCCACCCAAAGAGCCACGACTACGAAAAATAATTCCCATCCCAATACCGCTCACGACACCGGCAAAAATACAGGCGAGTAAAGGATCACTCGTCGGATTAGGTATTACTTTCGTTAAATCCAAAGCGAGAGAAAATACTCCCACTCCGATCATACTATAGATCAAAAACACTCGCCCTACCATTTTCCAGCCCACGATAAATAGAGGAATATTTAAAATGATAACGATTTTGCTAACGGATAGATTGCTTAAGTAATGAATAATAATCGCAATCCCTGTAACTCCACCATCGGCTATTTTGTTGGGCAAAATCATGGAATTAATGCTGGCAGCTACAATGAAAGCTCCAATGCATATCGCCGCCAATCTTTTAAAATGCATCCACGGTCTTCGAAGAGAGTCTTTTCTCCATTCCATAGGAATCCCACCTATCTTGTGCATTACGAATAGATACAAAATCTATCTGGTTTTATAATCATATTATAGTCAGGAAATTCTCCTTAGATTATACCTTTCCCTAACACAATTTGTGTTTGCCAGTCTGAACAGCCATTTCCCATATTGTTCCATGCGCTCCAATCTGTGCATAATATGAATTATCTCTTACTAAAGGAGAGAATGCAAATGGCATTCGATGGTGTTGACGGAGCTGGTTGTGGAAGGAGCTGAGTTGATGTTTGGCTTTGGATTTCTCCCCTTTGTACTGGGTTTTGGATTAGGCGCTACGTTTACAAGACCTCGCTACTACCCATCCTCGTATTATGCTCCATATCCGTACGGTTGGTATTAGCATCAGTCAACGATAGACGCAGTTTAGATCTTATGTTGACGAATTAGCCGGAGGACTCTCTCCGGCTTCTTTCTTTTCATCCTATTGTCACCAAGTCTCAGAGCAGAAACAAAAACACTGCAATCATTTGCAGTGTCTGACTTTCATATGGTGCGCCCGGCAGGATTTGAACCTGCGACCTGCGGCCTCGGAAACCGTCACTCTATCCCCTGAGCTACGAGCGCGCGAAATTAACCGCTTATTTACTTTACTAAATGAGTCACTCTTTGTCAAGTCATGATTTGGAAGTATGCTTTAAACGTCATTAGGGCACCAACAGCTCCTGAACAACCTGATAGATTTCCTCATGAATTTCCTCAATAGATTTTAGCTTACCTTCAGATAAGCAGTCAATATTTACCCAATGTTCGTGGATTCGTATTTTCTGAGCATTCTCATAGGATTCCTTAAGATAAGCTACATTTTTTTCGTGAATATCTTGGCTGGAAACAACTGATTTATCCTCCCGATTCGCAATAAAATGAATACTGTAGTCAGGGGGCATATTAAGATAAATCACTAGATCCGGTGCAGGCAAGCCCATCAGACGATATTCAAGATCTTTCAGCCACTCAATATAGCTTTCCCAGCCATCGGAATCTTGGATTTTAACTGCTTGATGAATCATGTTGGAGGTGGTATAGCGATCAGCAAGAATGATTCCTCCTTGCTGGTAAAAATCCCCCCAGAGGGTTTTATAGGAGGCATAACGATCCACAGCATAGAAGGTTGATGCCGCATAGGGGTTGACCGCATTGGGGTCGCTCCCGAATTCTCCTCCTAGGTACATTTTAACAAGGGCTGACGAGGGACTTGCATAATTAGGAAACTCTACCTTCTTAACCAATATTCCTTCTTGCATAAGTCGCTGCCAGAGTTTGTGAGTCTGAGTCGCCTTGCCACTCCCATCCCCGCCTTCAATAATAATGAGTTTTCCCAATGCCGTATTCCACCTTCTTGATTCAGGATTAAGTGATTATTAGCTTCAGATGGAGTTTGCCTAAGAGGAATACATACTCCAGCTGAAGCTTTAAGAATTTGTCCACGCAGTGGACAAATCAACTAGGCCTGCAAAGCAAGCAAGTTTCCTATGTCTAGGGACGTAGCAGCCGTTATCTCCCACTTATAGATAATGGAGTTTTTCGGTTGGAAGTTATCGGATAAAGAAGCACGGAGGAGAAAACTCTTCCGTGCTTCCCAGAGGGGGTGTCCCCTCTTTTTTTAAAGTTCTTTCAGAATCAAATTATTTTGTAGCTGTTGCATACATGAAGTATTTAAAGCCTAGCGGTGAAGAATAGAAGCCTTCAACCTTTTGATTCAGAAGGAATAGATCAACATAGTAGTAAATTGGGTTGAGCATGTTTTCTTCGAAGATGATATCCTCAGCTTGATGCATTAATTCAAAACGCTTTGCTGGATCAGAAGTAGTTTTTACTTCTTTAATCAGTGCGTCATATTTAGCGTTGGACCATTGAGCATCGTTGTTGCCGCCATCGGTAACCCACATATCTAACATAGAGATTGGATCGTTATAATCGCTCAACCAGCCATTACGGGCAATCTGGAAATCCCCATTCTTACGGGTATTGAGGAAGGTTCCCCACTCTTGAGAGGCTAGTGTCACTTTCACACCGATTTTTGACCACTGATCTTGAAGGGCTTCACCAACAGCTTGGTGGCCAGTTCCTTCATTGTAGAGGTACTCAATGGCAGGAAGGCCTTCGCCATTAGGATAACCGGCTTGTGCCAGAAGTTCTTTGGCTTTTGCCAAGTTGCCTTCATAATCAGTAGGATTGTAGTAGTCTCCACCTACTTCGCGGAATTCTTTGGTCGGATCAGCATCAGAGAGTCCTGTAGCAACGAATGCTCCGGCTGGAACCTGACCTGATTTACCAATGTTTTCTACGATCCATTGACGGTCAACTGCAAGTGTTAAAGCTTCACGAACCAAAGGATTGTCCAGAGGAGCTTTTGTTACATTATAGGTTACATAATAGGTACCTAATTGACCTTCTAAGTTAAACTCGGGTTTTTCTCTCCAAGCATCGATTTCGTCGTTAGGCATTTTATCCGCAAACAAAATTTCGTTTTGTTGGAAAGCGTTAAGAATTGAGGTGTCGTCATCCATTAATACAAACTTGATGTTTTGAGTTCCAAGCTTTGCGGCATTCCAATAAGCATCATTCTTGGTCATGGTGATATGGGAACCGAGCACCCACTCAGTCACCTTATAGGGTCCATTACCAATGTAAGTTTCCACTTTAGTTGCCCATGCATCGCCATTCGCTTCAATAATATCTTGACGAACTGGTGAATAAGCAGGGAAGGCTGTTAATTCCAAGAAGTATGGCACTGCGTTATTTAAAGTTACCACTAGAGTTTTGTCATCTTTAGCGACGACATCTAATTTTCCGTCTTCAAAGCCTTTGATCACGTCAAACATGTAGGCATAATCAGCTGCTGTTTCAGCAGCAATCGCACGATTCCAAGAATATACAAAATCATTAGCAGTAACAGGTTTTCCGTCACTCCATTTTAAACCATCACGAAGATGAAACGTGTAAACTGTTCCGTCATCTGAAACTTCGTACTTTTCTGCTTGTCCAGGTGCAGGAACTCCATCCTTATCCAAAATATATAGTCCTTCAAAGGCATGGATAATCATGGTTGCACCATCAACTGCTGAGTTAAGTGCTGGGTCGATTGTGTCCGGATCGGGTCCTACATTCACGGCAAGGGTGTCCAACTTACCAGTCTCCGCAGGTTTTGTTGCGGCACCTTGGCCACATGCAGTTAAGAGCGTCATTGCAAGCATGACGACAACTACAAAGAGGGCTGTCTTCCTTTTCATTAGTTTTCCTCCATTTTCTTTTTTTACTAGTATGCTAATTTAACTAGTACCTTTTTCCCAACCTATTTTAACATTTTTGCATGTTAAAAACTACATATAAATAATATGAAAATTGAATATTTAAATATCTCTATTTAATTAACTCGATCTAAATGATGACAGGCCGCAAAGTGGCCAGAAGATACCTCTTTAAATTCCGGTTCAACTTCCGCACAGAGCTCTGTCGCATAGTGGCAACGGGTTCGGAATCGACAACCACTGGGGGGGTTCACCGGACTGGGTACATCTCCTTCCAGTACTATCCGCTTCCTAGTGCGAGCTTCTATCGGGTCCACAATCGGAATGGCTGATATCAAGGATTTCGTGTAGGGATGGACACTGTGAAAAATCAGCTCGTAATTATCCGCCAGCTCCACTAACTTACCTAAATACATTACCCCGATACGTTTACTGATATGCTTAACAACACTCAAATCGTGGGCGATGAACAAATAAGTCAGACCCATGTCCTCCTGTAGCTCTTCGAACATATTGACAATTTGAGCTTGAATGGATACGTCTAAAGCAGATATAGGCTCATCACAGACGATAAACTCAGGATCCACAGCCAATGCTCTGGCAATCCCAATTCTTTGCCGTTGACCGCCGGAGAATTCGTGGGGATAACGATTGGCATGCTCACTATTGAGGCCAACACGCTGAAGCATGCTGATGACCTTATTCTTTCTTTCCGCTTTGGAAGAAGCAAGTTTATGAATATCAATAGCCTCACCTACAATATCGACAACCGTCATACGAGGATCTAGGCTAGCATAGGGATCTTGAAAGACAATTTGCATTTTTCTCCGGTAGGGAAGCATATTCACATGAGTGATATCCTTGCCATCATAGAAAATCTTGCCGGAGGTCGGATCGTAAAGACGAAGAATGGTCCGGCCTACAGTGGTTTTTCCACAACCACTCTCCCCTACTAGACCCAAAGTTTCCCCTTTGTTAATATAAAAGCTAACATCGTCCACAGCCTTTACATACTTTGGTTTCAAAAAGGATCCGCCTGCCGGAAAGTATTGTTGCAAATTTTGAATCTCAACAAGCTTGCTCATCGTACTTCACCTCCCCGCTCGAATTGTTTTTTCTGAATCAGCCAGCAGGCACTAAAATGATTATCTCCGACCGCTGTATACTCAGGCATTTCCCGAAGACAGATTTTCATGCAGCTTTCACAACGAGGCGCAAATGGGCAACCGGCCGGTGGATTAAGCATATCCACTGGAGTTCCTTCAATAGGGATAAGCTTCTTATGCTCCTTGTCCTCCAGCTTGGGAATACTGCGTAGCAACCCTTTGGTGTATTCATGTTGAGGATTGTAGAAGATATCATCCACAGAACCATATTCGACAATCTTACCTGCATACATAACAATGATCCTCTGGCACATATTAGCAACGATACCTAAATCGTGGGTAATCATAATAATCGACATACCGATTTTTTCCTTAAGCTCATTCATAAGCTCTAAAATCTGAGCCTGAATGGTCACGTCTAGAGCTGTGGTCGGTTCGTCGGCAATCAGAAGTTTAGGTTCACAGGCTAAGGCAATGGCAATCATCACCCTTTGTCGCATACCTCCTGAAAGTTCGTGCGGATATTGTTTCAGCCTTTTACGGGGTTCATTGATTCCAACAAGAGTTAATAATTCTTCTGCCCGTGCCATAGCCTCTTTATAGCTCTTTTTGGTATGTTGGACAATGACCTCACAAATTTGATTGCCAATGGTATAGACAGGGTTTAAGCTGGTCATCGGATCTTGGAAAATGATGCTCACTTCATTGCCGCGAATTTTTCTTAATTCGTTTTCAGTCATCTCATTAATCCGATGTCCGTTAAAGTCGATAGCTCCGCCTACCACACGTCCACCACTAGCAAGAAGACCCATAATCGAGTAAGCCGTAACGCTCTTGCCGCTACCGCTTTCACCAACGATACCGATTACATCGCCTTCATTTAATTGGAAGGATATGTCATTTACGGCTTTCACTTCTCCGGCAGGAGTAAAAAAGGAAACTCGGACATTTTGCATATTTAATAATATATCACTCATCATTGTCACCTCAATTCTTTAACTTTGGGTCAAAGGCGTCACGGAGCCCATCACCCAGCAAGTTAAAAGAAAAGATAATCAAGCTGATCATAATTGCTGGTGCCAGCAACCTGTATGGATAGGAATAAACTCCATCAATAGCAAGGGCAGTCATCGATCCCAGACTGGGCATGGGAGCTGAAACACCGATACCAATAAAACTCAAAAAGCTCTCTGTAAACATAGCAGAAGGAATTTGCAGTGTAGTCATAACAATAAGAGTTCCCATGACATTGGTGAGCAAATGCATTCGAATTATCTTAGCACTGCTGGCGCCCATGGCTCTTGCTGCAGTCACATATTCCTGTTCCTTAACGGTCAGGATTTGGCTACGAACAATACGCGCCATCCCAACCCAATAAAGCAAAGAGAAGACAATAAAAATACAAATCAAGCCAACACCAACGGTCTCAATCCAAGCAAAGGCTGGAGAACTCGCCGCCAACTCTTTCAGAGGATATTTTAGGGTGACCATCAGCAAAATAATAATCAAGATGTCCGGGACCGTATAAATAATATCGACAATCCGCATCATGATGAGGTCCACCTTACCGCCGAAATAACCGGCAACAGTTCCGTAAATCGACCCTATCAATAAAACCAAGACGCTTGCCACCATACCAACCAGCAAAGAGATACGGCTGCCATACATCAAACGCACCATGGTATCCCTTCCTAATGAATCCGTTCCTAATATATGAGGGAATACCCCTTCACCAGAAGCCTTAAGGGTAAGCTCCGTTTCTGAATATTGCATGGGAGCAAGATTTTCGCTTCCTCGAATCTGTTGCTCATAAGAATAAGGATAAATTTCTGGCATAATGAAAGCAAAAATCATGACTAAAATAATAACCACAAAACTGGTCATGGCGATCTTATTATTTTTAAAACGGCGAAGGCCATCACGCCAAAAGCTTACGCTTTCTCGCATGACTACAAGACTCTTTTTCTCCTCCTCGTCGGCTAAGAGGAAGTCGGAGACATCCAGTTGTAGACTTAATTTGCTTTTCTCACTCATGTTTGTACCTTCCTCCCCTACCTCAACTTAATTCTAGGATCAATAACCTTATAAGCAATATCCACGACTAAATTCATGAAGATAACCAACGAAGCAAGAAAGATCGTTGTTCCCATAATCATCGTATAATCCCTGCCCGTGATTGAGCTTATGAATGAATTACCCAAACCGGGGATGGTGAAGATTTTCTCCACAACAAAGCTCCCAGTCAGTGTATAGGCCAGCAATGGTCCAAGATAAGTCACAACAGGTAAGACAGCATTGCGTAGTGCATGTTTGAAAAGCATAATCCACTTGGGAACACCTTTACTTCTGGCTGTACGCATGTAATCTTGTCCAAGGACTTCGAGCATACTGGAACGCATGAGCCTGGAAATATAGGCAGTAGGATAAAAGGCCAGAGAAATAACGGGCATAATAAAATGCTTCCACGATGAAAGCCCATAAGTCGGCAAGAGATTTAGCTTTACACTAAGAATAATCATCAAAACTGTACCTACAACAAAGCCTGGTACAGCGATGCCGAAAGTTGAAATAATAACAATAAAATTATCGAGCCACTTGCCCCGATTTAACGCCGCTATACATCCCAGAGGAATACCAATCGCTACTGCAAGCAAAATCGCTAGGCCACCCACTTTAGCAGAAACCTTGAAACCTGTAGCAATTAGTTCTGTGACTGTACGTCCTCTCTGCTTAATGGAGACACCTAAATCCCCCTGAGAAAGCTTCACCATGTAGTTCTTGTACTGCACGATTTTCGGTTGATCCAATCCGTATTTTGCGTTCAAGGCTTCGAGAGTCGCAGCCGAAGGCGCCTTTTCCGCTAAAAATGGTCCCCCAGGGACCATAAACATTAATGAAAACGTCAGGGTTGCTACAAGCCAAACTGTCATGATCGCCAGCAAAATCCTCTTGACAAGGTACTTAGCCATATCCCTTTTTCCCCTCCATAAATTATTAATTTCTTTTTAGATCTCACCTTATCGACATTTAGAGCACTCAATGCTAAATTTTACACTGCAGAAAATAATGAGTCAAGTCAAGAAAACCCTTTTCCTTTAAATACATATAGTGACTTAATTTCCAAACTAAGTTCCACCCCTTCACTTTGGAAAGTGGAATTTAATTTGGGAAGATTAAAGGGTGGAATTCACTCAGACAAATAGGTTATATTGGGATAGCTGTGTCCCGGTAGAAAGAA
>JBFWMF010000010.1:0-126155 GCA_050251735.1 Desulfitobacterium sp.
TTCTTTCTACCGGGACACAGCTATCCCAATATAACCTATTTGTCTGAGTGAATTCCACCCTTTAATCTTCCCAAATTAAATTCCACTTTCCAAAGTGAAGGGGTGGAACTTAGTTTGGAAATTAAGTACCACTCGGTCAATGACACCACTCGGTCAATGACAGTTGACTTCCCTAAGAAAATCAGGTAGAATTACAATCGTTAAAAATATGCCAATGTGGCTCAGGGGTAGAGCAGCTCACTCGTAATGAGCAGGTCGTCGGTTCGATTCCGACCATTGGCTCCAGTAGGACTTAGACACCGCAAGAAATTGCGGTGTTTTTTGTTGTGCACCACGCATGGCGATTAACTAGACGGTGAAAGTCCGTTATGGGGGTATGTAGCGACCAACCATTAGCCAAAGGCAAGGGTGTCCACCGCGAGGTGGAATCTGAAGGAAGCCGGTCGGCAAAGTTCCGACCCGAGGAACACGAATAACATCAGGCGCGAAACGTGGGGTGAGACTGCAACACAAGTCAAAGCCCAAAAGCTACACAGACATGTTAGTGTAAATGTTGCGGGTACATGGAATGAAAGTGAATCGTCTTACCGTGGGAGGCCTCACGGACAGGTGGAAACAGAGTAAGAAACCTGGTTGAAACAAGATTTATCGTGAGGAGTCAGCCGAAGCCATAGTACAGAGGTGTCTAGACACCGACGGAAGGGCCGAACCAAAGGAGGTGTGGGTCAATGAAAGTTACTGAAAGTGGCAATTTAAAACACAGACAACTTTACTTCAAAGACTATCTGCAAAGGGTATCTGCGGAACAGAAAGAGTATGCGGAAGTGTGTGCGCCACCTAAGATGACTAAAACCGACAACACCAACACGAACGAGCAGACGGGGGGGCTGCTAGAGCAAGTTCTGAGTGCCGAGAATCTAAATCTAGCTTACAAACAGGTAAAGAGGAATAAAGGCGCAGGTGGAATTGATGGTATGCAGGTGGATGAACTTCTACTCTTCCTGAAAGAACACAAGAATGAACTCATGCAATCCCTCTGGGACGGTAAATACCGCCCGAAACCTGTACGGAGGGTAGAAATACCTAAAGAAAACGGAAAGACTAGAAAACTGGGAATACCCACTGTCGTAGACAGGCTAATCCAACAAGCGATAACTCAAGTCCTATCTCCAATCTTCGAGAAGTAATTCTCAGACAACAGCTATGGCTTTAGACCGAAACGCAGTGCTCATGATGCACTGCGGAAATCCCAAGGTCATATTACAGAGGGTTACAAATATGTAGTTGACATGGACCTAGAGAAATATTTTGACACGGTCAACCAAAGCAAACTGATACAAATTCTATCGGAGACGATAAAGGATGGACGAGTCATCTCACTTATCCATAAATTCCTAAGAGCAGGAGTTCTGGTAAACGGACTGTTTGAAGAAAGTCCCGAAGGAGTACCGCAGGGGGGTCCACTGAGCCCGTTACTTGGCAACATTATGTTAAACGAATGTGACCATGAATTAGAAAAGCGTGGACACCGCTTTGTACGCTACGCAGATGATATGATGATTTTCTGCAAGAGTAAGAAGGCGGCTCAACGGACACTTGACCACATTCTTCCGTACATCGAGGGAAAGTTATTTCTCAAAGTAAACAGGGAGAAAACAAAGGTCTCACACGTAAACTATGTCAAGTATTTGGGATATAGCTTCTACATCTATCGAGGAGAAGGGCGTCTGAGAATCCACCCCAAAAGCATCCAGAAACTCAAGGACAAAATCCGAGAAGTAACTGGACGGAGCAATGGAATGGGAATTGAAGAACGCCGAACAAAACTCAACCAAGTGGTGCGAGGGTGGACAAACTACTTCAAACTAGCAGATGCTAAGAATTTACTCAGGATACTGGATGAATGGCTGAGAAGTCGAATAAGAATGGTCACCTGGAAACGATGGAAGAGAATTCGAACACGTTTTGCGAACCTAAAGAAAATGGGCATAAACGAGAAACAAGCGTGGATGTGGGCAAACACAAGAAAAGGCTATTGGCGCACAGCCCATAGCCCTATTTTGACAATAGCCTTATCCAACAAACGTTTCGAACGAGTCGGATATCTGAGTTTTAGGGAATCTTATTCTGCGAAGTAACGTGTAAACTTTGGAAGCGCCGTATACCGAACGGTACGTACGGTGCTGTGGGAGGTCGGCTGACCAAATAATGGTCAGCCTCCTACCCGATTTCAATAAATCTGTTCCTCTAAGCTAGTCGGGGGCTGTGTGAAAATCAAGATTTTACACAGCCCCTTTTTTATTATCTGGAGGGATTTAAAGTGGCTAATGCAAACACGAAGTCTAAGAAAATCAGTTTAAGGGTCACACACACAGACACACGAATTAGAATCGGCTTTTGAGGAATTTATCCGATTTAGCAAAGCGAAGAATCTATCGGTTTTAGAGATTTCTCATTACATAGGAGGGGAGATAGTTTTTTACCGAACAGTGAGAAGTCGAAAAAAACCCCCATATGTTTTCAGTATACCACTCTGTCTAACAAATAGGTGCAGTTCCACAAGGGGAGCATGTCACCGCAGCCAAGGTTTTTGTAATTTATTTTAACTTATATAACTTTGTAGGTCTACCCACTCGATATTCTAAGGATACTGAAACTTGTCCTTGCTTCAATAGATATTCTAAATATCGCCATGTTGTAATTCTAGACATGGAAAGATGCTCAGATATTTCTTGGCAAGATTTTGGAGTAGGATTATCGTATAGATGCTCGGTGATAACTTTTAATGTCAAAAGATGGACTCCTTTTGGTAAAGCAGAAGTTGTACAATCTATTTGCGAAAAGTCGAAACGAGAATCTAAATCTTCTTGTTTAATTTCATCTTCAGTATCGATAATTCTCTTCAAATGAACGTAATTTAAAAGGGCTTGCTTATACCGTTTAAATCCAAAAGGTTTTATTAAGAAGTCTACTGCCCCGTACCGTAAAGCCTCTTGAACTGTTGCAGAGTCCTTAGAGGCAGTAATTAAAATTACATCAACATGCAAATTCTTTTGTCTTATGTTCTTTAAAAGGGACAGACCACTCCCATTTTGTAAAAATATATCCAATAAGATCAAATCAGGGATGCTTTTTTTGATTGCTTCTAGAGCTTGGGGTTCAGTATAACAAAGTCCACTGACGGTAAACGGATATCCTATTTGTTCTATGTAACTTTTATTGAACTCTGCAACCATTGGATCATCTTCTACAATAAGTACCTTAATCTTACTCACTGAAATTCCCCCCATTATTTTTTAATATGGAATATGGAATGGTGATTAGAAATGATGTTCCATTGTTGTCAGTATCGCATGTAATTGTGCCTTTAGCAAAGTTAACTTGTTTGTTAACATTATAAAGCCCATAGCCTGTCCCCTTCATCTTCGTCGTAAATCCTGGTTGGAATAATTTTCGGTAATATTCAACCGGAATACCGTTGCCATTGTCTTTGACTGTTAGAGTAATTTTGTTTTCATCTTGTCTTATAGAAATAAAGACACTTGAGCTTTCTGGGCGAATTTCTACAGCGTCAAAGGCATTATCGATTAGGTTTCCCATCACTACAACCATTGAATTTACGTCAAAAGTTTCCGGTAGCTCAAATAAGAAACTTTCAGAATCAATAGTAAAATGAATTTTTCTTTCTTCCGCCTCACTTGCTTTACCTAAGAGTAACTCCCTAATAGTGATATCCTGAATATTATTTACAACAGTGTTAATTAGGCTTTTTTCATTGGATAGTCGATCAACATATTTTTCGGCCTCTTCATAATGTCCATGTTGAAGTAAACCATAAATCACATGAAGTTTATTAGAAAAATCGTGGGTTTTTGATCTTAGAGCCTGTACCATTTTCTGAACGCCAGTGAGTTCTTCTGCAAGTTGTTGAATTTCTGTTCTATTGCGTAGGGTTACGACAGTTCCTACAACTTTTTTATTTACTAACAAAGGTGAACTATTCGCTAATATGACTTTTCCATTGATTAACAGTTGTTTATTGCTAAATTTATTTTCCGTCACTTTCAAAAAAAATTGTTCCGGAATAAGATCAGAAAGATCTTCACCTATCAGTACGGTGTTATCTGGGAATAGAGAGTGCGCTGCTTCATTCGCTACAGTGATCATCAAATTTATATTTGTTGCTATAATTGCTTCATCAACAGATTGAAGAAGATTTTCTCTTTCAGATAAAAGTTTAGCAATCTCAATAGGTTCCATACCAAATAATTTTTTCTTTATGTTACGAGCAAGAATCGATGACAAAGCAACAATAAAAATAACAGCCAGGGGAACTGCCTTAGAAGTCGATTCATAAACTTGAGAAATAATCAACCTTATATCAGGATCAAGGAATGCAACTACCACAACGCCTTTTTGTCTACCTTCGTCATTAATAATCGGTGCAAATGCCCTGATAGCGCGGCCTGTACTTCCATCGACTTTCATAGTATAAGTTTCTCCCTTTAATGCACGGCCTTTTTCCTTACCTATTACTTGTAATCCGTAATTAGGTGGATAAGGGTCGATTAATGATTTCCCGTAGATATCCAGAAAAACAACGTGCGCGCCACTTCTATCTCTTAAATCATTTGCAACTTTCTGTAGCAATTCCCTGTCCGGCAATATAGCGGAGAAAGTATTAATAACATTTATATTGTTGGATACTTGAATTGCAATATCTATGGACTCTCGTTCAATTCTTTTTTCGAACGTTTGATTTATTGATAATTGAAGTATCCATACGGTTAGAAATAACGGAGTAAAACCGATAACCATTGCATAAATAAAAACTTCTTTTCTCAAAGAAATGCGACTTCTCATGTTTTTCCTCCATATATAAAATGTTTTCTTTATGATAATGATATCTCAGAAGGAACTAAAGAATCAAGTACCAAAAGATTCAACTTGAAGTGCGAAGAAATGGATAATCTCTAAGATAAAGGGGTCGGAATATTTGTTCATTGTTTTCTTTACCTAGGTAAATGTTTCACCTGTAATGGGAGGAGGTTGTGTTCGTTTATTTCTTATTGTGTTTTTTTATCAGCATGAAACTCATTGTTTTCTGTTGTGCTCTTTGCTAATATTATGAAAACTGAATATTCAGAAGGATGGTAAGGGAGGAAGGGAGGTACGGGTTTTTTACCCATGAATTTTGAATGGTAAATCGAGAAAATTTTAATAAGGAGTTGACATTATGAAAAGGAAATCTATTCTTGTACTGATTTCGATCATTTTATATTTAGGTTTAATTCTAACTGGATGTGGTAATGGGAGTGCCCCTGCACAAAGTCAATCCAAAGATAGTGGAATGGCTGCAACCCCTGAGTTCACCTGGAAATTTCAAGTAGTTCATAATCCAGAACAGATGGACTATAAGATGTTCGTAGAGGCATGTGATGAAGTATATAAAGCTACCAATGGAAGAATGAAAATCGATTTGTATCCGTCTGGCTCTTTTGCCAGTAGTATGGAGGCATTCCAAGCGTGCGGAGAAGGAGTTTTCGAAATGCACTCAAGTTGGCCTTCTTATGTAAAAGGGATAGAATACGCATTTATCCCGATTGCCGATGGCAACATGTCTATGGGACCTTTGGATCGTATGATTTTCCTAGAACAAGGTGGCGGTAAGGAATTAATGCAAGAAGCGTTTGACAAAGTAAACCTGCAATTTATGTCTTATAGAATATGGCCGCCGGACACTTTAGCGTCACGTTTTGACTTTAAGAGCATTGCTGAAATGGAAGGTAAAAAAATGCGCACTTCTGCTCCTGATATTGCCGTATCTCAGGGGATTTCCGCTATCACTCTGCCGATCGAAGAGGTTTTTACAGCTATGGCATCCGGTGCGGTAGACATGTTGGAGAATTGTTACCTTTCATATAATAAGGATTTAGGAATTACTGAAATTGCTCCTTATGGTATTTATCCTGATTTCTGGAATTGCTCGTTTGTAGAGACTGTCGTTGTGAACAAAGATGCATGGGCGAAACTTCCAGACGATATAAAACTTATCATGAAATCCGTATTTGATGCTAAGATGATGAACGTTTTTGCGAAAGCAGAAATAGCGAGTGCGCAAGACTTAAAAGAGCTTTCTGAGTCCAAAGAGGTATCATTTAGGCGCTTAGATGCAGAACAATTTAAAGATATGAGACAAGACATGATGGAAATCGAAGCGAGAGAAAGAGCAAAACAAGGTGAAGATAGTTTAACGGCAAAAACGTATGATACCATCTATAACTTCTACGAAACGTATTATCCTTACAAAGAACTTACTTCGCATTGGAGTACAGGATTAACTGCGAGTGAAGCAGCTGGCTTTGATATTCCAAAATATCATAAGGATGCCAACGAATAATCTTACTTAAATTAATCAAGTAATACTATTCAGCATTAATAAATCAAGTATTTTTAATGCTGAATAGTTACCCGAGATTTGATGTGAAACTGGTAAGGAGGTCATGGCATCTGTGATTAGAAAATACGTTAGAACTGTAGAAAAAACAAGTGTTTTTTTTGGTAAGGCATTTAGCTATCTTATTATTCCCATGGTTATACTGCAAGCTGGAGAAGCATTCTTGCGTTATATTTTTGATAGTCCGACAGTTTGGTCATGGGAAGTAGCGATGTTACTTTACGGTGCTCACTTTATTGTGGGTGCGGCCTGGGTAATGACCTATGATGGTCATGTTAAAACAGATATGCTTTATTCAAAATTCTCGCTTAAGCATCAGCAACTACTCGATTTAGTTATGTATCCATTTCTGTTCTTTCCCTTTGTTACAATCATGCTTTGGAAATGTACTGCAAATACGCTTTATTCCATCTCCATAAGGGAAACAACATATACCCAATGGGCTGCTCCTCTTTATCCCTTGAAGATTGTGATTACGTTTGCCTTTCTTTTGTTGTTATTACAGGGCATTGCTAAGTGGCTAAAGACACTCGTACTTTATACGAAAGGAGAGGAGATCTAACTATGACTACGACTGCAGTTATTATCTTAATGTTAGCCGTTTTTCTATTCGTATTATTGTTAGGACATCCACTCTCCTGGATTCTAGGCGGTTTAGGCATGATTTTTGGTGTCGCTTTTTGGGGAGATTTAAGTATTCTAAATGTGTTTTCGAGATCAGTTTATAAAGTAGTCACTACAAGTAGTTATGTGTGTATACCTTTATTTATTTTCATGGGAGCTTTATTGGAGAAATCGGGTTCAGCTGATAAATTGTTTGATTCCCTATATATTGTGCTCGGTCGGCTAAAAGGGGGGTTAGCACTTTCAACTATTGTTATTTCTGCCTTAATGGGCGCAGCTACAGGAATTATCGGAGCCTCAATTTCTATTATGGCTATGATTGCTCTGCCTACAATGCTCAAATATAGGTACGACGCAAAAATGGCCACTGGTACAGTTATGGCGGCTGGCAGCTTGGGAACCCTAATTCCTCCTAGTGTTATTCTCGTTATATACGGTTCCCTCGCTAATATATCTATTTCTAAACTTTTTGCCGGAGGATTGGGAGCTGGGATTGCATTAGCTGCCATGTATGGAATATACGTAACTGTTTTGTCCCATATTAAACCCTCGTACGGACCACCCATATCAAAAGAGGAAAGTGATAAGTATTCCACTTCACAAAAGGTTTCAATGGTCTTAGTTTCTATTCTACCAACGTTAGTCTTAATCTTATTGGTATTAGGTTCTATCTTAGTGGGAGCAGCAACCCCGAATGAAGCCTCCGCCCTCGGTTGTTTAGGAGCAATTGTAATTGCTATGATTTACAAAAACTTTAATTGGAAAATGTTTAAAGAGTCTTGTTTTTCTACAATGAGAACGACCTCGATGATTATGTGGATTATTGTATGTGCTTCAATGTTCACATCGATCTTCATCGGTCTCGGTGGTGATAAAGTTATCACTGAACTTGTATTGGGGTTTGGAGACAATAAATGGCTTGTTTTCTCAATTATCTTACTCTTCCTGCTTGTAATGGGGATGTTACTGGATTCTTACGGTGTACTTCTTATCGGTGTCCCACTATTTACTCCTATTGTATACTCATTTGGTTTTGATCCTATTTGGTTTGGCATAATCTTCGCATTGATGATTCAGGTCTCAGTTCTCTCACCACCTGTTGCTTATGCCGTATTCTACGTTAAAGGGTTTGTTCCTGATATACCTATTGGGAAATTATATATGGCAGTAATTCCCTTCATGTTAATCCAAATTCTCTGCATCATTCTTTGTTGCATTTTTCCAGAAATTATTATGTTCTTTCCAAATCGAATGTAACATACAACAAAAACGATACGGTTGGGATTACCTCCATATATTTTAAAAAAGGAGTGTTAAGGTTAATATGATCAAAAAAAAATTTAATGCCGCTATCATCGGACCAGGTAACATTGGTACAGATTTAATGTACAAAATTCTTAGAAGAGCTAAATATCTAGATCTAAAATTAGTGACAGGAATTATCGCTGAATCGGAAGGGCTTCGTTTAGCAAGAGAAGAAGGGATTTCGACAAGTGCAGATGGGATCAAAGCCATTTTAGAAAGAAACGACATTGATATTGTATTCGATGCAACAACGGCTAAAGCTCATTTTGTGCATGCCCCTCTATTAAAAGAAGCTGGAATCATTGCTATTGATTTGACGCCTGCAGCCGTAGGGCCATATGTTATGCCTGTGGTCAATTTAGATGAGCATATTGAAGCAATGAATGTTAATCTAATCACATGCGGAGGGCAAGCTACAATTCCTATAGTTAACGCAATTAGCAGAGTTGTCGCGACACCCTATGCTGAAATTGTAGCGACCATTGCCAGCAAAAGCGCAGGGCCAGGGACAAGACAGAATATTGATGAATTTACAATAACTACAGCCAAAGGGATAGTAGATGTTGGGAAGGCTCAAAGAGGAAAAGCAATCATTTTGCTCAATCCTGCTGATCCACCAATGTTAATGAACAATACAATATACGCACTAATTGAGCGTGTAGATGACGAAATAAAGCAAAAAATTACAGATTCAGTAAATGAGATGATTAAAGAAGTCCAGTCTTTCGTTCCTGGCTATAGATTAAAGATTCCTCCAATGTTTGATGACAATAAAGTGACAGTTATGATTGAAGTGGAAGGATCCGGTGACTACTTGCCAAATTATAGTGGCAATTTGGATCTAGAAACTTGTGCTGCTTTAGCAGTAGGGGAAAAAATTGCAAAATATAGAATAGCAGAAAAGGAGGAATAAATAGTGGCCGATATTAAAATTTTTGATTTAACGCTTCGGGATGGAAGTCACGCCGTAAGCCATAAGTATCAACCACATCAAATGGCTACATTAGCTAGCCAAATTGATCAAATAGGAGTAGAGGCAATTGAGTTTGGCCATGGGAACGGTTTAGGTGGCTCGGCTCTACAATATGGATTTGCGGTTGCAACAGATCGAGACTATATGGAGGCTGTAGCGCCAGTAGTAAAAAACTCAAACATGTCAATCATTATCCTTCCAGGTGTTGGGACTCGGCATGAATTATATCTTGCAAAGGAATTTGGCGTAAAATATGCTCGACTTTGCACCCAGATTACAGAAGCTGATATTGCAGAACAACATATTAAAATGGCTAAAGATTTAGGATTCATTCCAATGTCTGTTTTGCCATGTGCAGGTGTAATTTCTGTCAAGGATACGGTACGTTATGCTCAGATGGCTGAATCTTATGGAGCGGAAGTTGTCTATTTGTTAGATGGAGGAGGATACCAACTTCCTGAACAAGTATATGAACGTATTACGGCCATGAAAAAGGCTTTGGATGTTCCTATTGGATTCCATGGTCATAATAATTTGCAATTGGCTGTAGCAAATTCTAAAGCAGCAGTAGAAGCAGGAGCAGAATATATTGATTGCTGCCTTAAGGGTTTTGGTGCTGGAGCAGGTAACTGTCCAACAGAAATATTCGCCGCTGTCTTAGATCGTATGGGAATTGACTGTGGCATTGATTTATATAAAACCATGGACATTGGTGAAGAATATCTCCGTCCGCTTATGCCTAGGGCTATGGAAGTAGACAATGATCGTATTATGCTGGGATATGCTGGGTGTTATTCGAGTTTTCTACTTTTTGCCCAAAGGGCAGGAGCAAAATATGGTGTGGATCCGAGAGATATTATCAAAGAAATAGGAAAACGTCAGTGTACTGAAGGGCAAGAAGATATTTGTATCGATGTAGCATATGCTTTAGCTCAAGCAAAAAAGTAATGTCGATTACCTATTGTAATATGAACCTGACATTTTTGCTGTTGGAATATGTATGCCTAGCATACATATTCCCCTCTCTTTTTTGTCATATTCACTTTATGAAAAGGAGTTTGATCTATGAATTACAAAGTTGATTTTACTCAAGACAAAGATAAGAAACAGGAACAAGTTTCTTTCAGGATAAGTCAATTGCGTGAAGAAATTGTGTCAACGATTCCTGAAATATTTATGGATCGTGCTTTGCAAATAACAGAAAGCTATCAAGAAACATTTGGTAGCCCTTTTATTTATAGAAGGGCAAAAGCATTGGAAAAGATATTGCTCAATATGAATATATGCATTAACGATAAAGAATTAATTGTCGGAAGTTATGCAGGTAAGCCAAGAGGTTGCCAGGTATTTCCTGAATATGACATGAAATTCATTGTTGATGAGATGGATTCCTTCATGGAAAGACAAGCAGATAAATTCTATATAAGTGAAGAAAACAAAGTCATTGCCAAACAATTATACGCCAAGTGGAAAGGTAATACGATAACTGATCAGGCGCTAGACTTAATTCCTTCTGAAGAGATTAATGGTTCTAAACAACTTATATACTTACTTACTTGCCTAGGTTCAGGTATTGGCCACACGATAGTCAATTATGAAAAAGTTCTGCAAAAGGGGTTTCTTGGTATTCTGAAAGAAATAGAAGAATATGAGGAGAAACTAGACATATGTGACCCGGAGTATACGGATAAATTGATCTATTACAGATCTTTAAAGATAGTATGCAATGCTTCATGTAAATTCGCTGAGAGGTTTTCCGATCTGGCACAGGAAGAAATGGAAAAGACCAATGATCCTGTAAGAAAGGAAGAACTCTTGAATATATCGAGAAATTGCCTAAAAGTACCTGCTTATCCGGCGGAAACCTTCTGGGAAGCGCTACAATCATTTTGGTTTGTTCAATTAATTCTTCATTTGGAATCGAATGGTCATAGTGTTTCACCTGGACGGTTTGACCAATATATGTATCCTTTCTATGAACCCGAAAATGATAAAGACTTTTGTGAAGAATTGATTCATTCTTTATGGTTAAAGTTCTTTGAAATAAATAAAATCAGAAATCAAACGTCCTCTGTGGTGTTTGGAGGATATCCAATGTTTCAGAACATTGTTGTGGGAGGACAAACAGCAAGTGGCGATAGTGCAGTAAACTCTCTGTCCCATTTGTGTCTTGAAGCAACGGCGAAAATACACCTTCCACAGCCTTCTCTTTCAGCGCGATGGTTTTATGGTTGCCCGGAAGATTTTATTCGCCATGCCGTTGAAGTGATTTCTTATGGTACGGGAATGCCTGCTCTGTTTAATGATGAAGTGATTATCCCCAATATGCTTCAATTAGGTCACTCGATCGAAGAGGCTAGAAATTACGCTATTATTGGTTGCACGGAAATGAATGTACCCTATAATACTGAACCTTTCTTGACAGGTGGATTTTTAAATATACTAAAAGTCTTAGAACTCACAGTATTCAATGGATTTGATCCCATCTCCCAAGAGCAAAATAACTATCAAACAGGGAGTGTAGAGAATTTCGGAGAATTTGAGGAATTCCAAAAGGCTTATTTTGCCCAATTGGCTTATTATTTAAAACTTCATGTAACGTGTGATAATATTCTAGATGCACTTCATGGGAAACTATGTCCTACACCATTTGAATCAATGCTGATAGGAGACTGTTTAGAAAAGGGTAAGACAAATCTCGAAGGTGGCGCGAGATATAATACAACGACCTTGCAATTAGTTGGCATGGCTAATGTGGCAGATTCGTTAGCAACTATAAAGAAGCTAATTTATGAAGAAAAAAGCTTGACATGGAAAGAATTAAAAACTTCACTCAGTAATAATTTTGAAAACGAAGAACCTTTGAGGCAACGGATAATTAATTATGTACCCAAATATGGTAATAATGATGACTATGTTGATTTACTAGGTAGAGAAGTTCTTTATCACTGCTGTCGAGAGGCAAAACAGTACAAGAGTCCGAGAAATGGCAATTATAATATTGCTGTCTATACATTAGCAACCAATGTTCTCTGGGCTTCGAAAGTCGGTGCTACCCCTGACGGAAGAAAGAAAGGAATGGTTTTAGCTGATGGAGGGGTATCCTGTTCTCATGGAATGGATAAGAAGGGGCTGACGGCACTCTTTAACTCCGTGCTTAAAATTGATCCGTATAAACCCTTGGGGAGTGCACTGCTTAATGTAAGGTTAAGCCGCTCTAGCTTTACGGAAAATGATTTTCATAAGACGGTAGACATTATTAAGTCCTTTTTTATGCGAAAAGGACAACATGTGCAATTCAATGTATTTGATGTCAATACCTTAAGAGATGCTCAAATAAATCCGGAAAAATACCCTCTACTCATGGTTAGGGTTGCGGGTTTCAGTGTATTATTCACAACGATCGAAAAGCTTTTACAAGATGATATTATTCATCGAACCCTTCATTCTAGTAATTAAGTATAATAGTGGGGGAAAGCATGGAAAACCTATTATTCAATATTCAAAGATACTGTCTCCACGACGGACCAGGTATACGGACGGTAATATTTTTAAAAGGATGTCCACTTCGCTGTCAATGGTGTAGCAACCCAGAATCTCAAAGTTTTCTTAAAGAATTAATTTACAAAGAGATTACCTGTATAAAGTGTGGAGTATGTGTTCAAAAATGTCCTCTAAATGTTATTAGTATTAGTAGCAATAATTTAGAAATCGACCGACAAAAATGCAACTTGTGCGGTATTTGCACTCAAAACTGTTGTACAAAATCACTAGAAATATCCGGAGAAAAAATAAGCCTTGACAAAGTTCTGGAAACTATTTATCTTGACAAATCTTATTATGAATTATCTTATGGTGGAGTTACATTATCAGGCGGAGAGGCTCTGGCTCAGAAAGAGTTATGCAAGACTATTTTAAATGAATTAAAAAAAGAACAAATACATACTGCAGTAGAAACTTGTGGGTATGTAGATACACAAACGATAATTGAAATGATACCTTTAATTGATTTATTTCTATTTGATATAAAAAGTCTCAACGAAGAGGCTCATATGCGCGGAACAGGAAAAGACAATAAACTGATTCTTGATAATCTTAAACTATTGGTATCGGCAGGTGCTTCAGTCATTATACGGTACCCGTTTATTCCTGGATTTAACTCTGATTTAAAGACATTAAGAGAGATTGCAAATCTTATGAAAACCCTAGGCTTAAATGAAATTGATATTTTACCATATCATAGGTTAGGTTCCGAAAAGTATAGAAACTTAGGAAGAACCTATAATATGAGTCATGTTGCCCCCCCTGAACAGAAGATGTTAACCGAAGCAAGAAACTATTTTCTAGAAAGAGGAATAAAAACTGTAACGATATATTAATGGTTAAGGACTTCTAAATCCCAAAAGACAATTGATTCTATCTGTGATGTCAACGAATTTTTAGATTTCGACATTCCAAATCGCAACGTCAATCCCTTATGTTATAACATAATACCCAATAGAAAAGCGTGAAAATTGACAAAAAATAAGCCTATTTCAAGGCTTTAGGGTATTTTTGTATATAGCTAACTGTCAAAAACCCGCGTCAATCCTCAATACGACTTCTTCCTCTTTGCCAAAAGTCCCTTGACGCACTGAATAGCGATTGCTTAGATCCCAAACGCACAAGTAAAAGGGGACCCCCCAAAACTTATACTTTCTGATTAATTACGCACAAAGGGCACCTTCGGGTGCCCATTGTACGTTAATTATTTATTATTTAGATCGTACATCAGAGTCATTAAAAAGAAAAGTGATTGAATAAAGACCGGCAAGACCGACTAGAGAATAAATTATTCTGCTTAATCCAGAGGAAGGTCTTACTGTATCCCCTCCAAAAAGAGAAGTTACAAGATCCCACTGGAATACTCCAACGAGCAGCCAATTGAGGGCCCCAACTATCACAAGGATAAGAGCTGTTCTTGATAACCAATTCATTAATAAAGCCTCCTATTATATTTTTATTAAAGTGATATTTTATATTATTGGTGAATTCTACCAAACTTATACCTTTTTATAAGGTCCAAATTTTAAAAGGTGTTTTTTTACGGAAAAGAGTTTACAAGTTATACAACTGCCCACTTAAAATACATATAAGCCGCCAAAAGTATCAGTTTTGGCGGCTTAGTTTATCTATCTATTTGTTTGCTTATTTATTTATTTATTTAGTTGTCTCTGTTACGGCTGCCGGCCCCGGAATGACCGCGTGCACCTGCCGAATTACTACGAGAATTTCCTTTGCCTTGTCTGCCGCGATAGTTTTCACCGGGTCCGCCATCGCGATAATTTCCGCGTCGACCATACCCACCTTGATCGGGACGTCCTTGATTACCTTTTACTCGTAAGGGAGCGACCCCTGTCAATTCGGTTACAGCCTGAGCAGGTTCCTTTGTCATTATTTTTAAGGCTGCCGATAATAAGGTTACTGAATCGGTATCTTCCAATAAATTTTCAGCCAGGTGTTTATAATTCTGGAGGTCTTCCTCAGCTATGACGCGTAGCATTTTTTCTATGGCAACCCGTTGTTGAACCTCGATAGCTTCGATCATAGTAGGAATATTTTTGCGCGTTATTTTACGTTTAGTAAGCTGTTCAATCAGCCTTAGATGACCTATCTCCCGTGGGGTGACAAAGGTTACAGCTAGGCCTGTTTTTCCCGCTCTGCCTGTACGACCAATTCGATGCACATAGCTTTCTGGATCTTGAGGAATATCGAAATTATAGACATGTGTTACTCCGCTAATATCCAATCCCCTCGCCGCAACATCCGTTGCTACTAGGACTTCGATGGATCCCTCCTTGAACTGTCTCATGACGCTATCCCGTTTGCTCTGGGATAAATCTCCATGAATGCCTTCCGCGGAATAGCCCCGTTTGTTTAAGGCTTCGGAAAGCTCATCAACGCGGCTTTTTGTCCGTCCAAAAACAATGGCTAAATCAGGAGATTGAATATCTAACAAACGACAAAAAACATCGAATTTCATCTTTTCCGGTACTTCAAGGTAATCTTGTTCAATGTTCGCAACCGTAACCTCTTTGCCCTTTATGCTGATGAGCTCTGGTTCTTTCATGAATTTTTGGGCGAGATTTTGAATTTGCCTTGGCATGGTCGCCGAAAACAGCAAGGTTTGTCGTGTTTCTGGGATTTCTTGAAGTATGGTTTCAATATCTTCTACGAAACCCATGTTTAGCATTTCATCGGCCTCATCCAAAATAACCATATTGATATTTTGGAGGCGAATGGTGCGTCTGCGCATATGATCCATGAGGCGACCCGGCGTCGCTACGATGATATGGGGTCTTTTTTTAAGCGCCCTAATCTGGCGGTCAATCTCTTGTCCACCGTATATCGGCAGGGTGCGGATTCCCTTAAACTGACCGATTTTATTGAGTTCTTCAGCGACCTGTACCGCTAATTCCCGAGTAGGCGTGAGTACGATCCCTTGAATATCTTCGGATGTCTCGGCGATTTTCTGTATCAAAGGAATTCCAAAGGCGGCCGTTTTCCCTGTACCCGTTTGAGCTTGTCCGATTAGATCCTTGCCTTCTAAGGCTAGAGGTATTGTTTGTTCTTGAATCGGTGTGGCTTCTTCAAAGCCCATATTGAGCACTGATTTAATCAGTGGCTCCGCTAACCCTAGTTCTCTAAAAGTTGACATAATAATTTCATTCTCCTTTTTATATCTATATTGATGTAGTTTTCCAATTCGACCAAGATATAATACAAGGTCTTATCTAGAATAGTATACCACCTAGGGGTGTCAAGGGAAATGTTTGCCATTCACCGCTCTTGGAAAACCTTCAACTCCGCATTTAATCGTGTTGCTTCCCTATAATCGATAGCATAGGAAAAGAAATGAACGAGAACAAAGACGGCAAACACAGCTCCGGCAACCGCGAACATCATTGTACCATACATGATGTCTATTCCGTAACCAAAGGACAGGATCATTGCTTCTAGGACAAAGAGTAGAAAAATCTCTCGAATAATCATCTGTCTAATGGTGGGCTCCCTTTTTGAATACGTCACGAAAGAAGGGACCACCCCAATCAAACCAAAAATTAAGGGTGAAAAATAGGCTTCATAACCAAAACGTCGATCCGGCTCATAGATTAGACCGAGGACACCGATGACGAGGGTGACGCAGGTCACGATGATAAAAAAGCTCATCAGGCTTTTCCTTAAAAATTCGCTTAAGCTCATGCTAGCACCCTTTTAACCTTTCCTTGAGTGGGGGAACATATTGTCTTGAGATAATGACCGATTCCCCATTGGCTAGCTTCGCTAGGAATCGACCGTTGAGGGCGGGCTTAATGGAATGGACCTTCATGAGATTCACGATGACCGATTTAGAGCAGCGAAAGAAGCGGCTTTCTTCATAGCCAGACTCCAATTCGTAGCCATGACTGGCTAATTCCATAAAGGTGGAATAATTGCTACCGCGAAAACCAAAAGAACCATGGGAAAAGAGGAGTAAAGGATAGGTTTCGTCCTCTTGCTGTTTTTCCGGATACCAAAACTGGATGGTTACGTTTCGATAACTACCAGTATCGTCGTAGCAAAGCCCGCTCAACACCGCTTGGATGAGTAATGCCAAAAAAAGGAGAATCCATTGAAAACCCCATTGGATGACATGGAAGACGAGGAGTATGGCAAAAAGACCAAAGGTGGCAAGGCGGACAATATGCTTCACTCGGTTTTGCAGGGAGTTGTTTTTTAGCATAAAAAGATGTTACTCATACTAGCCAAACAGCAATTCACCGAGCAAAACTCTTAGACCTCCTAGTACAATTCTCAGTGCTAAGAGAATAGCCACAGCAGCGGCTATGACGGTTGAAAGGGGAATGGCTTCAATATTAAAATCAAACATAACTTCACCACCCTTTTGAAATCTAATGATTATAAGAAGATAGCCTTGTCTGCTATAACTTATTCACGTTGTCCAAAGGGTGTGAATTAAAAACTAAATAAACAACTGAATCTGAGACTCTAATGCCTCCTGTAGAAAGTCAGTAGCGGTTATGATCTGCACTTCAGGGAGCAATTCTTCTTGCTTAAAGCCCATTACATCCACAGAGAGCTTGCAGCCATAGAATTGTACACCCTTTTTCCGTGCTCCATTGAGAAAGGCGGTAAGAGGTGGAGTGTCATCATCTTCCATCATTTCTTTGAGCATGGCTTTACCCAGCCCCGCCATATTCATACGGGAAAGAGGCAAATCTTCGATTCCCTTGGGAGTGACCAAGCCAAACATCTGCTCAAAAAGGGTTTTATCCTCGAAAGTCATTTTACCAGGGTCCCGTACTAGAGTTAGTCCCCAAAAAGCAAAAAACATGGTGACATCCATGCCCATTTCCCGCCCAGAATTGGCAAGGACTAAACCGGCGAGTGCCTTGTCGTAATCACCACTAAACATAAGGAGAGTCATTTTCTTGTTTTTAGTTAGGTTTGTGGAGGGGTCGCCCGAGTTGGATTCTGCTTCTTCAGTTAGTTGAGATGGGATGGATGTTTTTTGTTGTGTATCCATGGTCTGAACCTCCCTAAAATTCAAATTGTCTAACGTTGTAAAGGGCAAAATCGCCTCTTAACGAAGTCACGTTCAAAAGTCCCATTCAAAAAGCACGCTGGAAGATTGCTGCCGACTCCCCGCTTAGCAACTCTTCCACGCTATCGATTCCTAGTTGTTGAAGCAACTCAAGGACATAGGGGTTATCTGCAGGGGTCGGGGCATCGGCCACCGCCCCGTAATTGTTTACTAATGCAGTACCTTTGTCGGTTTGAAGTAAAGCCTTGGGGCCACCGACGCAACCACCTATGCAACCCATCCCTTCGTAGAAGTTTGCCCTAATATCATCGTTCATAATGTCGCTTAGCATGGCCTTGCATTCCTTGATTCCGTCTGCCTGGATCGACTTAATCTTCACCGGTTTATCCGGTCGGATCCGGTTTAAAGTATCAGAGATGGATTTTGATACGCCGCCGGTGCGGGCATATATTCTACCACTGGTAGAGGAGTGTTCACTGGGGATATCCTCCATATCTTCAGGATGAATATCTGTAACTTCGAAAATCTGCTTGAGCTCATGAAAGGTGAGGACTGCATCCACTGCATCCCGAATATCTGGCTCCTTAGCCTCTGCCTTCTTGGCAATACAAGGGCCGATAAATACAGTTTTGGCACAGGGATGCATACGTTTAATACCACGCCCGCAGGCTACCATAGGGGAAACAGAAGGGGAGATATGGGGGACGAGTTTATCGTAGACTTTTTTGACCATACCCACCCAGATCGGACAACAGCAGCTGGTTAGAACAAAGTCCTTATCCGTTTTAACATGCTTATCAAATTCCAAGGCTTCTTTTAAACTTAAGACGTCGGCAAAGAGTGCCACTTCGACCATTCCGTAAAAACCCAAATGCTTCAAGGCCGTACGGAGCTTACCCATTGTAACTTCACTGCCGAATTGCCCAATAATGGCGGGAGCGACCATGGCGTAGACGGGAACTTCCTTCCCTTGCAAAAGTTCAACAAGCGGGATGAATTCTTTTTTATCAACTAAACTATCGAGGGAGCAGGTCTCAATACATTCGCCACAATGGGTGCAGTTACGGTCTTGAATGACTACATGGCCCTCCATATCACGGACCACTGCATCAAAAAGGCAGGCCGCTTCGCAATTGTGATTTTCATCAACGCTTCCCATATCACAAGATTTGACTTGAAACACAACCTTGTCTGGGTCGCCCTTGCCTAAGGCATACTGAACGTAATGTTTAGTATGCTCATCCCCCGCAGACTCGATAGCATCGATTTCCTCTTGAAGATTTCCCTGGTAAGAGGCTTTGACCAAGCGGCCGAAGATTTCTTCATAAGTTGGACTCATTATTTGCCCTCCCTTTTATTAGAAATTAGTATACCCCTAACCTGCTTTGCTAACTCTGAAGATAGAAATCCACTTGGAAAAATTTTTATTGATTTTAATGTTGAAAAAGTTTTTGCCTTATGCTATTATAAGTTCTGTCGCAAGACAAGCCGATGTAGCTCAATTGGTAGAGCAGCTGATTTGTAATCAGCAGGTTACAGGTTCGAGTCCTGCCATCGGCTCCATATTAAATATAAATATTACACCGCATGAGTTGCGGTGTTTTTTTGTTTTATCAGATTATTTGTCATTTCTATAGCGCTCTGTGATTTCCAATAACAAACTTAACATAAAAATTTCAAAATCTCTCAACCTATAATATAATTAGCCTAATATTAAAAAATACTACGGCTATGACTTAATTTAAAGCAAAGAAATGGAGAAGATAGTTTGGGCAGTTTAGGAACCTCGGTTATGATCGTGTTTATTCTTATTATGGCTAACGGTTTATTTGCCATGACAGAAATCGCCATTGTGACATCGAAAAAGAACAGGCTGGTAAACGCCAAGGATAAGGGTGATAACCGGGCAGCTTATGCCTTAAAGCTAGCGGAGAATCCCAATCAACTTCTATCTACTATACAAATAGGCATTACCCTCATCGGGGTAATTACGGGTGCCTATGGCGGGGCAACCATTGCTGGGCAATTGGCTGAGTATGTGGACAATATTAAGGCGTTAGCTCCATTCAGCTACCAACTCAGCTTTATTTTAGTGGTTGGCTTATCCGCGTACTTATCTCTAATCATCGGTGAACTCGTCCCCAAGCGGATCGGTATGGGCAATCCGGAAAAAGTCGCCTGTAGGGTAGCTAAGCCGATGTATTACTTTTCGAAGTTTGGACGCCCCCTGATCTGGTTTCTTAGCAAATCCACAGAATTCGTCTTGAAGCTCTTGCGCATTAAGCCTAGTACTGAACCGGATGTGACCGAGGAAGAGATCAGCTCGCTCATCAAGCAAGGGGTTTATAGCGGTGTAGTCGAAGAGATTGAGCAGGATATGGTGGAACAGATTTTTGACCTGAGCGATAGGCGTTTATCTGATATTCTGACTCCTCGTACTCAGATCGTCTGGATTGATATCGAAGATTCCTTTGTGGATATTATAAGTCAAATGAATGCAAGTCCTCACTCTAAATTCCCCGTGGGTAAGGACAGCTTGGATGATTTTCAAGGGGTGCTTCATACCAAAGATGTTTTTGCCAAGATGGTATCCGGGGAGGAATTTGCTATCGCTGACTGTATTAAGGATACACTCATCCACCCTGAATCAATGAAGGTCTTTCAAGCCTTGAAGACCTTTCAAGAAGCTGGTCGCCACGAAGCTATGGTTATCGATGAATACGGTGGTATTGAGGGCTTTGTAACCCTACACGACATCATGGAAAACATCATCGGGGATATGCCCTTAAGGGAAGAAGAGAGCTACCCAGAAATCATTGAAAAGGACGAGCTTTCTTGGTTGGCTGATGGCTTGGTGGATATCGATACCTTCAGGCGATATTTTGACTTAGAGGATGAAGAAATGCCTTACACTGGAAATTATCATACATTAGGAGGCTTTATCACCAATGAGATTGGGGATATACCGAAGGTGACGGAGAAGGTCTATGTCGATAATCTGCGCTTGGAAGTGGTGGATATGGACCATGTGCGCGTCGATAAGGTAATGATTACAAAGGTCAATAAAGAGGAGCCGGAATACCAAATCTAAGATTAAAGGATATTGGAAAAAAGAAGGCGAATAAAAAGGAAAACGCTGTAAAAATTGGTGGAGGTTCAACATGAAGAAGGGTTACTCCCCGCAACGTATTCCTTTAACATCCTTTCTAGTTTTTCTCTCGCTACTTTTTCTATTATTATGCTTAGCAGGCTGCCAAAGTCAATCGGTTACCTCGGGAGCCCCAATTGGGCAAGCTGACAATACTGTGCCTGCTTCCAAACCAGAGACCAAGCCAGAGTACATCACTAAGAAGGACGCCGTTACCCTAATTGCTTTAGGGGATATTCTGATGCATAATACCTTGATCTGGTCAGGTGGACAGCCTGACGGAAGTTATGCCTTTGACTTCTTTGGAGAGGTTCGAGATCTGATGGAGGAGGGGGATTATTGCACAACGAATTTAGAGACGGCTTTGGCCGGACCGGAAACAGGCTATACTGGGTATCCTCTTTTTAATAGTCCCGACCCTATTGCTGATCATCTCAAGAAGTATGGAGTGGATGGAGTAGTGGCAACTAATAACCATCTGCTTGATAGGGGTTACCAAGGGGCCTTAAGGACAGTGAAAGTCCTTGAAGAGGCTGGCCTAGATACTCTTGGGATCAAGAAAAGCGCCGAAGACCCCGGATTTCTGATCAAGGATATTCGCGGCGCTCAGGTTGGTTATCTATCCTATACATACGGAACCAATGGCTTAAGCCTCCCTGCCGAGCATACTTACTTTGTTAACATGCTGGAAAAAGAGCGCATTCTCCAAGATATTGATGCACTTAGACCCCAAGTTGACCTATTGATTTTAGTCCTGCATTGGGGAGTGGAATACAGCACCGAGCCTACGGCAGAGCAGCGAAGTCTGGCCCGAGAATTTTTGGAAGCAGGAGCTGATGCTATCGTGGGTAGCCATCCTCATGTCATCCAACCCGTTGAATACTTTACTATTGATGGAAAAAAGAAATTTGTAGCCTATTCCATCGGGAACCTTATTGGAGATCAACGAGGTCAGGAACGCAACAGCGGGGTTATTCTCCAATTAAAGTTTAGTATTGAAAAAGTAACGAAGACCGATGCTCGTTTGATTTCACACACCGTAAAACTTGACGAGGTCAAGCTTATTCCTACCTTCTCCCATAGCTATACCAAAGAAGGCAGGCAACAATTCCGCGTCATCCCCGTGGAAGAAACCATCGAGAAAATCAAGACGAATCAAGAGGTAATCTTCACCGGCGCTGATCTGCCCCTTCTGGAAAATGTCTTAAAAACGACTCAGGCTCGCCTGAGTCAATTCACGATAAATGAGCTGTAATTTACGATTAGAACGTTGTTTAAAAATTTTGACATTTACGGTTTGACGAGGAAGGAATTTTATTGGTTATCTAGAATATATCTATTCATAACCTATTGCATAGTATAAAGGTATCATGGAGATACTTCTTGTTCTGTAGACAACTAGGTTTATTATCAGGATAATTTCAAACTATGGATATGGCCATGAAGGTCTTGCCTGAAGAAATGGGCGGATTTTCATGGTTTTATTTTTGGAGAGGGAGATGATGAGCATGCATATGGCGGACGCCTTGATTTCTCCGGCAGTAGGGGTGACCATGTGGGTAGCGACGGCAGGTGTGGCGGCCTATTCCATTAAGAAAATCCAAGATGATATGGATGAAAAGAAGATTCCTTTGATGGGTGTGATGGGTGCCTTTGTTTTTGCCGCTCAGATGATTAACTTTACCATACCCGGTACAGGATCTAGCGGCCATCTCGGTGGAGGCTTGTTGCTGGCCATACTTTTGGGGCCTTATGCCGGATTTCTGACCATGGCCGCAGTGTTGACCATACAGGCCTTATTCTTTGCCGATGGAGGGCTTTTGGCCTTAGGGGCGAATATATTTAATCTCGGCTTTTTTACTTGCTTTTTAGTCTACCCCATTATTTATAAACCGTTGATAGCCAAAGGATATAGTCCGAAACGGATCTTAGGTGTGGCCCTCTTGGCAGCAGTAATCGGTCTTCAGTTGGGTTCCTTTGGCGTTGTCCTCGAGACACTTTTTTCCGGGAAAACCGAATTGCCGTTTTATACTTTCCTCCTACTCATGCAGCCCATTCATTTGGCGATTGGGATTGTCGAGGGTCTGGTGATAGCGGCGGTAGTTACATTTGTTTGGAAGGAGCGTCCGGAGATTCTTGAGAATGCTAGTCGTGGAGAAAGGCTGGGGAGCATCTCCTTGAAGCGAGTTATTACGGTCTTTGCTTTAGCAGCGGTTCTCACCGGTGGAGTATTCTCTTGGTTTGCTTCGTCCAATCCCGATGGGTTGGAATGGTCTATGTATAAAACCTCTGGATTAGAAGAGCTGGAGGCACCGGAAGGGATTCATCAAGTCTTTGCTGATCTTCAAAGCAAAATTGCCTTCTTACCGGATTATGGCTTCAAAGCCTCTGGGGAAGAAAGCACACCGACTACTGCCGAAAGCAGCGAAGTATGGCCGGTAGTTGATAGTGGCACGACCACAGCGGGGATCGTGGGTGCAGGCTTGACTCTCGCTTTGGCTGGCATAGTCGGATTTGGTGTAACATTACTCAAAAAAAGAAATTCTAATTCTGCGAGATAGTACCAGCCCAATGAAGCAGTTTAAAAAGGAATTGCTCGGGGCTTTGTGAGGGATGGAGTTTTATGGCGAATATGATGGATACGGTTTTTGATATGCGGCTTTTGGATGACTTATCCGGCAGAGAGACGGTCATCCATAGAATTCACCCTTTAGCAAAGCTGCTTACAACACTTCTCTATATTATTGTGGTTGTATCCTTTGATCGCGATGAAATCATAGGCCTTTTGCCCTTGGTTTTCTTTCCGGTGCTCGTGATTTCCTTGGGGGAGCTACCCCTTGGCCCCATTATGAAGCGCATGCTCCTGGCTGCCCCCTTCGCTTTGGGAATAGGAATACTCAACCCCTTTTTTGACCAGCAGGTCTTTATGGTTGGAGGAATCACCCTGTCTAGGGGTTGGATCACCTTTATGTCAATTCTCATTAAATGCGTCCTGACAGTAAGTGCAGCCCTTTTGCTGATAGCCACCACGGGCATGGATAAACTAGGTTCTGCTTTACGGTTGCTCAAAACCCCCAAATTGTTTGTCCTTCAGCTCCTTTTGACTTATCGCTATATCTCTGTCTTGCTAGAAGAGGTTTCGACGATTTGGAGAGCTTATTCCTTGCGCGCGCCTCAGCAGAAGGGGATCAATCGTAAGGTTTGGGGGCCCCTAATCGGACAACTGTTGCTACGGACCTATGAGAGAGCTCAACGGGTCTATCAATCTATGTGCTTAAGAGGATTTAAAGGGGAGTATAACACGGGAGAGCAGCAGAAACCTGCAGGCAAGGATTTTGTTTATATGTTGAGTTGGGGTGTCTTTTTCATCCTTACGAAAAGTTTCAATATTCCTATGCTGTTAGGTAATTTATTTAATTAATTTAAGCGATTGCATATAGCCCAAGATATTTCTCCTTGCTCAGGATGACTATGGTTTGCACTATTTGTCATTCCGAAGGAAGAACGACTGGAGGATATTAACAGGAGGGACCTTATGAGTCACCATATGACAGAAGTTAGAGATCTAGAATATATTTATCCTGATGGGCATAAGGCAATTAAGGGGATGACCTTCGCTATTCATCATGGCGAGTCGGTAGGGATTATCGGAGCTAACGGTGCGGGGAAATCTACTTTACTTATGCTACTTATGGGAGTGTTGTTCCCTAGTCAAGGGGAGGTTCGGGTTGGGGAGGTTCTGGTGACGAAAAAAACCCTTCCCATAGTCCGACAACGGATGGGAATGGTATTTCAAAATCCCGATGATCAGTTGTTTATGAATACAGTCTATGAGGATGTGGCCTTTGGACCTCGCAATTATGGACTGGATGAACAGGAAGTGGAGAAACGAGTGCTTCAAGCTCTAGAGATGGTGGGAATTCCTCATCTAAAGGATCGAGCACCCTATAAGTTATCCGGCGGAGAGAAAAGAGCGGCCGCTATAGCCGCTGTGCTTTCCCTGCAACCAGATATCTTAATCATGGATGAGCCCTCATCTGCTCTTGATCCGAAATCGAGGCGAAGACTTATGAAAATGCTCCAAACCTTTGACCATACCAAGATTATTACAAGTCATGATATGGATATGGTCTATGAATTATGTGACAGAATTATTATTATTCATCAGGGAGTCGTTGCAGCTGACGGGCCAACAGCGGAAATCTTGGCCAATGCAAAATTGCTAGATGCCTGTGGCTTAGAGATGCCCTTGGCTATGCAGGGATGCCCAGTCTGTGGATTGAATCGTGAAAATGGCTAGCTCTCTAGTAGATGTTGATAGGCAGTTAAAGTCAATTCTCCGACCCTAGCCCAAGAATAATGCTTGTGAATATGCTCTGTTAAAGGCCTTGGCGAGATCGTCAAGGCTTTTTCTAAGGCAGGGGTAAGACTAGCCTCCTCAAAAGGATTCACATATATGGCCATATCTTGAAAATACTCTTTGGACCATCCTTGATTCGTGGTAAGGACCATAGCCCCACAAGCTCCGGCTTCCAAGCTGGATAAGCCCGTTGTTTCAAACCAGCTCGGCATAGCATGGATTTTAGCTGCCGCGAAGGCAGAGGCAAGAAGTCTTCCTTGGAGTGTGCCCAGGTAGATTACATGAGGATAAGCTTGCACTTCCTCAAAGTATTGGGGTTCATCGATAGGACCGGCCAAAACGAGGGTGAGTCCCAGTTCCTGACAGCACTGGGCAAGCCATTTTTGATTTTTACGGGAGGAGATACGAGCCACCGATAGTACAAATTCCACGGGGAGCCCCGGACATTGCTCTCGAAAGTAGGTTTCGTCGATGCCAAGGTATTCGGTGGGGAATCCATTAGGGATAACCGTGTAGGGTGTTACCACTTGAAAATCCTTTTGGATTTGCTCCATTTCCAGCTGACTACTCGGAAGGAGTAGATTGCTTTCTCGTAGTAATTGTCCCCGCCAGGGTTGATAGGACTCCCATTGATCGAAGACGAGCGAATGTGTATTGTCTCTTTTTAGGTAATGTTCCATATTCCAATAGATGGGGGAAACTACGAGGGGCTTCTTTTGTTTCTTGGCATTTTCAAAGAACATAGACACGTCTGCTACCGGGGTGGCATTAAATACATGAACCAAGTCATATTCATCAAGTTGGATCCTGGGATTTAGAGATAAAAAGACTTGGATGCCAAGGTTTTTAAGGGCTTGGGCGGTAGCCAAGAGCTGAATGGTATCCCCTGCAGGGTGTTTGCGATAATCTTGACGAGCTTGAAAAAGAACCTTCACATTATTATCCCCTTTGCAAGACTTTCAGCAAGGTCTCTGTTGCGAGATTGTAGCGTTGAGCAAGCTGATCTAGGGTCATATCCAGTAAGTAGTAGATTCCACACCCAGAGACGGGAATACCCAGTCTGCGGAAGAGAGGTTTGAGCTGGGGATATTGCTTAAGAACATCCCCGTATTTCATCAGACTGTTTATGTTAACCATCGTTGCCAGAATCCTTTCTTGCTTGCAACTTCTTTTTGAGTTTGTATGTCGCAGATTTTTGTTTCTAGGTCTTGTAGGACATCTAAGGTTTGTTCGTTTTGGACTCTCAATTTTTTCAGGATATCCAGCATCTCAGGAAGGGAATTGATTTTCTCACCCCAATTTTCAAGATTACTGGGGAGTGGCGAAGCCGTTTCCTGAAGCTTACTAAGGCAAGATTTTAGATCATCAATTTCAGGAGAGTTATCAGTAGGAATGTCTTGAGCTGATTGTGGCTGCTGTGAGTTGGAGAAATCATTGGTTGGTCCTGATGAGGGATCTATAGGTGGAGCAATAGTGGAAGGAGCAGGGGATATTGGTAATCCCAAAAGGTCGGCATATAAGGGTAATTGTTCATCTTGCTGGGACAGCCAATGGGTGTAGGTGGTTATTCCTTCGGACTTCTGGGCAATCTGCAAGGGAGAAAAGCTCCCCGAGAGGGCTCTAACAGGTTTCCAGTCCGAGCCATGGGCCTGCATGAGTATGGCTTGCTTGCAATGCACTAAGAGGTTGATTACACCCCGGGACTGAAGGGCCCCAATACCCTGCCATGGTCCCTCAAGGTTGTTAGCGGGTGCGGACTCAATACGCCAGGAGCTTCTAAACCCATTCATCTTATCGAGAATCCCGTGACCGATCTCGATGGCATCACTTCCCGGCTGTTTGGCTGCCCAAAACAAATGGCCCTGATCTTGAGTTGAAAGAATGCCAGTCATGTCTATCACTTCGCGAGGAATAGACAAAACTTCTTGGCGCTTGGACCAGAGATAGAAGCTTCCGTTAAACACGCTGGTGAGTAAGATTGATCGACTTCCAGAGAAGGTCATCATCAGTGCATGGAGATTGGAGTTTGAGTCCATCAGCACTTGGTACAGGGGATACCGAGGGTGGACGACTTCCCCCAGTTGAGCGGACTTCCAGGTTTGCCCGTTCCAAAAAAGATGAGTGATGCGCCAAACATCTGGTAGGCTATTATGGGAACTGGCATAAAAGAGGTGAATCACTTTGCCCATAGGGAAAAGAAGAAGGCGGTCGTAACGTTGGCTACGAATATCTAGTTTTCCTAAGGTCATAGTCTGTTGATCCCCTGTGGTCAGGATGATAGAATAACAGAGCTCTCCAGATTCTTTTATGTATGCCAGATGAACCTGATTGGCATCATCCATGATTCCTTGGGCGAGGAGAACGGGTTCCTTCAGCTCAAATAGCAATCGCGGGGCGGTTGAGGACCTTAAGGCTATGCCATCCTTGTACTGGTCCAAGGTAAAGAAAGAGGTTTCATTAAGTAAAAAACTGGGTTTGGGTATGATCGTGAAAGAAGGCAACGTGCTACACCTCCTAAAGTGATTGACTAGGGCTGTCAAAAGACAGCCCTAGTTTTTTGGTCTACTTAAAGATGTTTAGCTGAGATTTACATACATGGTCCGGCCAGGAACTGGACTAGGCAACTGCGGTGGGAAGAAATCGGTGGGAAATGGAGTGAGATTCGGGTTCAAGAAGTCGATACAAGGTTCTTCGCTTGGGAATTCTTCGCAGAATGGGGGTTCTGGGCAATAGCCAAAGGCATCAATGGCCAGTTGCACGAATCCTGTCAGTTTGGTGATGACAAAAGTACCAACGGTGACAATAAGATCATCTCCGGAAATAATGGCTGGAACCAGAATTTCACTCCGTGTTTCAACTCTCAAGTTGAAATCGAATTCAGGACGAGTAGGCGGATAATAGATGACGATGTCCTTGAAGATATCAGGCAGACAACCTGGTACAGAGATGAGCTGCCCTGCGCCATTTCTTACGGTTGCGGTGAAGCAAATACGCACGGTGAATTGAGCGCGAGCGAAATTGGGGCGACTGGGAATAGGAGTGATGACAATACTCTCGGGGAGTATGACCCCATTTTGGAAAAGGATGTCGACGAAGGTGAAAGGACCGCCGGTATCAGGCAAGTCGATTGGGAAGTTTGGAAAACACTCTCTTTGTTGGCAACTGAAGAAGACTTTCTCAACGATTATGCATACTCTTTCTTGAGTGGGGTCGTATGGATAGAGGTCGGCCATGAGTTGTTTCCCTCCTTTTTTGTATTTTCGGGGTATTCTATTCAAGTATCGTCTTAAGTGTTACAGGTTAAATAAAGGGGACAGATACCTGTTTTTATTTTTTATAAATAAGATCGTCTCATAAAGAAAGACGATGACTCAAACTTTAATAGGCTTAGTCATCGTCTTCATTTTGCATTTGATTGATTTTCCTTATTGTGAAAAGGTGTCTTACAACGAAGCAAAGATTTGTACGTAGTAGTTCCCCGAGCTATTGCTGACAACACCGACACCGACGTGGGTGTAGGCAGGGTTCAGGATGTTTTTACGGTGTCCATCACTGCTCATGAAAGCAGCCATAGCAAAATCTACAGATCTATTGCGAGCAATATTTTCGCCAGCAGCCCGGTATTGAATGCCAGCAGCTCTTAACATATCATAAGGAGAACCATAGGTTGGCGAGGTGTGGCTAAAGTAACCATTAGTGTTCATATCATTAGCTTTTAACTGAGCGACTTCCGCTAAGCGAAGATCTACCTTCACAGGAGCAAGACCTGCAGCTGCTCTTTCTTTATTGATCTCATTGATCATTGCTTCTTCTTGGGTGCTTACTGTAGTAGTTCCGCTAGTAGGAGGTGTTGCTGGTTGAGTAGGAGTAGTAGGTTGAGCAGGAGAACTGGGTTGAGCAGGAGAACTGGGTTGAGTTGGGACAGGCTGAGTCGGAGCTGGTTGAGTAGGCGTAGTTGGCGTCGACGGGGTAGAGTATTTGTAATTCTTTAAAGAAACGACTTTGTTATACCCTGTTGTAGTGGAATTGCTATTTGCAGGAGCACTAGGAGTTACAGGAGTACTAGATGTTGCGTCATTTACCCAGGGTGTATAGGAACGTAGTGAGACGATTGAGCCGGCGGAATTACTCGAAGAATAGTTATTGCTTACCTTAATCGCTGCCTGAACAGGAGTAGAAGCAGTGACTGCCAATAAGACGACTAAAGACACACTAAGTGTCAGTTTTTTTGTCTTTCTCATAAAGATCCCTCCAAATCATTTTTGAAATCTCATGCTGAAGATTACTTTTCTTAGAAAATGAATCCAGCCAAAAAAGAATTCTCTTTGCTTTACTTGGCTTGTCCAGTTCAGTACAAATTGAGTATAGCACTCAAGGCCGCAGAAACCCACTAGTATATCTTTCCAACTTTGTTTAGGTATAGGAGTTGTCAGGTTATTTTTGGATGAATCACATCGACTCTGGAGATTTCCCAAAGCAAGCCAAAAAGGGTATAATATATTGATAACTACATAATGACAAGGATTAACGTAACATTTAATAATAAAGATGCAAAAGTATCTCGGAGAGGTAGTGAGCTCGTGGGCTCCAAAGTCGTCATGAAATATTGTCCAGAATATACTTCTGGAGTCGAAGAGTTTTTAAGAGTTGGATTGCAAGAATTAGGAGGTATGGAAGCTTTTGTTAAGCCTGGTCAGAGAGTCTTCCTAAAAGTTAATTTATTGATGAAAAAACGCCCTGATGAAGCTGTCACTACCCATCCCACGGTGGTAGAGGCTGTTGTCCGCCTAGTACAGGAAGCTGGTGGAATTCCGATTATCGGGGATAGCCCAGGAGGACCCTATACGGTGGGAGCGTTGCAAGGGATTTATGCACGATCTGGCCTTAAGGACGTAGCCGAACGCACAGGTGCTGAACTCAATTTTGACGTCGGGCAGGAAGTTGTGGCACACCCGGCCGGACACTTAATCAAAAGCTTAACGGTGACTAAAAGCGTTTATGATGCGGATGTGGTTATTTCTTTATCTAAATTAAAGACTCATGCTATGATGACTTTTACTGGTGCGGTTAAAAACCTTTTTGGGGTTATACCCGGGCTACTGAAAGCAGAATATCATTTCAAAATGCCTGAGGTGAAGCAATTCGCTGAGCTTCTCGTGGATATTGCCACCTGGGTCAAACCGGCTTTAAGTATTATGGATGGAATCGTCGGAATGGAGGGAGACGGTCCCTCTGCCGGACAACCTCGAACTGTGGGCGCTTTACTCATCAGTGAGAATCCCTTCGCTTTAGATGTAGTAGCTACCCACCTCATCGGCCTAAAGCCTGAGCACGTACCAACCGTCGTGGCTGCACGGCAAAGAGGCATTGCTAGTCGGTTGGAGGAAGTAAGTCTTGTAGGGGATCCATTATCCTTGTGGCGTATTGAGAGCTTCAAGGTCCCTAAATCCATGTCTGTTAACTTTATCGATCGGGTGCCCCTTCCTCAGAGTGCGAGAAAATTCATTGTCAACCAAGTTCGGCCCCAACCGGTATTTAACTTCGACCAATGTGTGGGCTGTGCGGATTGCATTAATAATTGCCCTCCTAAGGCGTTAGTCTTTAATGACAAAAAAAGACCCGAGGTTGATCTCGAGGCCTGTATACGTTGCTTTTGTTGTCAAGAGCTTTGTCCCCGCCAGGCAGTAGAAATTCGTAAGCCAGGACTGGGCAGAAGGTTATTTAAGTAGTAGGGGAATTTAGCCGTTACTCCTCGATGCATTGTTCCTTGCGTGTCCAGCGGTCGCTGTCCCGCAAGCGATATTTTTCCATCATTCGAGCAAAGGCTTCCTCCATGTCAATATTTAAAGAATTGGCCATGGATATAATGATAAAGAGGATGTCGGCCATCTCCAAGGCCAAATCCCCTTCGGGTTCGTTGGGTTTCTTTGGCTTTTCTCCAAAACGATGGTTGACTTCGCGGGCCAATTCTCCCACTTCTTCTGTCAGCCGGAGCATCATGGAAGAGGGTTGCCAATAGCCTTCTTCGAATTGAGAAATCCAGTCATCCACTTGTTTTTGCCAATCTTTAATCTCCATGATGAAAAACCTCCTGTTGATTTGATGAATTGGAAATATTAATAAAATGTTAATAAGTAAATACCTTTTATTTACACCTATTAAAGTGTAAAATAATTTCTTAGGACATGCAAGGGATTTAGGCCCTTTACGAAGAATTGAATGGGGAGCTAGAAAGCAGAGGAGGTAGACCGTGAGCCAGTTTCTTTCACAACTACAATCATCATTTGATTGGCGGACCATTCTAGATATTGCGGTCGTTACTATTGTACTTTATCAGCTTTTGATGCTGATTAAGGGAACTCGTGCTGTCCAGCTTCTTAAAGGCATTCTTGTCCTACTTATTATTTCGAATATTACTCAGTTTTTCAAGCTATCTACTATTGGTTGGATTCTGGACCAAGTTTGGGCTATGCTATTTGTTGCCTTGCCGGTGGTCTTTCAACCGGAGTTGCGTCGGGCCTTGGAGCAAATCGGACGTGGTAAGTTTTTCACTCGCCATCCACAGACGATTGGTAATGAGGCCATGATTCAAGTTATCGATGAATTGGTCCGGTGTACTCAAGTTCTATCAAAGAACCGCATTGGTGCCCTTATCGTCATCGAGCGTACGACAGGTCTGCAAAATTATGTGGAGACCGGGATCAAAATCGACGGCGTGGTTTCCTCAGAATTTTTACTGAATGTGTTTATTCCGAATACGCCTCTTCATGATGGCGCAGTCATTATCCGTAGTGATCGTGTGGCTGCGGCAGGGTGCTTTCTGCCCCTTTCCGAGAATAGTACAATCCAGAAAGAACTTGGAACCCGCCACCGAGCTGCCATAGGGCTCACGGAGGTGTCGGATTCAGTGGTCGTTGTCGTCTCGGAAGAGACGGGAGGAATATCGGTATCTATTGATGGGGTTCTTACTCGTTTTCTCGATGAAAAGAGCCTTAAGGAATTATTGTCTAGAGAGCTACAAGTGGATACCACGGCCAAAAGTGTGCCATTCTGGAGGTCTTAAGCAATGAAAGAGTTGTTACAACGGAACTTAGGATATAAGTTAATCTCATTGGTCTTAGCCATTCTTTTTTGGCTTTGGGTGACCAGCCAAGGAACGAGTCAGACTTTAGATCGTGACCCTACCCTGACTCTTTCCCTGGTCACTAAGAATACACCGGCTAACTCCGTGATTATGACTAAGCTACCCTCCGTACGCGTCAAGACGGAAGGATATAACCCCAGTATCAATGTCAACGAAATATTCGCTTATGTAGATCTTAGCGGCAGCGAGCCTGGTGAGCATGAGTTTGAGGTGAAGGTTGATCCTATACCGAATATGAAGATTGTCGAGATTACCCCACGAGTGGTCACTTTGCAATTAGATACAGTGGAAGAGAAAATGCTCCCGGTGACCGTCGATCTTACCGGCCAACCTGCTCCGAACAATAGAGTAGAAGAACCGATTGTTAAGCCCAGCATGGTCAATGTCAGAGGACCGAGCAGTTTGCTCAATGTTGTAGACAAAGTTCTCGTTGAGCTTAGTGTGGCCGGTGCTAGCGATACTTTTCAGGTGTCACGACCGCTTCTTTTTCGTGATCAAAATGGATCGGCTATCTTCGGTCCAGATCCTAGTGTGGAAACCATAACCTCCAGCCCATCCAGTGTGGATATTATTGTTCCCATCGTGGCAAAAGAACTGGAAAGCAAAAGAGTTCCCTTAAATGCAACCACCACAGGGACACCGACTGAAGGAAAAGCAGTACGCTCGGTTCGGGTGATTCCGAATGGGGTTCAAGTATTTGGTGAACCCGAGGCGCTGGATAACTTTAATGTTTTAAACATAGGTCCTGTGAACATCAATGGGATTTCGAGTACGACGACTTATGAGATTTCCTCGGATAAAGTTAGCTTGCCCGACGGTTTGAGTTACGTTTCTCGAACTAGCTTTTCCGTCATTGTCGAAATAGGCAACGCGATCCAAGATAAGACCTTTTATAATCTTCCCATCGCCATGAAAAACCTTCCTCAAGATTTAGTCCTTGAGCAGCCCCTCCCTCCCGTTAGCATTACAGTAAGAGCCTATCCGGAAGTCCTTGAGCCCTTGACCCATGAGCAAATAGCCCTCTGGCTTGATGCGGCCGGGAAAGCTGCGGGGGAGTATACAGTCAAACCCTATTGGCAGCTACCCGCGGGCGTGGAAGTAGTTTCTGTGCCGGATATAACCTATACTCTAAAAGCGAAGGTGGTTCCGGAGAATCCCGGGAAGCCAACTGACCCGGATGGATCAGATAAACCAAGTGAACCAAATAAACCGGATAATCCAGATACTAAGCCACCGGTGTAGTAAGCCATATTGCTCTTTAGTCTAGAGTTAGCCGTATACCTAAGAAAAGTGGAGGAGTACCCCTTGAATCTCATATGGACTAATTTACGAGTGCCGGTAGAGGAGGATGAGCGCGAGCTCCCTCTGTTGGTGGCCCGTAAGCTAAAAGTTCCTCAAATGAGCATCGGCGATCTACAGATTTTGCGTCGTTCAGTCGATGCTCGGAAGAAACCTCAGCTGTTTTTCTCCTATACCCTTCGATTTTTCTTGGAAATTTCGTATAAAGAAATGAACCGTGTTCTGCGGCGGGTGCCGGAGCTTAAGATTGAACCTCAGGGTAAGCCGGTGCCACTATTTGAACCTGCGAAAAAGCTGGATCATCGCCCCATTATTGTGGGTGCTGGCCCTGCCGGATATTTTGCTGCCCTGGCTTTAGGGAAAAGAGGCTATGCTCCCATAGTCTTGGAACGCGGGGATGATGTAGAGACCCGGACCAAGAAAGTAGAGGCTTTCTGGAAGACAGGCCAGCTAGATTGTGAAAGCAATGTTCAATTTGGTGAAGGAGGAGCGGGAACCTTTTCTGACGGCAAATTAACCACCCGCATTGCAGATCCCCGAATCGCGGAAGTATTAGAGACCTTTGTGGAACAAGGTGCACCACCGGAAATCCTTTTCTTAGCCAAGGCCCATATCGGAACAGATAAATTAAGAATGGTTACCCAGGGCTTAAGGGAAAAGATCCAGGTCTTGGGAGGAGAAGTGCGTTTTCGCACTCAATTTACAGGTTTGCAACTTCAGAATGGTAGAATTACCGGCGTCCAGATTAATCACTCGGAAGTGATTCCGGCAGAGGCTGTAATTCTGGCAATTGGACACAGCGCTCGGGAGACCTATCGGTTATTACTGAAACAAGGTGTTCATTTAGAGTCAAAGCCTTTTGCTATCGGTCTCCGGGTAGAACATCCTCAGGAGCTGGTCAACCTTTCTCAATATGGAGTAGAGCATCATGATAAGCTAGGTCCGGCTGATTATCAGCTCACATATCAAGACTCATCGACCGGGCGAGGAGCCTATGCATTTTGCATGTGCCCCGGTGGCAAAGTGGTAGCGGCAGCATCGGAAGAAGGTCGGGTCGTGACTAACGGCATGAGTGAATTCCGGCGAGACTCGGGTGTGGCCAATAGTGCTTTGGTGGTGACTGTGGGCAGAGAGGACTTTCAGGGTAATGAACCTTTATCAGGAGTGGAGTTTCAGCAATATTGGGAACACCAGGCATTCCTGGCAGGGGGTAAAAATTATAACGCTCCGGCCCAAAGTGTCCGGGACTTTTTAGCGAAACGAGTAAGTGGAGAATTTCCTTTGCACTCAAGCTATGCTCCGGGAATCAAGGCAGTGGATTTGCATTCTGTCTTGCCTCAGGAAGTAGGGGATGTTTTGGAGCGCGCTCTTCATGCTTTTGATCATAAGATTCATGGTTTTGCAGGAGTTAAGGGGACCTTGACGGGGATTGAGACACGTACCAGTGCCCCTGTGCGCATGACCCGGGATAAGACCGGGGAAGCATTGAAATTCCCCGGACTATTTCCTGCAGGAGAAGGTGCCGGATACGCCGGAGGGATAATGAGTGCTGCAGTGGATGGTATCCGCAGCGCCGAGCAACTAATGGCTCAATATTATCCTGCTGAATAAATATGAAAAAGTAGTACTGGAACATGGTTTGTGTTGAATATTTTTTGAGTCAAGTGAATAACTAGAAGAAATGACTTATTAACACTCTAGAATCAGATTGAGTAGAGTATTAGAGTCTATTCATTTGGAATAGGATGTTAACGAAAGCTGAGGGTATAGTATGCCCAGAAGATAGAAAGAAGTCTGGAAGGAGAAGATGACTTGGGTAAACTGTTTGGAACCGATGGGGTACGTGGTATCGCTAACCAAGAGCTCACGCCGAATTTGGCGTTTCGCTTAGGTCAGGCGGGTGCTTATGTCTTGAGCAAAGAACATCCCCACCCTCGCATTGTCATTGGTAAGGATACCCGGATTTCTGGAGATATGTTAGAAGCGGCCCTCATGGCAGGAATTTGCTCTGTGGGAGCTGATGTTTTACGGGTCAACATCCTACCTACACCAGGAATAGCCTACTTAACTCGCACTTTAGGCGCAAGCGCTGGGGTAGTTATCTCAGCATCTCATAATCCGGTTCAAGATAATGGTATTAAATTTTTCTCGTCCACTGGTTACAAACTTCCCGACACCTTGGAAGAAGAAATTGAAGAGTTGGTACTGAATGACAAAAAACCTTGGAGCATACCTATTGGGGGAGAAGTAGGAAGAGTTATTGAAATCGCCGACGCCGAGCGTCAGTATATAGACTTTCTTAAAGCCACAGTAGGCTCCCTTGAAGGTCTCAAGGTAGTGTATGATGGCTCTAATGGTGCTGCTTATCGGGTGGGTCCCCAAGTGCTTCAGGAGTTAGGAGTAGAGGTTATCCCCCTCGCAGTGAATCCTGATGGGGTTAATATTAATGCAGGCTGCGGATCAACACATCCTGAGGTTCTTCAACAAGCTGTCCTTGATTATCAAGCCGATCTCGGACTAGCTAATGATGGTGATGCGGACCGACTGATTGCCGTAGACGAAAAGGGTGAAATCATTGATGGTGATTTCATCATGGTCATCTGTGCCCTTGCTCTGAAGGCCAAAGGAGTGCTTGTTAAGGATTCGATAGTGGTCACGGTCATGAGCAATCTGGGACTGTATATTGCGTTAAAGGATGCGGGTATCAAGATTTATGAGACCCAAGTGGGAGACCGTTATGTCATGGAAGAACTACTGAATACAGGAGCTAAGCTCGGTGGGGAACAATCCGGTCATATTATTTTCTTGGATTACAACACCACCGGTGACGGTCTACTTACAGCCTTGCAACTTATGGCTGTCCTCAAGGAACAAGGCAAACCTATCTCCAAGCTAGCGGCTCAAATGCAACGGCTGCCTCAGGTGCTTATTAATGTTAAAGTCAAGGATAAAAAGAAATCCATGGAGAACCCCTATGTTTTGCAAAAGGTTGAGGAAGTTAAACGTTTTCTTGGAGACCGAGGCCGAGTGCTCGTTCGACCTTCAGGCACCGAATCATTGGTCCGGGTCATGGTCGAAGGGCAGGATCATGAACAACTTACGAGACTTGCACAATCCGTAGTGGAGATTATTAAGCGTGAAGAGCTATAGTAGTAGATAAATATCGATTTTGAATGCAAGGGTAATCTTATGAAGTGAAATTTGTTTGGTCAAATCTGGCCAAAGTAAATATTAACTGTAGCTATTTTTGCAGAAAGACGTATAATGTTCATGTACCTCTAACTTTATCTTTGTTGCGAGCATAAGCAACATAGTAATGAGCTTAATGCTTTAGAGCGTACATGAACACCTTTAAGGGGAGGGATGCCATTGAGCATAAGCGAGACATCTTGTAGGTATCAGATGGTATAGGTTTTATCCACTGTGTGGTTTGGAAATCTGGCAAGTTAATACAGCGCCTGGACCATAAACGAGGCACGAAGCACGAGGCACGAGACTCGATTTTTCGAGCATCGATCACGGAGCATCGAGTATCACGAATGGTTGACGAGGAAGAGGGTTATCGAAAGATTCGGCGGATGCCCTCTCGGTGTCTTGGCACCGAAGGCTTATCACAAAGCCGTGAAGTAATTTGCGGGACAAAGGGTAAGCATCAAGGAACGGGAGCAGTCTGCCCTTTTGGGCTTATCCCCGTTCATATAGCCAGAATTGTTCAAACCGCTCCGAAAAGCGGTTTTTTGTATTATCATCAGTTTTATCATCAGAAAGTTCATTGCATAATTAAAGAATTCACTATTAATGCTTTCCTTGCGTAAATATGCATGAGAAACATGATTCGAGAGGAGAAAAGAGAAAACATGTGTGGTATCGTTGGATATATTGGTCATCGACCGGCTATTCCTGTCCTTTTAGAAGGTTTGAAAAAGCTGGAGTATCGAGGGTATGATTCTGCAGGCGTCGCCGTTCTAGATCAGGGGGGTATTAGTACCTGCAAGGCAGTAGGTAAACTAGTTAACCTAGAGGAAAAATTAGGCACAGCTTATTCTCAGACCGGCATGGGAATCGGGCATACTCGTTGGGCAACGCATGGTCGCCCCTCAGATTTAAATGCTCATCCTCATATGGACACAGAAGCCAATTTCGCTGTCGTTCATAATGGCATCATTGAAAACTATCTGGAGTTAAAGGAATGGCTAATCGAACAAGGACATCATTTCATCTCGGAAACAGACACCGAAGTATTGCCGCATTTAGTGGAATATTACTATCGGGGAGACTTAATCGCAACCGTTCGTGAAGTGCTTAATCATTTAAAAGGATCCTTCGCTATCCTAGTCATGAGTCGTCAAAACCCAGATATCCTTGTAGCTGCTCGCAAAGACAGCCCCATGGTTGTAGGGTTGGGAGAGAATGAATTCTTTGTCGCCAGTGATATTCCTGCTATCCTCAACTATACCCGTAATACCTATATCATCGAAGATGGTGAAATGGTTGTTCTGACGAAAGACGGAGTCGAGGTCACGGACTTTGAAGGAAAAGCAAAGAAAAAAGAGCTTTATGAAGTGAAGTGGGATGCGGTAGCAGCTGAAAAAGGCGGCTACGACCATTTCATGCTCAAAGAAATCCATGAACAACCTCGCGCACTGCGGGATACTTTAATCAGTCGTTTAGAAGATGATAAAGTTGTCCTTCAAGAGGTTGATCTCACTGCAGAACAGTTGCAAAACTTCCGAAAAGTCTTTATCGTGGCGTGCGGTACGGCCTGGCATGCGGGATTAGTGGGCAAGACCTTGATTGAACGCTGGGTCCGCCTCCCGGTGGAAGTGGATATAGCCTCAGAATTCCGTTATCGATCACCTATAGTAGATGAGCATACCCTGGTTGTCGTCGTCAGCCAATCGGGAGAAACTGCCGATACTTTGGCAGCCCTCCGGGAAGCAAAAAGAAACGGTGCTCGAGTGGTCGCCGTCACGAACGTAGTCGGAAGCTCCGTAGCTCGGGAAGCTCATGATGTCATTTACACCTGGGCTGGACCGGAAATCGCCGTAGCTTCCACCAAAGCCTATACGACTCAACTGGAAGGCATGGTCCTCTTAGGGCTTTATCTGGCCCAGATTAGAGGCACCCTGTCCACTGAGAAAATCAAAGAAGTTATCGCAGCCTTAAGGGTGATTCCAGCTCAAGCCCAAGAAGTTATCGATGAAGCCGAGCATATCAAAGACTTCGCCCAATCCTTCGTCGATGTTGAAGACACCTTTTTCATCGGTCGCAGCCTAGACTGGAATGTGGCTATGGAAGGAGCCCTCAAGCTAAAGGAAATCTCCTATATCCATGCGGAAGCCTATGCAGCAGGAGAGCTCAAACACGGTACCTTGGCATTAATCACCGAAAAGACACCTGTAATCGCCCTAGCTACTCAAATGGATGTCTTTGAAAAGACCCTGTCCAACATCATTGAAGTCAGAGCCCGGGATGCGAGAGTTATCGGAGTTACCTTCAAGGGTAATAAAGACCTAGCCAAGTCTGTGGATCATGTAATCTATCTGCCTGAGACGATTGCCGAGCTAGCTCCGATTCTTACGGTGATCCCGCTGCAGCTGCTGTCTTATTATGTTTCTGTGGCCAGAGGTTGTGACGTGGATAAGCCACGGAATTTGGCGAAAAGCGTGACGGTGGAGTAAGTCCTCAATTGAAAGCTTTACCGTGAAGAGTAGAACAGGGAAGAGAAAAATAGAACTGAAAAATGCCCGAAACCCTTGAAAATAAAGGGGTAGAGAAGGATTATCGAAAGAAAAATCCTGACTCTACCCTTTTTGGCTTATATTTGGTGTAATATGGACGGTAACACTTTTTTTCAAACGCTTTAGCCACCACTACAGGGTTTATCCTATCAAATAATCTCTCTCAGTACCTGTTGCAAAATATTCAGGTCAACGGGTTTGGCCAAATGCTTGTCAAATCCAGCTGTTCTTGCCTTGATCAGATCGTCTTCGTAAGCGTATCCAGAAAGAGCGATTAAGCGCACATTCCCAAGGTCAATTTCACTGCGGATGCATCTAGCCACTTCATAGCCACTCATATCTGGAAGTCCTATATCACATATAATGACATCCGGTTTATAGTCTCTTGCCCTAGAAATACCCTCAGCCCCGTTTGATGAGGTTATATTCTTATATCCTAATAGTTCAAGAAAGGATGAGAGAATCTCAGCAATATCCGGAATATCATCAATGACAAGAATCCTTAGGGATCGATCAAATAAACTGCCATCATCAGTCTTCTGCTTAGTTTCGTTTTCTAACGTAGCTGGAATAGGTAATCTTATGGTACATTGTGTTCCTTTGTCAACTCCATCGCTTTGCACAGTGATGCTTATAAGGAATAGCGAGAAACTATTTTTCGGTAAGCTCAGGTTTTTAAATATATGTAGATGCAGGAATCGATAAAAATTAAGAGAAATATTAAGAAAATAGGAATATAATTATTTACAACCAACTCGTACATCAATTTGCGAAAGATTATCGACAGTACCTATTTGAGCCGAAAGCGGGGGGTAATTAGAGAATATCTTTTATGATCATGGCAGAACTCTTTTATAATAAATAAAGGAGCGATAAACTTGTCAGAATCAAAGTTGAATGTAAATATTCGCAAGGCGACTATGAGCGATCCAGAAATTTTGGATGTGCGTAATTTTAAAAAGCATTTCGCTTTTATCTGTATTTATATTGCGCTAGTTGTAAAATCTCTGTTCTTTTTGGGGATTGCCAATAATACTGATCTATCTAGTTATAACTTTATCAAGGGGTTCTATAGTTTTGATGTTCCTCCTTCTCTAATAACGTATTCTGCTTTTGTCATCGCCATCTTAAGTTTTTCCTACTTATTCAAAGGACAGTTACATTTTTGGTATTTATTCACTCTTGATGCCCTACTATCCCTCTTAATGGTGGGGGATTTAATGTATTATCGCAGTTTCGGAAATTTCCTTTCGCCTTATATATTAGGTCAGACCTCCAATCTCGACAATTTATCACAAAGCATGTGTTCCATGTTAAGACCCATCGATGCCTTGTTCGGCTTAGATATTATTTTTCTACTCTTCCTTAAGAAAAAAAGGATAGTTTACTATCAAGAGATTAAGAGAAGTGTCACAGCTTTTCTAGCACTTTTTATATTTTCCGTTGCAACAATTTACTATCAGCATTATAAAATAGATATTCAAAATCTTGAAGGTAACTCACTATTCCATGTGGATTGGGTAGTGAATCAAACGATGACAGACCTTTCTCCGGCAGGATATCATTTGTACGACCTTTATAACTATTATTTAGAAAATCAAACTTATGAACTCAAACCTGCTGAGTTTGAGGAGATCAAACTTTGGCTTGCACAAACGGAAGAAGACCTCCCAGATAATGAGTTTCAGGGACTTTTTAAAGGAAAAAATCTTGTAGTTATTCAAGTGGAGTCCTTGGAAAACTTCGTAGTTAATCAAAGGGTTAATGATCAAGAAATCACACCCAACTTAAATCGTTTAATTAAAAACAGCCTTTACTTTCCGAATATATATGAACAAGTATATAACGGAAATAGCTCTGATGCCGATTTAATGTTCAATACCTCGGTATACCCTGTGAGGAGTGGGTCAACCTTTTTTCGCTTTCCGATGAATACGTATAACTCCTTACCCAACCTTATGGGAAAAGAAGGATATACAACTTTAGGGATTCATTCTGATAAAGGGTCTTATTGGAATTGGATGAAGGCACTTAATTCTATAGGATTTAATAAGACATTCGATTCATCCCACTTCAATCAAGATGAGATAATTGGTCTTGGACTGAGCGACGGAAGTTATCTTTCTCAGGTGGCTACACTTCTCGTTAATGAAAAAGAACCTTTTTATGCTTTCATGGTAACGCTAACAAGCCATAGCCCCTTTGAACTGCCAGAAAAACATCAAGAACTCAACCTAGACGACTCATTAGCGAACTCGAAGCTAGGAGGATATTTTCAGTCCATACGCTATACGGATCGGGAAATTGGCTACTTCTTGGAAAAGCTGGAGAAAAGTCAACTGCTTGACAATACTGTAGTCGTCATTTATGGTGACCACACCGGGGTGCATAAGTACTATAACGATGAAATCCAACAGTTGAAGCCAAGAGAACAATGGTGGTTAGACGATAGTAAGCGGATTCCCTTTATTATTTATAGTAAGAGTATTGAGGGGCAAGTGTTTGAGATTAATGGGGGACAAATCGATTTGATGCCTACTCTGTCCTACCTATTTGACTTAGACCAAAGTTATCAAAGAACGGCCATAGGTCGTAATCTTTTGAATACAAAAAAAGATTTTGCCATCCTAGCCAATAGAGAATTTATTGGAACCGCATCGAACAAATCTGATAAGGAATTTCTCCTTAGGGGAATTGATATATCTGATTTAATTATTCGAAGTAATTATTATAGCAATGAGGGATATTGACTTAGAAAGGGGACCCAGGTGGACAATTTCATGATCGGGGGGAATCGTATCGAACAGCCATTTTCTAACACTCTGAAGAGCAGCGACTCCTAGCCGAAAAATCCAAGCTAGCGTTGGAGGCTTGCGCTATTGTATCAATTCAGCAGCACTGCGCTTTATTCCTAAGGAGGATCTGGAATGCGAGGGGTATGGAGATTTTAGTATTCTATTTCGTTGATTGGGTAATTTTTCGGGTTGTTCCCTCATGGGAACAGCCCATTTTTTTATTTTAAAATTTTTAAGATCTAGTCGAAATTAAAGGATAATTAGGAGGAAAAGATGAATTATATCACAATATCATTAATATTAGGGCCAACCTGATAAGAATGGGGGGATGACCCGTGAAAAGTAAGACAACGAGATCCTCGGTGCTCATTATTGCCGTCATCTGCCTAATCGTTTTGCTGAGTAGCGGAGGAATTTACTCAATCTATGTTACGCATACGATAAGGTATGATGCTCAAATCATCAATAAATTAGGTATTATTCGAGGTTCGATTCAGCGCCTAGTGAAGCTTGAAGCTCAAGGCATGGAAAGAGATGATCTTATTGGTGAGGTTGAAACAAGAATTCAAGAATTTAATGATGATAAAATAGTAGTATATGAAAACCGTCAAGAGATTGATCAAGCTGTAGACAATTTATACCAATCCTGGCTACAATTAAAGCAGAAAATCTATGCTTACAGAAGCAATCCATCTAAGGACAGTCTTCAAGCATTACTTGATCACAGCGAAGAGATTTGGAAAAAATCCAATAGCATGGTCCTGGTTTCACAGATCGCCAGTGAAAGAAAGCTTATCAATTACCAGGTTAGCAATGCGTTGCTTGTGATTAATCTGTTACTAGGATTAGCGATCATTTTCTTGATAAAAAAATACGTTAAAGATAAACTAGAGCATTTAGTCAATAAAGATGAAATGACTAATGTATATAATCGGCGCCATTTTAACGAACATCTTAAACTGGAAATTTCAAAATCCCAACGGTATACTAAGCCATTATCACTGATTATCTATGACATCGATTTTTTCAAGCGAGTGAACGATAAACTAGGTCATGATGTAGGTGATATTGTCTTAATAGAATTAACCAACCTTGTGGGGGCCAATATTAGAAAGTCTGATGTACTATTCAGAATCGGTGGTGAAGAATTCGCCATAATTGTACCTGAATCCATAGATAGTGCCTTAGAATTAGCTGAAAAAATTAGAAAAATCGTGGAGAATCATAGCTTCAACCGTGTTGGGGAAATCACGATAAGCCTAGGCCTGACTCAGTTTCTTGAGGGTGACACCATGGACACTATCTACAAGAGGGCGGATATTGCTTTATATAAGGCAAAGGATAACGGTAGAAACAGATCCGAAACTGTTTTGTCGTGAAAAGCTGCAGTTGTAGGAAATATATTCCTGAAAGCATTGATTATTTCTAAACCTATTGATATAATGACAAAGATTTCACAATAATTTTTACATATATTAAAGGGAGGGTATTTGCTATTAGTAAGAAGATTGCTTTTTTGATGATGACTATTCTACTAGTAACTGTAGCACTCGCTGGATGTAATTCAGAATCTAGTACCACGCTAGAGACTGAAAAACCTGCTATTGAGCAATTGATGAAAGATTACTTTGAAGCCTCGCAAACTCTTGATTACAGAACTTGGACCGGTGATAATGAACTTCAATATACGACTCCTGAGCTTTCACAACAACTAAAAGAGACGTTTCCGGGATACAAAGCATCATTTACGGAAAAGCAACTTGTTGAGAAGCTAGATTCTCTTGTCATTGACGAAATATCGTTAAAGACGGAAACAACCGGTTATGTTGTTTGCTTAGTCCAAGCATCTGGGGAAGAAAGTGGGACACCTTTCACTCAGAAAAGTAAATACTTTCTTGAAATCCAAAAAACAGATGGAAAATGGTTAATTAGTAAATATGTTGTTCAATAAATAATTTCTAGCATGTTAAAACTGGACACTGTCAATGACGGAGTCCAGTTTTTTATGGACATTGATTACCATGGGATTAGTTGATATAATGTAAATGTTCACAATCATTTGAATGGATAAGTAAAATGTGTAGTATAGGGGGGTATATTATTAATAAGAAGATTGTGCTTGTTATGATCACCTTGCTATTATTGGCTGTAACACTGACCGGATGTAATTCTGAAAAGACAACTTTTCCAGCAGATGTAGAAAAGGCTACTGTTACGCAATTGGTGAAAGATTACTTTCAAGCATCTTATACTATTGACTATAGAACTTGGGATGGTGCAGCTGAGCTTCAATATGCAACGGATAGATTTGCTGAGAAATTAAAAATGATATTTCCGGAATACAAAAAATCATTTGCGGAAATACAGCTCACTGAAAAATTTGATTCAATAGAGATTGGAAACATATCTTTCGATTCTGAGACTTCTGGTACTGTTGAGTGTGTTGTTCAGGGGTCAGGGACTGAAAATGGGGAAGCCTTTACTCAAACTATGAATTATCTTGTTGAGGTTAAAAAGGTTCGTGAACAGTGGCTAATTGAAAACTACTATGTAAATGAAACTCCATAAAGCCCTTTCTTTCAATACCCGAAATAATTAAAAATCTGTAAAAAACAGAGAAAACCTATTGACAACAATATCCATCCTTGTTATAATGCCCCTTGTGTGTAAATGTTGTTTGTAAATTATAGGTTGATATTTGAGTGAGAAAGAAAGAGGTTGTTATGAGTTTCCAAAATGATTTTCTAACCCTTCATGGCGAGATTAAGAAGCTTGCTAAGCTTGATCAGCATAACTTCAATGCTGAGAGCAAATTTTTAAATCTAAAAGAACAAGTTTTGAACACCCTCAAAGCATTATTTGGGGAAACCTCCAGAGAATACCGTGTTGTAAAATTGACGAATTCACCTGCTACCATCATGAAGGTTATGAGTCATGTTACAAACCGGACCAGCCAAAATATCGCTGTAAATAGCTAAGATTGTGTTAAGTGTGTAGGAATGCTACTGATGCCATCTCCCAAATCGGGAGGTGGCTTATTTTAATTATAAGAAATTGTTATGGTATAATTCAAAATTTATATTTAGAAATCTGTGAAAAGTTTAACATTCTTATAATTTGTATGCCATAATATAAAGTAGAGATAGGTAAATTTGAACCCGAAGATAAGGGGATTTGACCCTGGAATTAGGAAATATTGTTGAATAATGATCGATTTGTATTTTCTATAGATTTATCAACGTAGGGGATTATCATGATTTCACGGGATCAAGTCGTAGAAAGGATCCTGAAAAATTACACGCAGTGTGACCTCTTGCTTGATTCATGCAATAGCCACCGGAATGGTTGGCTTCGGACTGACTATGGCAAAGAAATTCAATGGTTCGATTTTGCCCATCCTTTTTGGGTTATTCACTTTATCAGTAACGATCCATGCGTTATATAATCTATATATAACTTCAAGTTATCATAACATTGGCATGTTAATGCCTTTTGTACTTTACCTGATGGGACTTGCAGTACTGAACTCTAAAGGAGATAATAATGACAAGAAGGTTTAGCTGAAGTCATTAGCGATAGAGAGGTATTTATGCAAAACGTCTTTGATTATCTTGAGTGGCGTGGAGATTTACCCTTTGCTCGAGATCAGTTTAATGAGGTGGACAACTTAATCATCTCTGTTCTTGCCTATCTCAACTTCGAAGGAATTGTCCCTCGGGATATAGAGGGAGAGTCGATATCCTTGGGGGTAGCGGCAGATCTCTACATGAAGTCCCTAGAGCAACGCATTCCGAAGAACATCAATAATCCTTTTTTTAGAGATATGCCGAAATTACTCCTGAAAGCGGCTTTGACGAATCGCTATAAGAACATAGAGCTATCTGGCTATGTCGATCAAATCGATTATGAGAAGAGCAATCAATTTTCAGCGATGGTCTTTTCCATCAATCCATCTGAGCATTTTATTGCATTCCGCGGTACGGACGATACCCTCGCCGGCTGGAAAGAGGATTTTCAAATGAGTTTTAGAGATGAAGTCAAAGCACAAAGAGATGCGGTATCCTATGTGAAAGGAATCCTAACCGGTTACCAGGGGGAATTTTATTTAGGAGGCCATTCCAAGGGCGGGAATCTAGCGGTATATGGCGCTGCTGCTATGCCAGATGATCTTCAGGAACGCATTATTGGGGTTTATAACAATGATGGTCCCGGCTTCTTGGCACATGTCATCGAAAGAGAAGGGTATCAAAGGATTATCGATCGCATACATACCTTTATTCCTAAATCCTCTGTAGTGGGGATGCTTCTTGAACATGGTGAAGAGTATATCACTGTTAACAGTAACGGTATGGGCTTTATGCAACATAATGCTTTCTTCTGGGAAGTGAAGGGAAGCCACTTTGCTTATGAAAAGGGCTTAACCAAGGGTAGCAAAAACTTAAACAAGACAGTGAGACTCTGGCTTAATCAGTTGTCTATGGGGGAAAGGGAGGAGTTTGTGGACGCTTTATTTGATATTCTTCAGGCTACTGGAGCAATGACAGTCAGTGATTTGTCCCGAAGAAACCTATCTCTTGCCAATGATATGATTAAAAGCTATAAAACTTTGGATCCGCTAGCGCAAGCGAATTTAAAGAAGGTTATCCAAATATTCTTTAATAAAACTCAAAAGGTCTGGATATCCTCGTTAGAAAAAGATGTAGCCTCTTTGCTAGGGCATGGATCTCACAAAAAGAAAAGTGGTAACTAGACAACAAAGAGTCTTTTTCCGAATTCTTTTTGGAATTCGCCGGAGGTATCAAGTGCTTCCTTGGATTCCAGCTCATGTTGAGAGGTAGAGGTTAACTTAAGGGTGACGCGATCCTCTTCGATCAAACAATCCACTGCGGTGATATTTTTATTCATCTGACGATCCAAGGCTTCAGAAATTCTTAACATAACCCCTAATTTGTGAATAGTGTCAATCTCCTTCTCCTGGAGAATTCCTTTGTGCACAGAATCGATTTTAACCTTATCTTTGCGGTGGGAGGCGGCTGTATAGGCAGCCATTAGTACTTCCTGCTGGCTTAAGCCGTTTATTTGTGAGTTAAGTATAATGTAGAACGAATGTAAGTGGTGATCATAATAGCTAATATTAATGCCGATGTCATGCAATAAAGCAGCGGTTTTTAAGATTCTTAAGGTGCTCTCCTCAAGCTCATGAAGAGATTTGAGTTGTTCAAATAAAGATTGACAGAGTTCCCATACGTGGAAAGCATGATTTTTATTTAAATTAATATTTGAAATTAGATTGTTAATGGAATAGTCGAGAACGTCTTCCACAGGATTGAGGTCATGGAGTATTTCTTCGAAGATGACTCCTTCACGCAAGCCATGTCCACTGACATAAACATCACTAATCCCACAGTACATAATCAAAGCATTAATAGCAGTGGTGGCACCCCAAATAATATCTGAACGTTCAGAGGATAACCCTCGAATATCCTTGCGGCGGTGGGCAGGAGTATTCGTGACCAAGCGATGGATATCCTGCACATTCTCGCTAGAAAGATAATAATTGTGAGACATCTCGAGAGGGTAGAAACTGCGCTTTTTGTTGATTTTCGCAATGTTACGGAAGCTACCGCCAATACCGATCAGAGCCTTTCCGTGGGGGAGCCATCCTAATTCATGGTAGGTCTGAATTAACTTGTTGGTGATTGTCTTTTCTCTAGCAAAAATATTTCCTTTAGCTTCGTTTAATTGTTCACTGATGCTAATGGTCCCGAAGGGTAAGCTTACCATCCTTTGGACTTTTCGATCCTTCATCCAGATAAGTTCTGTACTTGATCCACCGATATCCATGATGAGGTTTTCTGTCATGTTGAAGGAATTGGCTATGCTAAAATAGTCATAATAAGCTTCTTCTTCGCCCTCTAAAACCCGTACAGATAAACCGGTTGAGTTATAAATTAGCTCAAGAAATTCCTTTTGGTTGGAGGCTTTACGAATTGCCTCTGTTGCGACAACAATGATCGAGTCTGTTTTGATCGCGTCGCAGAGTGTCTTATAAAATTGTAAAGTCTCAATGGCGCGCTGCATCCGTAACGGGTGTAGATTTCCATTCGGCAACATATCTTTACCCAGACGGACAGAGTGCTTAACATCATCAATGATGCGGTAGGAATTATTGGTGGAAATCTGAACGATGACCAGACGCATTGAGTTTGAACCAATATCGATGATACCTATAGTTCTCATGCTTTACCCCTTAAACTATTCAAGTAGATTAATGCTCGCTTGTATTTTATCCGTATAAGTATGACATAATTAGGTTTGCCTTTCAAGTTAACATAATTGATATGGTTTTTCGTTTTTGTAAAAAATATGTAAAGAAAGAACTAATCTAAATAGAATATGGTATAATAATTAACAAAATATGCTATAATTGGCCTCAAAAACCTTTGAATGTCGAAATCGCTATAGTGGGGAGAAAACAGATGGAACAGAAGTTTCCGGTTGTTGCTGCCATTGATGTAGGATCAAATTACATACAAATGGTCATTGCAGAAGTTTACTCAGATCGGAAAATCAAAATTCTCGAAGATGTTATCCAGCCGACTTCTATCGGCAGAGATAGCTTCACGACCGGACGGATTGAACGCAAAACAATTCAGGAAACCTGTGAGATTCTGAAGGGTTTTACTCAACTGATGAAGGACTATCGTGTGAAGCGTTACCTCGCCGTGGCAACCAGTGGGATTCGTGAAGCTGAAAATCGCGAATATGTATTGGATCTCATTCGGATAAAAACACAAGTGACTGTTTCCATCATCAACAGCGCTCAAGAGCGGTACTTTATGTATAGAGCACTTCGCAGCCAACCTGCACCCCTTCTGGACAAACAGACATCTTTAATCGTTAACTTAGCTTCTGGTGGAGTAGAGACCTCTATATATCAGGAAGGGACACTTATCCTCACTGAGTATTTAAAAATAGGATCCTTGCGTTTGCGGGAAACATTAGCTGACTTGGAGTCAAAAACGATTAATTTCCCTGCCGTTATGGAAGAATTTATTGATAGTAAGATTGCCTTGCTGAAGCGATTCCTTCAGGGTATCAACTTTACTAACTTCATTATCCTAGGTAATGAAGTTCGAACAGTGGTCAATATTTGTGGGGAAGAAAATCGGATCGAGGTTAATGACTTTACGGTGCTGTACGATAAAATATTAATGCTGAGTGACGAGCAGATTTCCCGCACCTATGGTTTATCTCAGAATCAGGCGGCTACCTTTTTACCGACAGTCTTGATTTTGCATTGTTTTTTGAAAATGACTCGTGCTCAGCAAATTTATGCTCCGAAGATATCTTTAAAGAATGGTCTAGTCTATGACTTGGCAGATCAACTTATCGAGAGTCCACAAAGCAAAGATTCCTTAAACGATATCATTAGCTCAGTTTGGTATATTGCCAATCGATTTGGTACAGACAAAAAGCATGTTAAGCAAGTTGAAAAACTTGCTCTTGCGATATTTGATCAGACAAGGCGACTTCATCGATTGGATAATCCGGAGAGAATGTATTTGCAGGTTGCGGCTATCTTACACGCCGTAGGTTATTATATTAGTTTTTCTGATCCCCACGACCATGCCTATGGCATCATCAAACATCGCAATATTATGGGGCTATCCGCTCGAGAGCTTACGTTGATTGCCAATATTGCTCGTTATAATACTCAAGAAGCACCAAGCCATCATCATCCAAATTACGAGGGCTTAAATGATAATGATAAAATTATTGTTTCGAAACTGGCGGCTATCCTCAAGTTGGCAGAGTCATTGGATTGCTCCCACAAGAGTAAGGTAGAATCACTGGAGATACGCCAAGCAGGGGAGCAGTTGATTTTTACATTACATTCCTGGCAGGACACCCTTTTAGAAGAATGGACATTTCGTAATCGCGTTTCACTTTTTGAAGAAGTAACAGGTATGCAAGTAATGGTGAAAAGTAAGGGATTTAATTTATGATTATCAGAAATTATGATGCTAATGAAAACTTTATTAATCGCGAATTAGGCTGGCTGGAATTTAATCAACGAGTTTTTGAGGGGGCTTTAGATGCGACAAATCCACTTTTTGAGCGGCTCAATTTCCTTTCCATCACCAGCTCTAATCTGGATGAGTTTTTTCAGGTAAGAGTGGCATCCTTGGGTGATCAGATCTTGGCTAATTTGGATAAGCGTGATCCCTCAGGCTTACTACCCCAGGAAAGTATGGACAAAATTTTGTTGCGTGCTCATGGAATGGTAGAGGATCAATATCGATGCTATCGTTACTCATTATTAAAGAAACTCAAGAAAGAAAAAATTAACCTTTTCCATCCAAAATCCCTCACGAAGGAACATAAGAAATTTTTGAGGGACTACTTTCTGCGCAGAGTATTTCCGGTGCTCACCCCCCTTGTGGTGGACCAAGGTCGCCCATTTCCTCTATTACGAAATCGTGGACTGTATATCGCCTTATTGATTAAAGGTGAGGAGACAAATCTTTTTGCGACAGTTCAAGTGCCGAAAGTCCTCTCTCGTTTAATCGAAATCCCCTCAGTGTCAAATGAGAGGCAATTCCTTTTGCTGGAGGATCTTATTACTCTTAAGCTTCCTGAGCTTTTTCAAGGACATAAGATACTCTCTTCAGGCTTCTTTCGCATCACTCGTAATGCCGACTTAGATATCGACGAAGAAGGCGCGGAGGATTTGCTGGAGACGATTGAACAGTCTATCCGTCAACGCAAGTGGGGTTCGGTTATTCGCTTAGAGATTGGGAAGGGCTTCCATCAAAACCTTCTGGGCATACTTAAAGAGGAACTGGACCTCGATAACGATAAGATTTTTGAGATTGATGGTCCTGTTGATCTTACATTTGTTTCGAGCATAATTAAGCTTCAGGGATATGACCATTTGCGCTATGAACCCTTTAAGCCACAGGGTGTCCCAGCAGTTATGATGGAAGAGGACATTTTCAAAGCGATTCAAAACAAAGATATTTTACTCCACCACCCTTTCCAGTCCTTTGACCCGGTGGTGGAGCTAGTGAAAACCGCAGCCCAAGATCCCCAAGTTTTAGCCATTAAGCAGACCCTTTATCGTGTGAGCGGGAACTCACCTATAATTGCAGCGCTGGCTCAGGCTGCGGGACAGGGCAAACAGGTCACCGTTCTTGTCGAGTTAAAGGCCCGTTTTGATGAAGAGAATAACATTCATTGGGCAAAGCACTTGGAAGAGGCGGGCTGTCATGTCATCTACGGGCTAGTTGGTCTGAAAACTCATTGTAAAGTTCTGTTGATTGTACGCCAAGAAGAGGATGGGATCAAGCGCTATGTCCATATGAGTACCGGTAACTATAATGACGTAACCGCTAAGATATACACCGATATCGGGCTCATGACCGCCAATCCTCAGTTCGGGGCTGATGCTTCAGCTTTGTTTAATATGCTTTCCGGGTTATCTCAGCCGAATAATTTAAATAAATTCACTTTGGCTCCTATAGGTTTGCGAGGGAAATTCCTGCAGCTGATCGAGGATGAAGCGCGCAATGCTCAAAAAGGGCTCAAAGCAAAGATTACTGTCAAGGTGAACTCTCTCATCGACAAGGAGATTATCATGGCTTTGTATAAAGCTTCGAGCTTTGGTGTAGAGATTGAACTAATCGTGCGCGGGGTGTGTTGTCTGAGACCCGGCTTACCGGGGGTAAGTGAAAACATTTCGGTTCGCAGCATTGTGGGACGTTTCCTTGAGCATAGTCGAATTTTCTACTTCTACCATGGCGGTGATGAACTCATCTATCTATCCAGTGCAGATTGGATGCCGAGAAATTTAGACCGAAGGGTCGAACTGCTCTTTCCAGTAGAGGATCCTGACAGCAAGGAAGAAGTGAAAGCAATACTCGATATCAATCTAAAGGACACAGTGAAGGCTCGAATCTTAACCTCAAAAGGCTCTTACAAAAAGGTGGATAAACGACGCAAAAAGATTGTAAAAAGTCAAGAAGTTCTATGTGAACGAGCGGTGGCTCAATTCACTAAAGCGAAGCATTTGCTCCAAGAAAGACTCGATGGCAATTTTCAACCTATAACCAATGAGATAGAATAGCACAAGAGGAGGAATAGAGATGGAGCTCATATTAGTTCGCCATGGACAAGCTGAAGAGAACATGGAGAATGATGCGGAACGATCCTTAACTAAAGAAGGTGCGAAGAAAATAAAAAGGGTGGCCTTCGGGATCGATCATTTGTTGGATGGTAAGAAAGCGATATGTATTTGGTCAAGTCCCTTGGAAAGAGCTTGGCAAACGGCCCAAATCATTGCCGATAAGCTAAAGGTTAAGGATATTGAGAAAATAGACTGCCTTTCAACAGGCGGGGATCTCTTAGAACTGCTCGGGGACTGGCTTCCTCAAAAGAAAGCTGATTGTTTAATTATCGTCGGGCATCAACCCTACCTCTCCGATTGGAGTCTCAAACTGGCCAATACCTCCTTGCCCTTCAGAAAAGGGGCGATGGCGGGGTACAAGCTTAATGGTGAGCTGCCTTTAACAGCTGAACTGCGCTGGTTCACACAACCTGGCGTGTGGTCTAAGTAAAGATAATTGGGTTAAAGAGAAGAGTGAATACGAAGAAACCCGGTGTCTATGATAACAGCCGGGTTTTTTTAATGCTGATTAGATTTCATGCTGTTTTACCTCCAATACTAAAGAGGGTTGACTGGTCAGCGATTTTTATCATTCTGGGTTGTCTGTTGCTATAGACGGTCACATAATTAAATCCTGCATTCTTTATCATCTCGAGGCCATCCTGGATTCCTTTACCCACATCTTCAGCCCAATGAGCATCCGATCCAACCGTAATAATTTCCCCGCCGAGCTGCTTATAGAGGCGAATAATATCGAAGTCCGGCATGCATTGCTTCGATGCTCAAATTAAATCAATGTTAAGTCAAGAATTAAGCAAGAGTTAACTCGAACGTAATCATAAGTTTACAATCCAATGCTAGTATACATATAAGGATACGACTTTACTCAAACTGCAACTAAACAGTTTAACTTTTCGATAGGAAAGGGAGGGTGTTTATGACAGAGAAAGAAGAGTGGATAGTTAAGGCAATTTGGGGAAATTCTGTCTCCGTCTGTTCTAACTCCAGCTACTCTTGTTTTATTAACTATCCCTTTGTCTCCATCCAACGGAATAAGATTCAGTTAAAGAAACAAACACAAAAGCGAGTATCCTAGTGGCATTAGGACTCGCTTTTTGTTTTATATTAGTATTAGGAAGGTATTATCCAAAATGGCCCGTCAGAATAAGTGCGAGGAGGACGCGAATGTATAGTTTAACCTACGGAGAAGTTTCTTTCGAAGAAATGTATCAATTGATTAGAGCCTATACAGCACCGAATGAAAACGTGACCTATGAGCTGGCAGTTGGAGCGGATAGTCAGAATTTTTCCTATACCAAAGTTCCCATCACCATCGGGGTACATAAGTATGTCAATAATGTGGGCCGTGGTGGAATCTTTTTTGCAGAAATAAAAAAGGTTAAAAAAATTACCAATACCAGACAAAAGATTATCTATGAAACGAATCTTAGCTTAGAGTACGCCAAGCGATTACAAGATAGATTTATGGAGGATGGTATTGATTGTAAGGTTGCTATCCATGTTGATGCAGGGTTTAATGGCCCATCTGCTCAATTTGTGGATGAAGTCAGCGGCTGGGTGAAGGCTTGCGGCTTTCCTTGTCGAGTGAAGCCAGAATCTTATATGGCCTCCAGTGTGGCGAATAGACTATCCAAATAAGGGTATAGCCGGGCTCTATAAGAAGGAGAAGAAAAGTGAAAAATTTGCGACTGAGGTCATAAAAGACGCATGCTCTCCATTTAATGGAGTAATGTGTAGTGTAGAGATCCCTCTCTACACACCAAGAGAGGCGAATTAAGGAATACAGAATATTTAGCGAGGTGGAGAATTTGCAAAAGGTGTTTGTGCTTGATACTTGTGTCCTACTTCATGACCCTAAGGCAATCTTCAATTTTGAGGACAATGAGGTGATTGTCCCATACGCCGTACTGGAAGAACTGGAAAATAAGAAGAGACTTCTCGACGAGGTTGGCCGATCAGCCCGGGAAGCCATACGCCTATTCGATCAGCTAAGAGACAACGGCCAACTTTCTGAAGGTGTAAGCCTACCCAATGGAGGAACCTTCAGAATTGAACTCAACCATTGCACAGAAAATCCTTTGCCACTGTACTCAGATATCAAACTACCGGATAATCGGATACTGGCAGTGGCCATAAATTTGGGCCGTGAAGATGAGCGACCAGTCATTGTGGTGACCAAGGATATCGCCATGCGCGTCAAAGCGGATGCCCTCTCTGTCAAAACCCAGGATTATTATAATGATAAAGTCAGCCTTACTTCCTTAAATGACGATGTAATCAAGCTTGAACTGAAGGACAATGAGGTAAATGAACTCTATCAGATAGGTCATATCAGCTTAAGTGAAACTAAGTTGCCCAATAGCTGTGCTAAAGGATTGCTCAGTGACGGCACAGAGATTCCTCTCATTGTTTCCTCTGATGGAACAAAGCTACTCAATCTCCATAGCCGCAATAAGGATTATTGGGGAATCGTCCCTAAAAATATTGAACAAACCTGGGCTTTGGGCATTTTAAGCAACCCTCAGATCAAGCTGGTTAATCTCATGGGGCCAGCAGGTACTGGGAAAACCCTAATCACTTTGGCCAGCGCCTTAGAGCAGACGATTCATCAGGATCTCTATACGCGTATTCTCTGCGCCCGGCCGGTTATTCCTTTTGGGAAGGATATTGGCTTTTTGCCCGGTGAGAAAGAGGATAAGGTACGCCCCTATATGCAACCGATTTATGATAATCTGGAGTTCTTATTGCGGCCTAAACAAGATAAGCTCCGTGATAAAGACAGCGAAGCTTTGGTGGAAAGCACCGTGGATTTGCTTAAGAAGAGAAAGCAACTGGAAATCGAAGTGCTCACCTATATTCGCGGCCGAAGTATTGCCAATCAATTTATTATCATTGATGAGGCTCAGAATCTTACGGCCCATGAGATCAAAACCATTATTACCCGGGCCGGAGAGGGAACAAAAATCGTTCTCTGCGGCGACCCCGATCAAATCGATCATCCTTATTTGGATAAAGAGAGCAACGGCTTAGCTTATGTGGCTTCCCGACTAAAAGGCCAATCCTTCTATGGTCAAGTGGGACTGCTCAAAGGGGAACGCAGTGAACTGGCAGCCCTCGCTGCAAAGTTACTTTGATCAAGAGCTGAAGACTCTTATAGAAAAAGGAGAATCCGGGGCGCTAGGTGCTGAGATTCTCCTTTTTGCATTCAGCGAAGCTATGCTTTATAAAAGAAATAAAAAAACACCGCCATAATGGCGGTTTAAGGCGATAAGGGATATCCTTATCTATACAAAAGGAGGCAGGAAAAAGGAATACCCTTACTATACCGTAGGAGTGTTAATGTAAAACGTAGTGTTTGTAAGATTTGTGTTAACGATTGTCCTGCCAATCCCGAAATTTCTGTAGATCAGAGTCCACCTGTTTGAGTACTAAGCCCAAAACGAACATGTCATCTACATAGCCCACGCCGGGGATATAATCAAAAATGATATCGATGGGGGATAGAAAGTAAATTAAAGCCGCAAAGATAGCGACGATTGAACCGATCGGAATCTCTCGATACTCTTTGCTAATATAAGCTTTGACAATTTGGATGAGTAGGAGGATGTCTTGGTAGACTTTATTGATGGGACCGGTGTTAATATTGAGCTTCTCGGCTTTGGCGAAGACGGCGTTGAGCTTTTCTTGGGTTGCCTCGCCATTGAGGAGGGTCTTTTTTGCTTCATCTTGGAACGTATTAAATTTTGCCATGATCTTATCTTTAAGATTTTCTCCAATATGCATCGACTTGTCCTCCTTTGCTTTAAGTTATTATATCATGATTATAATACATAGAAAAAACCTCAGCAGTTGCTGAGGTCTATCTCTACATTATTTTAGCCGATTAAGGCTTTTTCCACAGTTTCAAAGCCAAGGCGCTCAATCATCTGAGCGAAACGTTCTCCCTTATTGCCATAATCCTTGTAATAATTAATGGCTTTTTCAATAAGCACGATAGCTTCGTCAACAGTATATAATCCCTGAATTTCTCGACCCAAATATTGTTTGCGAGCGGACATACCCCCAAGGGTGATGGCAACCTGGTTTGTTTTCTTGCCGATGATACCAATGCAGCCAATATGGGGCATGGAGCAATTGTTTGAACACCCACTAACGACAATCCTGAGTTTGCTGGGCAGCGTTGTATCGTAATAGCCCTGATAAATTTTTTCGTTTAAGAGGTTAGTTAAGGCTTCCGTATCATAGAGGCTAAATTTGCAAACAGCCCCTTTACAGGTGGTGATAGGTCTGGGTCTAGGACCAGTGGAGCCAATACTTAGTCCAACTTCGCGAAGAGCTTCGGCAACTGCATCTAAGTTGGAGTATTCTATACCCGGAATCTCGATATTCAGTCTCTGGGTAAAGTAAAAGCTACCCTGTCCAAATTGCTCGCAGACTTCACTTACTTTTTGAGATTGCTTGGCACTGATTTTTCCACCGGGAATGACCACTCTACAGGAAAAATGCTCCCCATCCTTGTTAAGAATAAAGCCTTTTCCTTTTAAAAGGGCGGCCTGTTCTTTTATTTGAGAAATATCAACCATCTCTGCCATTCTCCTTTAGCTATTATAGTTTTGGTTAGTTGCTTTTGGTTTCGAGCTCGCGGAGTCTTTTGCTGAAGTATGTTTTAACAGGCTCTACATATTCAGGCTTGAGGCTATAGCGGCTTAATACTCTGGTAAAATCGCGATCTAAGCCGTAGGTTCCATATTCATACCACTCCGCTTCTAAATTGCAGACGGCTTTTACTTGGTCATAAATATAGGGTGTACCTGAGTAGTTTTCAAAAAGGGTACTTAATTCTTGGGCTATCTGCTCATGGGGTAGGAAAAGATTAAAGGGTTGCTTAGCCTGTTCGGATTCATAGATTCCATCATCTTCCCAAACAAAGGGCTGATCACAGAGCTCTATGATTTCTTGACATGTTTTAATCATCTTTTCTCTTTCGGCGGTAGATAAAGACATGATTGCACCTCTTATGTAATTTTTTACAAGACTTATTATACAACAAGAAGCTAGGGAGATGTTTTTAGGGTTTATTTCGAATATTCTCAAATAGAGCAAAGGGTAGGGAACACAAAAAAAGATGACACACCTATCGCAAGTGTGCCATCCGCGGCAGTTAGATCCAGAGTCTGATTCCCTGGGGAATTAGGGAAAAATGCACGGGTGTAAATCCGGGATGCTCCCCATCGAGTTCCAGGAAAGCGGAAGGCTGAGCGATAATGGAGATTTCTTTGCCTTGATAGACAGAGACCCCAGATACATCGAGGTGGTTGCCTTGATAAATTTTGGGCAAATGGCGTAAAATCTTGAGAATGGGGAGGTCTCCGAGTACAGTAACATTGAAGAGGCCATCGGTTAAATCGGCATGGGGAGAAATCATCATCCCACCGCCGAAGAAACGCCCATTGGCGACCATAATGCTGTTGGTGGGGCCATTCACAACAACTTTTCCATCAATAACGCACTTCATATCTTTATTCTTATAAGCAAAAATACTGATAAGACTGCCGAGGAGGAAGGATAGCTTTCCTCCTAAGAACTTACTGCGACTATTGACACGATCAGCTGTCTCTCCTCCTAGACCCACATCAGCTACGTTAAGAAAATAACGGTGGTGTAACACGCCGGAAGCATCTTGGTATTGAGCAAGACCACAATCCACTGGGGTTATTTGCTCTCGGCTTAGAACCTCCAAAAGGGAAGGAAGCCCGCGCTTTTGGTTAAGGGAGCGGAGAAAATCTCCACCAGTCCCATGGGAGAAGATCGCGAGACTTGCCTCCGGATTAATAGGCACTTGATTCTCGAAAAAGCCGTTTATTACCTCATTAAGGGTACCGTCTCCACCAACAGATAGGATTCGTGTATAGTTCTGTAAGGCTTGTCGAGTTAAAGTAGTGGCTTCCCCTGGACCAGTCGTATAAGCATAGTTGAGATCGATTTTTTGATCGAGTAGACGTTTGAATATTTTGGGCCAAATCTTGCGCGTTTGGCCGTTTGCAGATGCTGGATTAACAATGGCAAACCAGGGGCTTTTGTTCATGTCAATAGCCTCTTATGGGACAATAGTTACAGGGCAAGGGGTTTCATGAAGCACGTGGGTTGCGACACTGCCCAGAATGGCGCGTTGAACGGCACCTAAGCCACGATAGCCCATCACAATGTTATCGACTGCGCTTTCTTTAGCTTCGGCGCAAATCTCCCGACCGGGATCACCAGTGCGCATAATAGTTTGGATGGGGACCGTTGAATCTTTAGCGACTTCCAGAGCGTGATCAAAGACTTCTTTGCTAGCTTCTTCCTGCATAGCCTTGATTTGCTCTTGGGTTGCAAAACGTTTTACATTGGGTGTGTTGTAATTGGGTTGTACGTTTATGAAGATAAGTAAATCGGCCTTCCCTTCAGCGAGAAAAAGCGCATAGCGAATAGCTTTGTCTGAGTTGGCAGATCCATCAACGGGCACTAAGATTTTGGTCATATGTAATTCACTTCCTTATCATTTAAGTTGTCCACTTCGTCATTTCATTTTATCATTAACTCATAGGAAAGTTAAGTCAACTTTGCTATACTAATGGGTGAAATCTCAAATGGAAGTGATTGTAAGATGAATATCCTATATGATGTTAAGGGTGGGGCCGGTGGAGATTCTTACCTTATTGTAGGGGATAAAAAGACGGCATTGCTTGAGTGTGGTATGGCTTTTAGCGCAGTGAATTTAATTGATAATATAAAGAATGTCCTTCAAGGACGTCTGTTGGACTATGTTTTAATAACTCATTCTCACTACGACCATGTGGGAGCTTTGCCCTACTTGAAAGAGGAATGGCCAAATCTAGAAGCTATGGGCTCTGAATATGACTTAAGGATATTAGAACGACCAAGTGCACTCGAGTCTATTCGAAAATTAAGTAATGAAGCTTCCCGCATGTATTCGAGAGAACCAATTGAGGAATACAAGGATGAACTAATGAAGATCGATACAGTGATTTATGAGGGGAGTTGTATTGATCTAGGAGATACACAAATCAAGGTCATAGAAACACCAGGACACACCCGTTGTACATTATCCTTTTTAATTGATAATGAGATTTTCTATGGGAGCGAATCTCTAGGTGTTGTAAGCCAGTCAGGAAAGATTGTTCCGGCCTTTATCGTTGATTATTTTCAAGCGATCGAGTCAATTATTAAATGCCAAGCACTCAAGCCGACGGTAATTTATTCTCCACATTATGGAATCATCGACCAAGAGCTTAAACCGGACTATTGGCAGGAATGCCTTGATGTTGCAGAATACTCTCGAAACATAGTTCTCCATTACTTTAATTTAGGCTATACTCTCGAAGAGATTTTAGTGGAATATGAAAACGTTTTCCGCAGTAAAGAATACTATGTAGAACAACCTCTGTTTGCGTTTCAGATTAATTCTCGAGGTATGATTAGTGCACTATTAAAGTCTCAGGCTGATAAAGTGGACTAGAATGTTTTCAGAGTATCATGACTTAAGAAAAATTTAAGAAATACACCAAGGTTATATCTAGATTTCATCAGTTATAATAGGGTTATGAATTGCCTAGAGGGCAAGGAGTAATTAGATCAGGGAGGATAAGCGGAATTGATCGAGATTTTTAAGGCGATTATTTTAGGTATTGTTGAGGGAGTTACCGAATGGCTGCCCATCAGTAGCACCGGGCACATGATATTGGTAGATGAATTCATTAAGCTGAATATGTCCGATGCTTTTATGGAAATGTTTTTAGTAGTGATCCAGCTGGGAGCTATCCTAGCTGTCGTGCTGTTATATTGGCATAAGCTCAATCCCTTTTCGATTCAAAAGGGAGTTGCGGGGAATAGAGTATCAGTAAAACGAGAGACCATCGAGATGTGGATGAAGATTATCGTGTCCTGCATCCCCGCTGCGGTGATTGGCTTATTATTTGATGATGAGATGAATGCCCTCTTTTACAATTACCAGACCGTTGCCATTATGCTGATTTTGTTTGGAATTCTCTTTATTATCATTGAAAACATGAACAAGGGTAAACGATCCCGCATCAATCATCTTGAGCAGATTACTTATTCTGTTGCCCTAATGATCGGGCTTTTTCAGCTTATCGCTGCAGTTTTCCCAGGGACTTCCCGCTCCGGTGCGACCATCGTGGGAGGGCTTATGCTAGGGGTATCCCGAACAGTTGCCACTGAATTCACCTTCTTCTTAGCGGTTCCTGTCATGTTTGGCGCCAGCGCTCTCAAGTTAGTAAAGTTTGGGTTTAATTTTACCGGACAAGAGATGATGATTCTGTTGATTGGCATGGTTGTAGCCTTTATAGTATCCATTCTATCGATAAAGTTCTTAATGGGCTATATCAAGAAGAATGACTTTAAGGCTTTCGGGTGGTATCGAATCATCTTGGGTATCATCGTTATCTTATATTTTTCCATGCAGACGCTGTTAGGATAGGACTCCTGCTGTCCTATAGGTAATGTATCCTTAAAATGGTATAATAGAGTGTGGATGAAAATAAAGTGTAATTACGAAAGAAATTGAAAATGCAAACATAGGAATGGAGGAAACATAATGAAAAAATGGCTGATTCCAGTAGGGATTATTCTCATTCTGGCTATGATTCTTGGGTCGGGTTACAATAACTTAGTTACTCTCAATGAGACGGTCGATAATAGTTGGAGCCAGGTGGAAAACCAGCTGCAACGCCGAGCAGATTTGATTCCGAATTTGGTGAACACGGTTAAAGGGTATGCTGAACACGAAAGTGAAGTATTTACTGACATAGCGGATGCTAGATCACGCTTGATTGGTGCAGGTAGCGTGGGTGAGGCTGCCGAAGCGGACGCTGAACTGAGTAGTGCTTTAAGCCGTTTATTAGCCATATCGGAGAGCTATCCACAGCTCAAGGCTGACGCGAATTTCCGGGGGCTGCAGGATGAATTGGCCGGAACGGAAAACCGAATTGCAACAACTCGTATGGATTATAATAATGTGGTCCAAACCTACAATACGAAGATTAAACGCTTACCAACGGCCCTATATGCCGGTATCCTTGGCTTTGATGAGCGTGAATACTTTAAGGCGGATGCTAGTGCCCAAGAAACACCGACCGTCGATTTTTCGAAGTAGGATACTAGGGCATTGTTAACGTGTGCAACAGGACTAGGTTAGAGAGCGAGATTGCTTATCGATATAGCTTAAAGGAAGGGATTGAAGTATATGAGGAGAAAACGGCTACTTGCTGGATTGGTATTATTCTTCCTTTCCATAGTTACTCCATTACAAGCAGCCCCTTCTATCCCTCAACCTAGTCGTGACTTTTTTGTATTAGATCAAGCGAATGTATTAGATCCCGGTACCGAACAGACCATTGTCCAAAACTCTGCAGCATTAGCGCAAAAGACTAAAGCCCAAGTTGTGGTGGTTACCACGAATGATCTGGATGGGTATGAGCCGGAGGAGTATGCTTTAGCCATCTTAAGGGGATGGGGTATCGGGGATAAACAGCTCAATAATGGCTTGTTGATTTTAGTATCTCCTAAGGAACGGGTTTCCCGAATCGAGGTCGGTTATGGCTTAGAAGGAGCTCTTCCTGATGCTAAGACAGGTCGGATCCAAGATGAATATATGATTCCGTATTTCCAAGAAAACAATTATGATCAGGGGATACTGAACGGGTATCTTGCCTTTGTTCAGGAAGTGGCTGCGGAGTACCAGGTTGTGTTGGATAGTGGCTCACCCCAAGCCCTTTACCCATCTTCATCCTCCACAGGAGATGAATTCGATCAATTAGCTGCCTTGCCCCCGTGGGTCAAAGTCCTAGGTATCATCGGGCTTATTTTCCTCTTCTACCTTGATCATCGTTATTTCGACGGCTTCATCTTCGGCATGATTATCGGCATGCTGATGAGAGGTGGCCGTGGTGGCGGTGGTGGTGGCGGAGGCTTCGGAGGCGGTGGTGGATCCGGCGGTGGCGGAGGCAGTACGAGACGTTGGTAGGATGGATGCTTCTTGACACCCTAGTTTGCAGATGCTATGATACGAAGAAAGAGAATATGCATAGGGGAGCTGGAGAACGGCTGAGAGGGAAACAAGTGTTTCCGACCCGTAGACCTGATCTAGGTAATGCTAGCGGAGGGACTAAGATGTATGAGCTTACTGCTTATATACTTATGATTTATTAATTAAACCTTCTGCTTGCAGAAGGTTTTTTATTATCAAGTTTTATCTAAGAAGGAGAATGTGAAATGATTAATGCCAGTGTTGCTATTCAAGTGCTGCCCGCTGTAGAAGGAAAAGATGTGATCCGTGTGGTGGATAAGGTGATTGAATACTTAAAGTCTTCGGGATTAAACGTTTATGTGGGCCCTTTTGAAACCACCATCGAAGGAGAGTATGATCAATTGATGGAAATGGTTAAACGCTGTCAACTGATCTGCATCGAGGAAGGGGCACCCAGCGTCATGTCCTATGTAAAAATTAGCTATAGGCCGGAAGGCGGGATATTGACCATCGATGAAAAGGTTACAAAGCATCACCAATAAACTGTATCCCACTGCGGTACTGATTGGTTTACTCTTAATCTGGTACGCGGTGACCTTTTTGGAAGTCGTGCCTAAATTCATGCTACCCTCCCCCGGGGATGTTGTCCGTGCTCTAATACGCTCTTTTCCTGATTTGATGCAGCATGCACGAATCACCTTGACTGAAGCCTTTGTGGGATTAACTATTAGTATTCTGCTAGCCTTTTGGATTGCCTTATTGATGGATCGCTTCGAAGGCCTTTATAAAGCCTTTCACCCCATTTTAGTTATCACTCAAACCATTCCCACAGTGGCAATCGCGCCCCTGTTGGTGCTGTGGATGGGCTATGATATGGCACCGAAGATTGCCTTGATCGTTATGACTTGCTTTTTCCCTATGACGATCGCTCTTTTGGGAGGATTTAAGTCGTCGGATCAAGATGCCATGAATCTTATGCGCGCAATGGGGGCGAAGAAGTGGCACATTTACCGCTATATAAAGCTGCCCAATGCTCTGCCTGGTTTTTTTTCGGGCTTGCGCATATCTGTGTCTTATTCCATTGTGGGCGCAGTTATTGCCGAGTGGCTTGGGGGGAATAGTGGTCTGGGAGTTTATATGACTCGGGTCAGGAAATCCTATTCCTTTGACAAAATGTTCGCCGTGATCTTTCTTATTATTATCTTGAGCTTAGTGCTTATGAAATGCGTGGAACTCATCGAACGAAGAGTCATGCCATGGCTGCAGACAGAGGATGCACAAAAAGAAGCATAACCATTCAGAGGGGTCTAATCCGCCTCTGAACGAGGTAATCGTTTAATAAACCAAGCTAAGGAGAGAATTTTGAGATGAAGAAGAAAATTATTGCTACTATGATCAGTGTTTTAATGGTTTTTGGGTTAGCCGGGTGTGGCTCTCAGAATAAAGCGGAAAATACAGGGAGTAACCAACAAGGGGCATCAGAAAACAAGAAGATTACCTTTGTCCTTGATTGGACTCCCAACACGAACCACACCGGTGTCTATGTAGCTAAAGAATTAGGATATTTCCAAGATGCAGGCTTAGAGGTAGAAATTGTGCAACCACCCGAGGGCGGAGCCTTATCTTTAGTAGCTGCTGGAAAGGCGGAATTCGGTGTCAGCTTCCAAGAAGAACTGGCCTCTGCACTTACCTCGGACAGTCCCCTCGATGTGGTGGCTGTAGGGACCATTTTACAGCATAATACCTCAGGTATTATCTCCTTAAAAGAAGATAACATTGCTAGCCCCAAAGGTATGGAGAACAAGGTTTACGCGACCTGGGATTCCCCTGTTGAAAAAGCCATTATTAAACAAGTTGTTACCAAAGATGGCGGCAACTTTGATGAGATCAACATGATTCCCAGTACAGTAACCGATGTCATTTCAGCTTTACAAACTGATGTAGATGCCATTTGGGTTTATTATGGTTGGGACGGAGTAGCTACAGAGGTTAAGGGCTTAGAAACTAACTACTTCGCATTCAAGGATATCGATCCTGTTCTGGACTTTTACACACCAGTCATTGCAGCAAGTCCTCAGTACTTAGAAGGAAACCAAGAAACGGCTAAAGCCTTTCTAGCTGCTGTTGCTAAAGGGTATGAATATGCAATTGCTCAGCCTAAAGAAGCGGCAGAGATTCTTGTTAAATACGCACCGGAATTGGATCAGGAACTCGTCACCGCCAGCCAAGAGTATTTAGCGAAGGAGTATAAAGCTGAAGTAGAGCAATGGGGCTTTATCGATCAGAGCCGTTGGGATAACTTCTATGCTTGGATGTATGATAACAAGCTCATTCCGAAGAAAATTGAGGCTGGCCAAGGCTTTACCAATGCTTATCTGCCTAAGTAGACAGCTCTTTTTAATAAGATCGTAGATGCGGAAACGCGCAAAAAGTCGGGAGTTATAATGAGTAAGATAAAGCTGGAAACGCGTAACATCTCGAAAAGTTATGCGGGTGAGTTAACCATTAGAAATATTAATATTCGCTTGGGTGAAAACGAATTAGTGAGCTTGCTCGGCGTAAGCGGTATTGGCAAAAGTACACTCTTTAATGTGATTGCCGGTGTGCAGGTCCCAGACTCAGGTCAAGTGCTGATAGAGGGGCAGGACATCACGGGGAAGACAGGTAAAGTCAGTTATATGCAGCAAAAGGACCTCATGCAGCCTCACTTAACTGTCTTGGATAATGTGGCACTACCCCTTTTCATCCGGGGAGTCAAGAAGAGCCAGGCTCGGGAAGAGGCTGCCAGCCACTTCCGGGATTTTGGCCTCGAGGGGACTGCTAAGAAGTATCCTACCCAACTATCCGGAGGGATGCGGCAACGAGCGGCTTTGCTGAGAACGTATTTGTTCTCGCAAGAAGTAGCTCTTTTCGATGAACCTTTTTCCGCTTTAGATGCCATCACGAAGAGTGCAATGCATCATTGGTATCTGGATCTTATGGATCGCATTAATATGTCCTCCTTATTCATTACCCACGATATCGATGAGGCGATCCTGCTTTCCGACCGAGTCTATATCATGACAGGTCCCCCCGGGATCATTGCTCATGAAATCCTTATCGATACCCCTCGACCTCGTGGGGATGAGTTTCTATTATCTGATGCGTTCATGGCATACAAACGGCAGATCATAAAGCTTATGAGCCTATAATGCTATATTACCCAGGCATTACGTGTAGTGCCTGGGTGTTTTTTTAATAAAGGACTTTTTCTATTTTCATAGAAAACTAGATATATCATTGTCAGATTATTGAGTACATTTTGGTATGCTGGCCAAGAAGGGATGTGGAGCCATGCCCAACCCGAAGAACATACCTGACCTGGGGATATTCCCCTTTTTTAATGGACTGCCACCAGCTTTGCTGGAGTCTTGGAAAAAGTACTTTAATCGAAAAAGTTTTGCCAAGCGACAGAGATTAGTTTTTCCCTCTACTGGCTCCGATGTTATTTTTTTTGTTCTCTCAGGTGAGGTGAAGATCGCTTATTCATCTGAGGACGGTAAGGAATTTACAATTACTATTCTTTCAGCTGGGGAAGTTTACAGTGAACACTCTTTAGCCATGGCAACGGCGATTGAAAAAACAGAGGTGCTTTATATCAATATGGCTGATTTTCGTAGCATAATGGATGAGTCACCTGAAGTTGCCCGACGCTTAGTTCGTCTGCTGGGGACGATACTGCGCTTGACCAATGACTTGATTGCTGACTTGGCATTTCGTGAAACAGCATCGCGTTTGGCCCGCGTTTTTTGGCGAACTTTGCAGGCCAAGAATATAACAATGAAACAAAAGCGTGATACCATTCATCTCACCCATGAGGAATTAGCTTCATTATGTGGAAGTACTCGCCAAACTATCAATGAAATATTGCGTCATTGGGAACAGCAGGGTATTCTGGAACTACATCGAGGGTATGTGGTACTATTAAAACCTGAAAAACTATGGGTAAAAGTAAGCCACGACCATGCGTAAGGCAGCGCTGTAAGGGAGCGGAATCTTATTGTAGGTGTTATAAAGTAGTCGGATTGTAAAGGTACTGTAAAAGTGCCTTTTTTGTTTGCCCTCGCTTTTCTCAGATAATATCCCTGCAATTCGAGGTAATGTCGCTAAGCCGACAGTAATTATCTGAAAATTATAATAGTATAGACTTATCAGAATAAAATAGTGCATGTTTTGGTAAGGAGGGATAACGTGAAACAGTTACTGGTACGCTCAGAGAGTTGCGTGGGGTGCAAAAGCTGTGAACTGGCGTGTGCTGTAGCCCATTCCCAATCGAAGCAGTTGTTTGCAGCAATCTTTGAAGGAGATCTTCCTCACAAGCGTGTCTTTGTAGAGACAGACGGGATCGTGAATATGCCCTTGCAGTGTCGACAATGCTCTGACACACCTTGTGTTCACGCCTGCATGGCTGGGGCCATGCGAGTTGATCCTGCTACCGGTTTGGTACAGGTCAAGTCGGAGAAATGTGTCGGATGCTGGATGTGCGTCATGGTTTGTCCTTTTGGTGTTATTAGCCAAGGCCCAGCCCGCCAGGTTGTGAAATGCGATCGTTGCCGGGAGCTGGACTATGAGCCAGCCTGTGTCTCGGCCTGCCCGACGAAAGCAATCCAATTTGTTGAAGTAGACGGATTTGCTAGTGGCACCCGTAAATCTTGGATGAATCAACTAAAGGAGGTTAATCATCATGCTTAATATCCGCAGTATTGATCCAGCAGCCTTGGATCTAGCTAAAAAGGCTGATAGGGATGGTATCGAAACCGTATGGGATCGCTACGAAAAGCAACAGCCTCAGTGTGGGTTTGGGAGTTTAGGACTCTGTTGTCGTCACTGTATTCAAGGGCCTTGCCGGATTGATCCCTTTGGTAAGGGACCCGACAAGGGAATTTGCGGTGCTACAGCCGACGTAATTGTTGCTCGAAATTTATTGCGCCAGGTAGCAGCCGGTGCTGCAGCCCATGTGGATCACGCCTATGAGGCGGTGGAGGCCTTAGAGTTGGCCGCGGAAGGCAAAATCGACTACCCTATTACAGATCTCAATAAATTAAAAGCCATTGCTACTGGTTTAGGCTTAGAAACAGAAAACAAAGAACCCAATAAATTGGCCTTAGAGGTGGTTCAAGTAGCCTATGAGGATATGGGCAACCATCAGAAACAGCCCATGAAATGGGTGAGTGCCCATGCGCCAAAGCAGCGGCTAGAGGTTTGGGAATCCTTGGGGATACTGCCGCGCAATCCTGATCGAGAAATTCGGGAAGCGATGCATCAGACCACCATGGGTATGGATGCAGACCCTGTCAACCTTATTTTAGCAACTGCTAAGCAGGGATTGGTGGACGGCTATGCCGGACTGAAGCTCGCCACAGATATGCAGGACATTTTGTTTGGGACACCGGCACCCGTGGTGACTGAAGCAAACTTAGGAGTACTAAAAGAAGATTATGTGAATCTGATTGTCCACGGTCATGTGCCACTACTGTCAGAGAAAATTGTTCAATGGGCGAAGACCCTCTCCCCTGAAGCAGAGGCTGTAGGAGCCAAAGGGGTACAAGTGGCCGGAATCTGCTGCACCGGTAATGAAGTCCTTATGCGTCAAGGTGTTCCTCTAGCAACCAATTACCTCGCCCAAGAATTAGCCATTGTCACCGGAGCGGTAGATACCATGGTCGTTGATGTCCAATGCATTATGCCTTCTTTAGGGCAGATTGCTTCTTGTTACCATACTGAATTGATTACTACCATGCCCATAGTGAAGATTCCCGGCGCCACTCATATACCTTTTACCCTAGAACATGCCGATGAAGCTGCTCAAGAGATCGTCAGAAAAGCAATCGCTGCCTATGCTAAAAGGGATCCCAACAAGGTTTATATCCCCGATTATCGGGCCAAGATTATGGCTGGCTTTAGCGTGGAGGCCATTGTCGGCGCCTTGTCCAAGCTGGATGCAGACCAGCCCTTAAAACCCCTAGTAGATAATATCGTCAACGGTAACATCGTCGGCGTTGTAGCCACTGTAGGCTGTAACAATGTCAAAGTAGCCCAAGATATCTTCCATGTGGAAATGGTCAAGGAGCTTTTAAAGAACAATATTTTGGTCGTGGCTACCGGTTGTTCTGCTCATGCTTTGGCAAAAGCAGGAATGATGAACTCGGAGGGAGCAGAGAAATATGCCGGTGATTCTCTAAAGGCGGTGCTTACAGCGATTGGTGAAGCTGCCGGCTTAGGTGCTCCACTGCCACCGGTATTGCATATGGGGAGCTGCGTGGATAACTCACGGATCGGAGATTTAGTGACGGCATTAGCTGGTTACCTTGGGGTAGACACTGCCGCTCTGCCTGTAGCCGCCAGCGCTCCAGAACCCCAGCATGAAAAGGCCCTCAGTATAGGGACCTGGGCTGTTACCATGGGATTTACCACCCACTTGGGTGTTGTGCCTCCTGTCTTAGGGAGCAAGCAGGTGAGCGAGCTTCTTACAGCTGGGCTCACTGACGTTATCGGCGGAAAGTTCTATGTGGAAACAGATCCCCAAACAGCAGCCCATGGGCTTATAGAGGATATCCGCAAGAAAAGACAGGCACTGGGCTTGGACCAATAAGCACTGGGGGGAACCTCTATGAACTATATCATTATTGGAAACAGTGCGGCAGGACTTTTCGCTGCCGAAGGGATAAGAGAAGCTGATCCCCAGGGGGCAATAACAGTTCTCACGGCCGATCACTATCCTTCCTATTCCCGCTGCCTAACTACTTATTACTTAGCCGGGGATATCGAGGAGGAGCAAATCTTTCTACGCACGTCAGAAGAATTGGCGAAATTGAACTTAAACATCCATTATGGCTGCCGGGTGACGGCACTTGATCCAGAACAGCAAAGGATCAGCACCGCTGACGGTAGGTTCTTTAACTATAATCGCTGCCTAATTGCCACTGGTGCTTCCGCGGTTACCTTGGATATCCCCGGTGTCTCTTTGCCGGAGGTGTTTACCCTGCGCCATTTAGAAAATGCTAAAGACATTAGGGCCACGCTTAAGCCGGGTCGAAAAGCGGTCATTATCGGTGGAGGTTTGGTCAGTTTGAAATCTGCTTACGCACTAAGGAAGCAGGGATTAGAGGTCCATGTGGTCGTATCCTCTGGCTATATCCTCTCCCAGATGCTCAATCCACTTGCCGCCCAAATGCTGGAACAACACCTGAGTGAACATGGTATTGACATTATCCTTAACTCAGATGTAGCTACTATTGAAGGTCAGGACCATGTCGAGGGTGTTCAACTAAAGTGCGGCAAAAGGCTGAAAGCAGACCTGGTTATCATCGGCAAGGGCGTTCGGCCCAATACCGGGCCTTTTCTGGATACAGGCCTCAAGATGAAGCATGGAATTCTTGTTAACGACTATCTGGAGACGAATTTTCCTCATGTGTATGCAGCAGGAGATGTCGCGGAAGCTTGGGATTTTATCCACGAAGGTCCGCGTATCAATGCCGTATGGCCAAATGCTACGGAACAAGGACGTATCGCGGCCTTGAATATGACGGGTAAGAAAATGTTCTATAAAGGTTCCATGGGGATGAATTCAGTAGATTTCTTTAGTCTCAGAATCATCTCAGCAGGAATCATTAAGCCTCCTCAAGGAAATGAGGATTTTGGAGATAGTCTCTCCTGGCAGGTGACAGAAGATTTCTACCAGTACCCTTCTTCTCAGCAAACCACCTTTCAATCCTTGATCTGGCAAGGAGATTGTTTGAAGGGGTATGTCTTAATTGGTCAGCCTGAACAGGCAGGGATCCTTACCGCCTTAATTCGAGCCCGCGAGCCTCTATCTACGGCAGTACGGCAGCTTATTCGCGCAGGAAAAAGGGGTGGAGTACGGTTTGGACTTTGAATGAGACTTCGCTCAGATGGGGAGTCAACCCCCTCTAAATGTTCGTTGAGCCTGGCGCAAGAGGTTGGAAAATATAGATAAAGTAAAATATTTAATGTGGCACTCATGGAGGGTGCCACTTTTTTCTGTTTAATTATGTTCTTATCATGACCTCATCTACCCTTTAGTCTACGTCATAAGGGTTGACAAGGTGGCGAAAAACTGTGTCAAGAGGAGGGGTAATCCCATAGCATGTAATACGTGGAACTCAACTCCATGGAGCTTTAGTGAGAGCTGGAGTTTGCAAAGCACGCTAGGTACCTATACTGAGGACTTAGCGTCACTTTGAAGCATCCTACAGAGTTAAATTTATCGTGGCATGTAGTTACTACGGATGACTTGGGGAGGATAATTAAAGATGAAAATTGCTGTCGTAGGATTGGGTAATATAGGCTTTAACCTTTTTCTTTATCTCAATAAAAAGTTTCCAAACTCCGTCATCGGGGTTGATATCGATGCCAATCGAGTCAACGACCTGCGCAACCTAGGTCATCGGGTAACCACCGATTATCGAGCGCTTACGAGCATTGATACTTGGCTGCTGGCTCCATCGACGGGTGATCAAGCGGAGAATCTATTCGCCGCCTTAAGGGAGATGATCATCTGCTCCGGTGCCTTAATCTCTATCGAATCCACTTTACCACCGGGAACCATGGAACTGGTTCGTAAGTACTTGGAGGGTAAGGGGTATCAATGCGGGCGAGATCTCCATTTAATTCATGTGCCTCACCGGGTCATGTTTGGCGTCGATGAGACGGTCTGCGACACACCGAGAGTCATGGGAGCATTTACCCAAGCCTGTCTAGATAAAGGTAGGCAGTTTTACGCACCTTTAGTTCCCCAGCTTGTGGAAGTTCAGGATGTGCGGATTGCCGAACTGTCCAAAGTAGTTGAAAACGTTAAGCGCTATGTGGATGTAGCCTTTGCTCAGGAGCTTTATCAGTATTGTGTTGATAACGAGCTAGATTTTTCAGAGTTAAGGAAAGCCGTCAATAGCAAGAACAATGTGGAACTCCTCGAGACAGACTGGGGGATCGGTGGAGAATGCCTACCGAAGGATATGCGCTTCCTCAGGAAGGTTTGCCCATCGCCGTTGCTGGAAGGAGCGGCAAAAGCAGATCAAGAGTATCGCGATAGAATTCTCCAGCAGGTGGGTAGTAACCAAATCGTTCTCCTCAAAGGATTAAGCTATAAAACAGGGGTTAAGGATCTCCGGCATAGTTGTGGTGTGGAATTAGTTCGTGCTTTAGAAGCAGCGGGTAACATCGTATGGGTAGAGGATCCTCTGTTCACTCTCGAAGAACTGGAAGCAGCCGGATTCAAGACCGAGGCAAAGGTTGATGAGGCTACCACCCAGGATTGTATCGTCCTCGAGCGGGGCAAAGCCCTGAAATAAGTGAAAAGAGGAGCAGTGATTATGTCAAAAGTTTTAGTGACAGGGAGTAAAGGAACTCTGGGCACCCCTTTGGTCAAGGAGCTTCAAAATCGGGGGCACGAAGTGTGGGAAGTGGACCTTCAGCATGCTGGGAAAGAAAATTACTTTCGGGCTGATATTTCCAAATACCGGCAACTGGAGCAGGTTTTTGAACAGGATTATGATGAGGTCTATCATTTAGCGGCAGAGTTTGGCCGCATCAATGGGGAGTACTATTATGACACCCTTTGGGAAACCAACGTGATCGGCACTCGTAATCTATTAGAATGGCAGTTGAAAAAGGGCTTCAACCTCATTTTCACCAGTTCCTCAGAAATCTATGGAGAAGCTCGGGAACCGTTGCTGACGGAAGAGCTTCCTCAGCAGAAATCTATCATTCAGCATAATGACTATGCTTTAACTAAATGGGCCAACGAAGTTCAGATAATGAACTTTGAGAAGAAATACCAAACGCCCATCGTAAGATTGAGGCTTTTTAATGCCTATGGACCGGGGGAATATTACCACCCTTACCGCAGTGTTGTTTGTCTTTTTGTTTATCGTGCGCTCAAGGGAATTCCCTATGAGGTCTATGAAGGCTATCATCGCGTGTTCATGTATGTGGATGACCTCATTCCCACCATTGCCAATGTCGGCGATAATTTTAAGGCCGGTGAAGTTTACAACATCGGCGGAACCGAATATCGCAGCGTTAAGGAACTCAGCGATCTCGTGCTCAAACACACCCAAGGTGACCCGGAGCTGGTAAGATATCTCTCTGAAGACAAACACAATACCGTCAGTAAGAGACCGGATATCCAGAAAGCCATCAGGGATCTTAATCATAATCCAAAGATAATGTTAGAGGAAGGTATACCCATCACTGTGGAGTGGATGAAGAAAATCTACGGGGAGGGACTATGATGGCAATGCCTAAAGTGAGTGTGGTTATTCCCACATATAATCACGCTCGCTATGTGCCTTGGGCAGTAGAAAGTGTTCTTCGTCAGAATTATCCCAATTTAGAGATCCTTGTCATCGATGATGGCTCCACAGATGACACTGCCCAACGTCTTCGAGCTTATTTGAAGAGTATTAAGTATATTTACAAGCCCAATGGAGGGACATCCAGTGCCCTTAACCATGGATTAGAGCGAGTCACAGGTGATTATATCTGCTGGCTAAGTGCTGATGACATGTTCTTAAAGGGGAAGATAGCTAAACAAGTTCAATTAATGCAGAGTTATCCTCAAGTGGGCTTTTGTTATACAAGTTTTGTAGTTATTGATGAAAATGGGCTGAAGAAATATGATGTGGATTCCGCATTTTACCCCATACGCCAGGAAATGGTGGTAAATCTGCACAAAGGGTGCTTTATCAACGGATCCTCGGTAATGATGAGAAGTTCAGCGCTTGAACTAGTGGGACCATTCGATGAAGGACTGCCCCAAGCTCATGATTATGAACTATGGTTTCGCTTCCTTCGCCACTTTCCCTCGGGTTTCATTAAGGAACCTCTCATAGCCTATCGATGGCATGGGGAGAATATGAGTCTTCACCCCGCCACAGAATGCATCCGCATCGTTCAGCAAAGAGCAACGGAGCTTTTCCCCGAGTGGTTAGGGGATAGATTATCATTCTAAACTTTCCACAAAAACTCCTGCTCCGTTAGGAATCACAATGGTTTCAGCATCTGGACGAGTATAGTCATAAGCTTTTGCCAAGGCTTCATCGAGGATTGTTGCACAATTCAAGCCCTTGCTATAATTTTTACGCTATTTCTCTTCTAATAGCTTAAAATCCTTTTTTAAATCAGATTTCTTCTCTAATGGTAGTCTACTTATATATATTAGGTATTAATAGTCAAAGCTCTGTAAGGTGGGTATAATAAGGGTAATATCAAGTCCAAATTGGATTGATTACTAGCTAGAACAGTGGTCCAATTAAGGAGGTAATAGTAGTGAAAAGGTATTCGCTAATCATCGGCATCATGAGTTTACTCGGTGCACTCCTTCTGCTTGGGGGATGCGGAACGACTCAAAAAAATCCCCCTACCGGCAACAACCCAGTTGAGCAGCCTGCCCAAGAGGATAAATTTGCCTACTACCTTGCCTACCAGGAAAATACGAAATATGTGTATGAAGGCCAGGGCAACGAGTATGCATCTTATACCACCTATGTTGATTACTTTACAGGTGACAAGGTGCAACTGCGGACCAATAATGGCGGCACCGAGATGGTGCGCGTGCTTGTTCTGGATGCCGGACAAATAATCCAGCAACTAGCCCAAGGAGAGACCTATTACCGAGAGGATTTGACCAAGAGTCCTAAGCTCATTAGCAAAGGTGATGTTCTTCTGAAAGAGCCCTTGACTAAGGGTACAACCTGGACCTTAGCAGATAAACGCAAACGCACAATTACTAACGAGGCTGCAGACATTTCTACACCTTCCGGAAATTACAAGACTATAGAGGTAACCACAGAAGGAAATGATAGCAAAGTTATAGACTATTATGCACCTAATGTGGGGCTGGTCAAAACAGTATTTAAAGGTACCGATGGGTTTGAAGTGACGTCCACCTTAAGTAAGTTAGAGAAGAACACCCCTTTGGTACAAAATGTCAAGGTCTATTATCCCAACATAGATGATGGAAAAATCTATACGACCACATTACAATTGTCCTTCAAGACCAACGATATTACGAAGCAGATTCTTGAAGGGGAATTCAAAAAGCAGGCCGCTAATCATGGCAAGCTCATTGGAGAGAATGTTAAAATTAAGAGCCTTTATCTCAATCAAGATGGACGAGTTTATGTGGACTTTACCAAAAACTTAGTCACAGAAATGAATGCTGGAGCAGGCTATGAAGGAATGATCCTACAAAGCATTGTTAATACTCTAGGGGATTATTATGGAGTAAGTGAAGTAAACCTTACTATAGAAGGCGAACCCTATGCTTCCGGACATGTGGAAATGAAGAAAGGGGAGTTCTTCAAAGTAAACAAGAATAACGTTGTGGAAAAATAAAAACATGTGATTTTATTGAAGATAGATTGTGTAAAGTAAAATGACTAACTCAAATAATTTTATAGATGGTTTTTGCAATTAAATAATTGATATAGTGTAAGAACAGGTGGAGCTTTCACCTGTTCTTGTGTTATGCTGTCAGACTTCTATGCAGCTAAGGTCTTCGTCGTTTACATATTACTAAATATCTGCAGTTTGGTAGCTACCTCGCAATAGCCTCGCTAGCTACTTCGCCTGTTTGCCCGTCAACACCTAACGAGTGCTAGGATTGTGTCTTCAGGCGACAGCTTAGTTTTGTAAGAACAGAAATGGTCTTGAATTAAGTGCTAAATTGTGTTCTAATAGACGTGTTGACAATAATGAAACAACGTTTCACTGAAAGGGGCCGCTTCATCGTGCAAGAACGTCATCCTATTAAGTACTTAGCGCCTGCCTGGTTTGCTGTCATCATGGGCACCGGGGGATTGGCCAACATATTGTATCTTTGGCAAGATGTCTTTCCCCTAGGGCACTTTCTAGGTATAGCCATAGCGGCTTTAGCTGATGTACTTTATTTCTTCGTTTTGGTTCCTTGGGTGATCCGCTGGACAAAGTATTTTCCTTATGCTTATCGGGATTTGAATCATCCCTTGGCGGGGAACTTTTTCGTAACTATGCCTGTCGCAACTACAATTTTGGGAACCAATATCTATCTAATCTGGAGTCATTATTTAAGTGAGGCCCTGACCTACAACATTATTTTTGCTGCTTGGATTATTGCAATCATCGGGGTCACCTTCTTTACTTTTTATAGCACTTTTAGATTCATGCGAACAGAGGAAACCCCCAAGCCGGAAATGATCAATTTTTCCTGGATTATGGCACCCATTGCCAATATGGCGGTTTCCTTGATCGGGAATCCTGTCCTTGAGCTGACGATGAAAATGAAGCCTTCTTGGAGTGTCTCCGTACTCATCACCAATACCGCCTTATTCGGCATCGGCTTTTTCCTTTTTATCTTCATAAGTGCCATAGTTTTTGTCCGTTTAGCGTACCATCCCCTTCCTCCAGCAGAAACGATTCCTTCCTTCGGAATTTTCGTCAGTGCAGTGGGGCTTGCTGTGAGTGCCATCATCGATCAATCAAAGCATGCTCAGAGTCTTGGTCTTTTAGCTAGCACGGATTTAGCAAATTTAATTGCTGCAGTGATCTGGGGATTTGGTATCTGGATTGTGGGGATTATTGCGATTATCAGTATCTATCAAATGCGCAAGGGTGGAATTCCCTTTAGCATGGGCTGGTGGGCATATATCTTCCCCTTGGCGGCGTATACGATTTCTAGCCAAAAGATTGCTGCTATCTATGCAACCCCTCTGACAACGGGCTATACTGCTTTTTTAACCTTGCTTTTAGTTCTGCTTTGGGGATATACTTTTGTCAATACGGCAAGGGGAGCGATAAGTGGGCGACTCTTTACCGGTACTCCCATTCCTGAAACTCCCAAGAAAGACCCGGCTTGTTCTGCGATTTAAACCAAAAACGGCGATGCCGTTTTTCGTTTAATTTGCAAGTCAATGGCGTCAAGTTAATAGATGAGCTCAGAATAAAGCGAACTATTGAGCAACTCGATAAAGCTACTGTTGAAGTATTTGTGATATAATGGGAAAAATGCACTGCGCTGAATGTTAGCATTGAAGATTCCTGATAAACAGCGGACTTCAAGGCCCCTCACCCGAAAAGGTGAGGGGCCTATTTGCATTAATTCACCCTCTTTGGTGATGCGAAGATAGCTCTACTTTATATAAAATGAAGTAAACATAGCCTGATGAGAGGGGGATTCGTTTGAAAAAAATTGCGTGGTGCGCACGGTGCTTTTTAGCAGCTTCCATTTTTTGCGTTACCGCTTTTGCGGCGGTGATTATCCTGCAGCCTCCAAATTGGAAATCGTATGCCATCCTGGCCTTGGCAGCAGAGTTGATAACCGCTTTCTCCTTTGTTTTTATGAGCAAAAAATTGAAAGCTGCACAATTGATTCTCGAGAATCAAATTCTCCATATTCAGCCCGTTGTCTTTCGAGAGTTGGACGACAGGAAAGAAAGTGAAATCCGGTCCTGCGAAACCGTCGAGATGTTCATTTCCGGTTTTGGCATCCTGCTGGGTTCTAAGATCATTAAGTTTAACCAGGAGGGCATCCGATTAAAAGCTGTGGAAATCGGGCGGGACTATCTTTCTATCGATTACGGCACGGATGGGGAGGTTCGGAATATCCGCCTGATTCACGCCAGACCCGATAGCGCCGTCCTTGTCGGCATTATTGAAAAATTCCGTTATGAAACCGGGATTGTCCCGGTTGTTACAGAATAACGACGGAGTGCAAACAAGCACTGGAAAGTGCTCTCTACTGAAACGAATAGAATGATCTTAGATGAAAAGATTCAGACCGAATTATACTAAAAAAGGAGAGGTAGAAATGAAGAAAAAGGTGTTTTTATCGATGATGGTGCTTATTTTAACAATGGGTTTGATGGTAGGTTGCAATGAGTCAGATGGCGGCAAAAATCAATCCAATGAATTCTTGGGGAAATTCTCCGGAACGGCGGGGACGCTGGAATTTCTTCCTGATAAACAAGTAAAGGTTGATCTTGAGGGAGATGCAGTCTGGATGATCAGTAACGAAGATAATAATCATAAAACTTATACCTATAAATTTATTACTAAGAGAAACGATGTCGTGGAGTACGATGAAGCTGCGGCAATTAATTATTACAAACCTGACCAGGATAGCTTTTTTATGCAAAATTTCATTCAAGTAGAAAAAGATAAAGTAATCCTTTATCCGGAGAGGCACGATGCAGCGGTGTTTAACAAAGTGGTACAGTGAACTCTTATTAATTTATTGTAGAAGGGATTGGTATGTATGAAGAAAATTTTAGTGATGTTACTGGGTTTAATGATAGTAGTTGGCCTAATAGGCTGCAGCTCCGGGGAGGGTGACGCAAACGGGCCGGATAGCTACGAGGGCTATTGGTTCATCCTTGCGGAGCTAGACGAAAACGGCGAAGAGATCAAATTTTACGGCAACACCCGTTTTCATATATCGCTCCCTGCGGACGGGAAAGTAGAAATCTACACGGAGCGCTACAACTATGATAAGAAAATATGGTATGAAAAAGAAGACATGCCGCCAGGTTTTACCTACACCTACGACAAGGAAGCTGACCTGCTGACGGTGCAAAAGGCCGGCGAGCCTACTGTTACCTTCCAGAAGACCACCTACAAGGGGAGCAATGCGGTGGAAATGTTCCCCGATAATTCCAAGGAAAAAACCATTCTGACCAGAGAAAATCCTAAACCGAAATAAAGCATTAAAGGAGAGATGTCCATGAAAACAAAAATTATATTGGCGCTGTTCCTTGGGATTTGCGTTTTGCTGGGAGGCTGTAATGAAAAAGGTGTGACACAGAGTGAGCAGATAAAAAAGGAACAGACTTATTACGTATGGATCAGCGTTGCTATCGATTCCTCGAAGCCTGTGAAAGTCTATGCCGACTGCATGCGAGAAGAGGATCGAAAGAAAATGGACGATAGGGAGGCTACCACCAGTGGTGACTTTGAGTTCTTAGCGGCCCCGGCATACACCAGAAATGGGGAAAAAGTGGAGATGGACGGCTCTGTTACAGTATATGTAACAGATGAAAACAAGACATCCATCACCATCCCCGTGAAGGGTTCCTATATCGTGGATGATGATACATCGCCTGCTGCTTTGGAATCTTATTACTTCAGGTATATCCACGGAGAATTGATTCAATCGTTTCCGCCCAAATATTGAAATACTCAAAATAAACCCATTCGAAAGGTAGGTGTTACTTATGGAAAATATCAAGCCATCACTATTCAGAACGATTTTTGGCATGATGATCAATCCGGGGGGAACGTTGAAAAATGCCCTGCTCACCACAAGATGGTATTTTTCCGTCGCAGTGTCGGCGGTAGCCTTCGGTCTGTTTTTTGGGCAGACAGGGTTTGATCTTTATAAAACAGGACAGAAAGGATTGGAGTTTGTCCTACTCTCGGGAGCCATCGGCCTCGCTTACGGACTACTGGTCATCCCTCTCCTCGGATTTATTATCTGGACGGTTTTGAAGCTCTCTAAGGGAGAGCGGAAAATGAAGGAGACCGTATCGGCCTTTTGCCTCAGCTACAGTGGGGCATTGATTTACGGTTTGATTGGACTTGTTTTTTCCCTTGCATTAGGCTGGAAAACCTCAGTGGCGTTTGGCGTGACAGGCGTGTTATGGGCTATCGGTCCCATGATTATTACCATCAGGGATCTGACCGGCGGGAAAAATGCCCTGAGTATCCCTATTGCAACAACAGTAGGCGCAGCAGTACTTATTTCATGGTCAATTCTTGGGAACATATAGGAGGTGAAGCAGTTGGAAGAGGATAGAAAGACAGGAAAAATGGGACGAAACTTAGTACGACGGTTATGCTTTATCGCCATAGGAATCAGCGCCTTCTCCAACCCGATGGAGCGTTTAAACACCTACGATATGTTATTTGGAGCCTTGGCCGGTCTTTTGTTCGGCTGGCTATTCAGAAAATTTCTCAGGAGCTTTTTAAGCCTGTTCAATGGTAAATTCAAAAAAGAAAAGGGCAAGGAGCCCATCCGGGATGCTGTAGACAGGGGCATGCTTTTTTTGGTTCCCTTCACGGTCATGCTGTTGCTTGCGGTCTATTATCTGAATTGGTCTGAGACACGAGGATTTGTTGCGGCTGGTATTATGGCGGTAGGCACAGCGGCAGCCATAGAGTTTGGCAAAGCTAAGGGCAAGCAGGAGATCCGAAATACCCTGGCAACCTCAGGAATATCCTTCCTGTTCTCCTTCCTGTGGACCCTGTCCTATGCCTATCTAGCAAAAGCTCCCTCACTGGTTGAAGGTGGAGTTGAACTGATTAGAGGAATTGCGTCGGGAGGGGGTATCGGATTATGAAAAAATGGCTAGTAAACGTTTTTATCCTGTGCTTTACACTTATAAACTTGCTGCCCCTTACCGTATTGGCGGCAGGAGATAGTGTGGCTCCTGAGAAGCCCTATGAAAAAGTCGCTGCCAAAGGCGGACGCTGGTATGCTGAACCCCTTGCATACAACGGGAAAACAAATCTGGTGGTGGGTTATACCGGAAGCTGGGAAAGCTCCGGAAAAGCGCAGCTAGCGTTTGAGATTAAGGAAAAGACCGTGCTGTCGGGTATTTATCTCCCTTTTGCGGGAAACGTTGAGGGTGAGGTTGTTTTACGCCTGGCGGACGCCGCTGGAAATAGTTACAAAGGTTTCACCGTGGAAAGACAAACATCCGATGGAATTAGAGAATCCCAGCAGCCGGGCTCATCAGAAATCAGAACCACCTGCATTTTCACACCAAGCGGCGACATCACCCTACCCAAAGGGCAATATACCCTGTTGGTAGAAGGCTCGGCAAATTTGACAGGTGCCTTTTTGGTGAAGGGCTTTCATTCTGGAGCTTATGAGAAATACAGGCAGTCGCTTCTTGCTTGGGAGCTGGAAAATAATCCGGTTCAAGGTAAGGAGGTAAAGGCCGAGCAAGCCTTTGGCAAGGAAGAGCTTAGCAAAGACACAGAGGCGGAGTATGACTATAGTGAACAGCAAGCAGCCCGTCCTCCTGAGTTTGCGCTGGATGAGGAATACCAGATCGATGAAATTATTGTGAGCACTTTTAACGACGGCAAGGGCGCCTCCCCAGGCAAGATCTCAATTATGGACGCAAACGGGAAGATGGTGTATTCCGGTCAATCCTACGGGGTCAGTATTGAGAATATCGCCAACGGGGCATGGAAGATTGCTCCCGCTATGCTGCTGCCTGCCGGTAATTATTCCATTGCCTTGTCCCAACCGGAGGTTTTAAGCTACGATCAAGCCGGCGAACCTCTCTTCTATGTCAAGGCTTCTCTTCCCGTGCAGCTACGGGAAGATTTTACAGGAACCTACAGAATAAATCTGGATACCTACAAAACAAGCACTTTGATGGGGAAAGTGGCGGAGAAAAGCAGCAGTTTTTCTCTGAGGGATTTTGAGCTTACGGTTCTGGATAAAGGGACGGAGCTTGAGCTGATTGGAAAATACGAGGGTCTGCCTTTTTCCCAACGTTGTGAAATTGTAGAGAAAACTGCAGAAAAAATTGTTGCCCGCTTTGACTTCGCCGCTGATCTTACGAAGCTTCCCTACAAGGCTAAGGTTTCGGCAAAAGCGACGGTAACCCTTGTTAAAGCTGCTGGCGGCGCCCTACAAATCGGCCTAAACGGTACCGGTGTCTACGACCGTGCAGCAAGTGCGGAAAAGGGCGCGGATCACAACACCTATGACTTAGAAGCAGCGGGAATCATGGCTCAGCGGGAGCTTCCTCCCTTCGTGATGACGGCGTTGGGTCAAGCTGGAGGAGCGGGAAAGATTCCAGGGCCGGACAATGCCGCCCAGGCGGCAGCAGGCATTCTGTTTCCTCCCCTCGCAGGTCTGGTGGTCAGCGTCTTGCAGGAAGCACTCAAACCCAAGGTGCCTGCTAAAGGTGTTGTACGCGATAAGAGTTGGTACAAGAAGAAATATCCGGGCAAAACCGATGAGCAGCTGGCCATGATTATGCTGGGAGATGCCATGGGCAGTACTGACAATCCCGATGAAGGGGATGCTGTTTCCATTGGAGACAATGAACACAGCGAAAGCAGTTCCGGTCTTTCTAGTCAAAACGAATTTGGAAGCGATTATGAAGAGGAAGCTGAGCCTGTCTGGGAAACCGAAGAAGAGCAAGGATCAGAGTCGGAGCCAGAGTCAGAGACTGTGTCCGATAGTGAACAGATGGAAGAAAAAACGGCTATGGAGGCTGAACAATCTGAGCAAGAGCCTGAAACCATGGTAGTGCAGACCTCGGCCAACGGTGCGCAAACCCTGTATGTTAAAGATCCGAAAACAGGTGAATGGGTGGATCCTCAAACAAACAGTGTTCTGGATATCGAAAAACATGGCGCGGCATTGGAACAGATGAAAAAGGAACAAGAGTGGAGCAACAAGGAGTTCGATAAGATCAGCGCAGGAGAAAGCGAACACGATAAAGCTCTGCGTGACAGTATGGAGAAGATTTCGCAAAAAGAAGATCAAGAAAACTATAAAAATATTTTGAGATCGAAATATGGTACCGACGATCTGGAGCAAATCTCAACGATCGTTGAAGAGAGGCAGAAAAGAGCCGCTGAATGGGCAGAAACCTGGCGCAGAAACGATAAAGTTATCGGTACAATGGAAGTTGGCGCAGTAGCTGTCGGCACGGCTGCAGATGTGGGCGTTGACGGGCTTGCTCTCATCACCCCGGGGGGCACAAAGATCCGCGCTGGATACAAGGTGATTAAGGGAATGGCAGGTACCATGGCGGATGCCGGAGCAAAGGGAAAAGATATAGTCAACTGGGGAAATGTGACAGAGGGGGCTATCAAGGGTGGAGCCGACGCTGCTTTGGATTATATTCCGGGTAGTGGGGCAAAGACCATAGCAGCCAAAGCCGGAGTTAACCTTCTGGGGGAAAGCGCGGGATCGGCAGCAGGCGCTGCGCTGCGTGGCGAGGATGCAGGAAAGGCGCTCAGTGAAGGGATAAAATCCGGAGCCTATAAGGCAACTGTCGGCGCTATCACAGACAGGGTAGCCGGTGATTTGCCCAACCCTGTTGTGACAAGAGGTACTTTTAAAGCCGTGCCAAACCTGAAGAACGTTATTGTCAGCAACTCGAGTGCAACAAAAATAGGTGCCACACTGGTAGATGAATATGGTGTCAAGCCTGTTGTGATGGGTGACTGACAGACGATGGCTAACTAGGTAGAAGGGAGACTGGACTATGAGATTAAATAAAAAGGAAATGTCCTTTTTAGCAAAAACATTCAGCGATTCCAATCCACTCGGCCTTTTTTCTGGAATCGATATCCAGCTCAAGGGTGATGAGCAAAATACGTTGGAGAAAAAAGGGGTTCTGGCCGGAGAAAAACCTACACCGGAAGCCGCTAAACTGCTTAGCGCCGCGGGAAATCCACAGCGTTGCACAAGGCTTGTCTTAAAAGATGGCGCATATTTCATTGAAAAATATGCCTATAAGTCAGGTGATGCCTATGCCCTGGCAGAAAACGACGGCGGGGAAGTCCTTCTTTCTCCGCAGGAAAAGCTGGATGAGTCTTTATTTCAGCTTTCCCAGTGGATCGGAATGTCCGACTTGAGAACCTTCGACCTGAATACGGTGCTTTCAGGAGATGAGCTAGTGGTGCTTTTAGCCATGGTGGATATCCGCAGAACCAATGTGCTGCTAACTTATTTGGGAAGGGAGACCAAAAAAGAAATTTCCTTTGCTCAGATACGCCAGCAGCTGGATCAGCCTGAGCGGGGCAGCCTGACTCGCATTCTCACCGGAAACTACAATTATTCCGTTCCTAAAACTGAAGATACAAAGGCAATTCTGGATCAACTTACAACCAAAAAAATAGTGGACTTTAATGAAGGATACTCGCTTCTCGGCCCCTATGAGGAGCTTGCGGAAAAATTCCTCGTACCCCAGACTGTCGTAATGCTGGAAACCTTTAATCAGACAGAAAAAAAAGAGATTGTAGGCGCGGGGGTGTTATGTGTGTGCGCGGGGATGCGGGAAATGATCTCCCTTGTTTTCAGAGAGGGAGCCGTAGAGCTCGCTTCTATTTCCGGTCGGCAGCTCTTAAGGATGATGGAAGATTTTCTGAATTGCCCGGACGTGCTTCAAAATGAGAGATAATCGGCCGTGCGGTTATATAAAAGCGGACGGCACCTCCACAGAAATAGGATAATTCCTGATAAACAGCGTGCTACAAGGCCCCTCACCCGAATAGGTGAGGGGCCTTGTAGTGTTATCATCTATTATGCAAAGGAACATATTTCTGACGGGGGACGACATTCTTATAGGCGGGGCGAATGATTTTTCCGCCATTGACGATTTCTTCGATGCGATGAGCGCTCCAACCGGCAATCCGGGAGAGGGCAAAAATAGGAGTAAACATTTCCAAGGGAAGATTGAGCATTTGATAAACGAAACCCGAGTAGAAGTCCACATTAGCACTGACGCCTTTATAAATCTTCATGTGCTTAGCAATAATCTGAGGTGCTAGCTCCTCTACTTTAGCGTAGAGTTGGAATTCGTTCTCTAAGCCCTTTTCAGTGGCAAGCTTCGAAGCATAATGCTTAAGCACCACGGCCCTGGGGTCAGAGATGGAGTAGACAGCATGGCCAATGCCGTAGATCAATCCGGAGCGGTCAAAGGCTTCCTTCTGAATAATTCGATTCAAGTAGGCTCTAAGTTGGTCTTCATCCTGCCAATCGGAGAGATTCTCCTTAATATCTTCGAACATCTGAATGACTTTGTGGTTGGCACCTCCATGTTTGGGTCCTTTTAGAGAGCCAAGTGCGGAGGCTATCGCTGAATAAGTATCCGTCCCTGTGGAAGTGACGACATGAGTAACAAAGGAGGAGTTATTGCCGCCGCCGTGCTCCGCATGGAGGACGAGAGCCAGATCAAGAAGCCTGGCTTCCAGTTGCGTATATTTGTGGTTGGGGCGAAGCATGTACAGAATATTTTCGGCAAGGCTTAGTTCCGGTTGGGGACTATGGATGACCAAGCTTTCATTGCCATGATAGTGGGTATAGGCCTGGTAACAATACACTGCTAAGGAAGGGAAAGCAGCTATTAAGCGAATGCATTGTTTAAGTACGTTTCTTATTGACGTATCATCAGGATTGGAATCATAGCTGTAGAAACCTAGGACACTTCGTGCCATACCGTTCATAATGTCTTTACTGGGTAGATTGAGGATCATATCGCGAGCGAAATTATCGGGGAGCTTTTGATAGATATCGAGAAGATGATGGAAATCCAACAGCTCTTGTTTGTTAGGTAAGTTGCCGAAGAGAAGAAGGTAGGCTGTTTCTTCAAATCCGAAACGATTATCCTCCATAAAACCCCGGGAGAGATCCTCGATGTCATACCCTCGGTAAATGAGGCGACCTGGGACGGGGACCATTTCCCCTTCGTCGATTATATAGGAGTGAACCTCACCAATCTCTGTTAAGCCAACCAGTACTCCTCTGCCGTCTAAATCACGAAGACCTCGCTTGACTTCATACTTGCTGTAGAGCTCCTGATCAATCGGTCCTTTTTCTATGGTGAGATCACATAGAGTATCTAGCATTATTTCTTCAAATTGTTTTCCTTCATAATTTTCCATAGCACAACTCCTCTGTTTTTTGATATAGACGTGTAGCATTGTTACATAGATAGACAGACAACTTTATATATATTATGAGTTGCCACCTAAAATTTGTCAAGAGATTTTCTGTAGGCTGTTGTCGGGAAGCTTACTTTATATTATATATTATATTGTGAAGAAAAATAAGAATGGGAGAGGGCTCAATCTATGTATACATGCAATGTTGAGGCTAAAGAAAAACTGATGAAAAGGATCTATTGAAGTATAAAATTTATTAAAGTAAAGAATTTATTGAGGTATGGATTTGACCTGCTATAGTTAGGTGAGGAAAATGTGTAATCTTCATGAAGGATGGGATCCAATGAACTTTGATAGCCGGCTTCTTACTCGTATTCGCAGCATACTGACTTTTGCTCTTAGTATCACCTATTTGGGCAATTTAGCGATAAAATCTCCTGCCATCGAAGACTTGATTTTTGTTCTATTACTGATTGTGCTTGGTTTGAGCTTTATGGAGGTTTCAGGATCCTCTAGAGCGATTGGCTACGCAACATTCACGATTAGTAGTATTTTGCTGCTTTATACTAAAGCTCCTTTGGGTGTCTGGCGAGAGGCTTTGCATAGCAATCTTTTTTTTGTGGTTATGTTTGTTATGGTCCCTTTATTGGGAATTCCTATTCAACATGGGGGATATACTCAAGCTCTCGAAGGAGTATTTGAGCGATATATTAAGACCAATAGTCGTTATTATTTACTGGTCAGCTTTTTATCAGCCTTTGTGGGGATCCTAGTCAACATAGCTGTGGTGCCCCTTGTCTATCAAATCTGTCGGAACAGTAGATTAAGTTCGAATCATAAGCTGCTCAGCTCGGCCATCAGTCGAGGCTTTAGCACCTGTACCATTTGGGCCCCGACGACTGCAGCCATTGCTTTAGTTGTCCAACTAACGGGTTCTAATTGGGCTACCTTTTTCCCCTTCGCCATCACTGGCGGGATTATTATAGGAATCGTTGGTTATGTGATGACTATCTATGAAGAGAGAAGGACGATTCAAAGACTCGGAGTTATTGGAGAGTCGATCTCCATCGTGGGATATACCCCTCTTATCGAGGAATTTACCCCCGAGGAGGCGAATCAACCTGGTGAAAGTTATCAAGTTGCAAAAATCATCGAACTATGTGCCTTTGCAATTTTTTTGATTTCAGGAATCGCCATTATTTCCTGGGCGACGGGAATCTCAACTATTGCTATCGTTTCAATCTCAGGCTTGATTTATCCATTAATTTGGTTGTTATTGATTAAGCGCTTACCGGTATTTTGGCAAGAGTTCAAAGGGGATTACTTTTATTATCGCTTACCTGCTATTAAAAATGAGATGATTCTTTTTATCGGGGCTGGTTTATTGGCTCATAGCGTCAATTATTCTAACTTAGGGGATTATGTTCCAAAGATGCTGACCTACGTGGTGGGAACAAATGCGCTGTTCTTGACATTGGTGATTCTTGGTAGCTCACTTTGCATTTCTGCCTTAGGTGTTCATCCCATTGTCACAGTGACGATTCTGGGGGGAACGGTACAAGCCGCGGCTTATGGGGTTTCGCCCACGTATTTGGCTCTTGTTCTGGCGGCCTGTTGGTCGATTGGCACAGCGATTTCACCCTCATCAGCGAATGTGATCGCCGTATCCAGCATTGTTGGGGAATCACCTTTGCGTGTGAGTATTCACTGGAACGGTCTATATGCACTATTTTCGGTCATCGCATTAGTGGGTTTCCTGACTGTAATGCGCACCTTGGGGGTATTATAGAGTTTTGAGCTCTAGGATAAATTGCGAAGGTTAATTGGAGAAGATAATTACAAAGGATAATGAAAAGAACAGATTTTTTATTGAGTAGGTAGGAAGCAATTTGTTCTTGAGTAATGATTCTATTCTGGACTATAATAAAATTTAGCATATTTTAAAGAGGTAGTTTCCAAAGAAATATTCCTTAATAATATTCTAAAGGAATATTGTTAAGGTGAAATTTATCAAACGAATAATATCGAGCGAGTATTATAGAGGAGATGCGGAGAATTGGGGATAAGCTTAAGCAAGAATAGATTTAAGGATTTAAATCTACGCAATATAGCAGCGGGACTTGTCTCGGCACTGATTGCGATTACGGGACCGCCAGCCATCATTTTAGAGGCTGCTGCAAATGGCAACTTTACAACTTCACAGACTGTCATGTGGATGTTTTCTTGTTACGTGTTTGGGGGGCTTTTCAGTATTATCATCCCTTGGTATTATAAGATGCCGATTGTGGGGGCGAACACCATTACGGGAGTCGCTTTTCTGGCCACTGTGACAGCTCAGTTTAGTTATGCCGATCTCTTGGGTGCTTATCTTGTTTCCGCACTATTAATGTTAGTTATCGGCGTATTAGGCGTTTTTTCCAAGCTCCTTGATTATGTTCCGAAAGAGATTATCTCCGTGATGCTGGCCGGTATGATTACCAGTTACATGGTCAATTTCATTACCTCCATCACGAAGCTGCCCTTGATTGGGGGAGGGGCCCTGTTAGCTTTCCTTATCTTCAGCAAATGGAAAACTAAAATTCCTCCCATGGTAGCGGGAGTGTTCACCGCGACGCTCTTATTATTCCTGACCCAGCCATTGGCGGGAATCACCTTTGGCACCGATGTGGTTATGCCAACCTTGCAGATGCCTGCGTTTAATCCACTTAGCTTTTTATCGATCTCTGTTCCTTTAGCGTTATTGATTTTGAGCAATGATGCGGCGGTTGGCTTAGGAGCCTTGGAACAAAATGATTATAAGCCACCTATCAATAAGGTCATTGCTTTGAGTGGTGTATTCTCGATCATTACCAGTCTTTTTGGGGGGCAGTCGGCCAACGTGGCGGGAATGATGTCTGCCATTTGCTCTGATCAAGAGGCCGGTCCTAAGGAAAAACGCTATATGGGGGCGGTGGTTTCGGGGGTCATTCTTCTTGGTTTTGGCTTATTTGCCTGGAAGCTGGTGCCGCTGATCCAAGTCTTGCCTAAACCCTTTATCTCGCTGCTTGTAGGCTTTGCCCTGTTGGGGGTGTTTGGCAACAGCTTATCGACTGGTTTTTCTAACCCTAAGATCAAAATTAGTGCGGCCCTGACCTTTGTAATTGCCTTCTCGGGCATTATTATCTTTAATATTAGTGCGCCAGTCTGGTCGCTGCTTATTGGGACTTTAGTCGCACGATTTATTGAATCCCGATAAATCTTAGAACTCTTAAAATTATTAAATTTAACTTTTTATAATATTCGCTTGCTCTGGAAGGATTTTCAACATTTGTGTAGAAAATAAAAAATGTATGATTTGTTTTAATTGATTTTACACACTATAGCTATGCCCTAGTCGTAATTTAGTCGAAGTAGGTGAGTTGTATAGATATTCCGATACTTGTTTTATTGCTTCAAGGTATTCCGGAGCAAATTGGAGTTGTAGCATTGGCATACGCGATTGCGAAGCTTCCTTTTCGCTGGAAAGAAATTATTCCTTTAGGGACATTGCTAGCCTTAACCGCATTTGTCATCAGGTCCCTAAGCATGCCCTTTGGAACGCATACTCTTGCGATTATTTTTGCTTTGTTCATATTTTTAATGCTTAAGGGCAAAGAAGTAATCACATCCTTGGTTTCAACTCTTCTCTGCATTGTAGCGCTCAGCCTTTTTGAGCTTATTTCTATTTCATCGCTTCTGGCGATTTTCAACACATCACAAGAAGCTGTTTTTACAGATCCAATTAAAAGGATATTATTTACTGAACCCCAAGTCATCCTGCTTTTTTTAACTGCTTTTATAGTTAAGCGAAAGAGGGAGAGAAATGATAAGCCTTAATGGGATGAGTAACGAACTGACTAATGTTATCACGAAGGATTTGGATTTTAATGAAGACAAAAAAGAGATTGTTGCTTATGCCATCGAAACTTCACTCTATTCAGTGATAGGTGTCTTACTTTTGATTCTTTTTTCCTTATTAGTCGGTGCTTTAAAGGCAGCACTTATTGCGGCTGTCTTTGGCGTTATACTCCGCAGATTATCGGGCGGGGCCCATTTTGATACTCCTACTAAATGCTTGATCTTCGGGGCAATCCTGTACACTGGACTTGGCGTGTTGGCCCAAAAACTGGTGGAGTACCACCTCGTTACTGATCTTATGCTTTGGGCAAGCTTGGGTATTGCCTTAATCATCGTTGGCATTTTAGCACCAGTCGACAGTGAGAACAAACCGATTCACTCTGCAAAACTCAAAAGGAATTTAAAAGGCTTGTCTATCGCATTTGTTATTGTAAGTTTTGTTATTGTGTTAATATCGGCCAATGTGTTGCTAGATGTCAGTTTAAGTTTAGGGATACTCTATCAATCCTTAACCTTGCTGCCGTTATTTAATCACAGGGGAGGTGGATAAAGTGAGAAAGACAATCTTTGCAGCTCTCGCCACATCATTGATGGTCCTAGCCAGCGCAACATCTGTGTTCGCATGCGGTATTTGGGCCTACCAACCCAAGACGCCGAAATCCTTGCAGAAATAATCTAGAGTTCTCTTAAAAAGCTGGGTTTTGTCCCAGCTTTTTAAGGTTTGGAGGCTAAAATGGGTAGAGGACATTCTAATCGATCAATTATTCAATCCACCTTATTAAATATTACAATAAGTGTTTTTATTCTCAGTATGATTCTAATTTTCTTATTCGGCCAAACTTTTTGGCAGAAGGAATCGATTAAGTTGGATTATGAATTATTAAGCGTAGCCATTGAGGCCAAGGAAAGAATTGAAAGTCAATACATTGAGAGGCTTGCGGATGATAACGCCAGTTCACAGCTTGCAGAAAATAATGACATGCAGAAACTGAGTGCCGAAATAAAACCCTTACTGCAGGCGACATCTTCTTATTCAGTCGCCTATTATGATAGCAGGATGGATTGGATTGTTTCCGAAGAGGAACGGATTAAGTATGAGCTGGATAAGATTCTGCTTGCTTTAAGTGAAAATAATAGTATACAGCAATTGAAGATTGAGCATTTGAGTCTCGTAAGCATTCCAATTTATCAGGATCATCTATTGATAGGGTATGTTTGGGCCTTTGCCGACCACCCCGAATTCAGTTTCACTTCCTTTTCCAGTGTTAATATTTTTTTTGTATTTATTTTTGCACTTTTAAGCATTATTATCCTATTAATTAATAGGCATTTAAAAAACATCCAAACCCAACTGGAGGGTTTTAGTGAGTCTATTGTTCATCCTGAGTCTGCGCCCCAGTGGGATGTTTCTAAGCTGCCGGAGCTAGAACCGGTTTTTTATAAGATCATGAGCTACACCCAAGAGCTGAGCAGTATGAATGAAGAGTTGCTGGAATCTCAGCATCGATTGACTCGGATTATGGAGGGAATCTCCGATGGGTTACTTTCTATAGATGCGGAATGGCGTATCCTATTTTACAATCAAGTGACCAAGAAGCACCTGAATCGCACAGATAAAGATTTGTATATGAAAAGCATCTTCCAAGCTATTCCGACCTTCCAAAATTCAACAACCCATCAATTATTTACCTCGGCCTTCAATCATTCGGAGCCTCTCTATTTCGAAGCGGAGGGGCTGGCAGTTAATGGGAAGTTCTACCATTTCAGCGTTTATCCCTTTAAAGGCGGAATCACGGTCTTCTTTAGGGATATCACGGAGCGGAGAACGCAACAGCAAGAGATGGCTCGCCTTGAACGACTTAACCTGATTGGTCAAATGGCGGCGGGAATTAGCCATGAAATCAGAAATCCGCTTACCACGGTCAAGGGCTTTCTGCAATTGCGTAGTTCCAAACTGACGAACTCCGAAGAAAAAGAATATAACGAGCTGATGATCTCTGAAATAGATCGGGCGAATACGATTATTACCGAATTTTTATCCTTGGCGAAAAGCAATATCGTCCATAACAAGGATCAGGATATCAATCAAATCATCTATCGGATTTTCCCGATGATTCAGGCTGATGCCAATAACGCTGGCAAGGAAATCTTGCTCAACTTAAATCCGCTGCCAAGCTTATCCTTGAACGAAAATGAAATTCGCCAATTGTTGCTTAATCTCGTACGCAATGCTCTGGAGGTTACTTTGGCAGGCGGATGTATTATCATTCGCACTTATGAGGAAGGGAATCATGTGATCTTGGCGGTTCAGGATCAAGGTCCAGGGATTCCTGTCGAGATCCAAGAAAAAATCGGTACCCCCTTCTTTACCACCAAAGAAAGTGGCACAGGTTTAGGTATCGCAATTTCTATGGGTATTGCTCATCGCAATAATGGTGATTTAAGCTTTGAGTCGAGCAGTCAAGGCACAACCTTTAAGGCTAAGTTTAAAAAGCTTACCTTAGCTAACGGCTGAGAAGAGTTAATCTATTGCCTTAAACCGTGGTGAAGTTGACAGATAAACAGTCATTTGGTTAAATAAATGAATAACGTAGGGATGTTTGCAGTATAGGCGTGGAAACGGAGGAGTTAAGATATGTATACGAGTCAAAAGCCTCTGCCGGAGCAGTATCTTTCTCTTAGTGAGGCTGAAATGGATCAACGGATTCGGCAAGCGAAGGAAGCGTTGGGTTCGAAGCTAGTAATATTAGGCCACCATTATCAACGGGATGAGGTTGTGCGCTATGCCGATCATCGCGGAGATTCCTTGCGGCTTTCTCAATTGGCTGCCCAAGCAAAGGATGCTGAGTTCATCGTTTTTTGTGGTGTGCATTTCATGGCGGAGACTGCAGATATTTTGGGCGCGCCTGAGCAGAAGGTCATCTTACCGGATTTAGATGCGGGCTGCCCCATGGCTGATATGGCAGAGTTGGAAGATGTGGAGAGATGCTGGCAGCAAATTACCGCCCAATACCAAGCGGAATTTGTGCCTGTGACCTATGTAAACTCTACAGCGGAGGTCAAAGCCTTTTGTGGCCGTCATGGAGGATTAACCTGTACCTCTTCTAATGCTCCAAAGATCCTGAAAACTTTGTTTGCTGAGGGCAAGCATGTGCTCTTCCTCCCTGATGAGCACCTCGGTCGCAATACCGCTATCCAACTGGGCTTAGAGGAAAAAGATATGTTCCAATGGCATCGAGAGGACTGGGATATTGAGTTGCCGGAGGTTGCCCCGCAGATTATTCTTTGGGATGGCTACTGTGGCGTTCATCAGAGATTTACTCCCGCTCATGTGGATTATGTCCGGAGTCAGTATCCGGGCATTACCGTGATTGTCCATCCGGAATGCAGTCATGCGGTAGTAGAAAAATCCGATTTGAGTGGCTCCACCGACTTTATCATTCGTCAAATTACAGCGGCTCCTGCTGGTAGCGTTTGGGCGGTGGGAACAGAGATCAATCTAGTCAGTCGCTTGGCCAAGGAAAATCCCGATAAGACCGTCATCTGCTTGAATGAAAACGTTTGCCTGTGCGTGATGATGAGCCGGATCAGCCAGCCCCATCTTCTGTGGGTTTTGGAAAACCTTCAACAAGGTAAGGTGGTCAATCAGATTAGCGTCAAACCGGAAATAGCTAAGGATGCTGTGGTGGCTCTCGAACGCATGCTGGAGTTGAGCAAGTAAAACTACCCAAGATTAAAGAAGCCTGGATCTATCCTACAATCCTGTTAAGCTTGAACGGGGCAAAGGGGCAGCAGGAGGATTGTGCGGGAGCACTATGGATGATGGGATGGAGGGTGTTTATGCGCATTGAGCAGCTATACTATCTTGTTGAGGTAAGCAAGAATAAATCCCTAACTGTCGCTGCGGAGCAGATTCATGTGTCTCAACAAAATCTTAGCGTTGCCATTCGTAATTTGGAGAAGGAGTTCAATGTTGAGCTTTTAATACGTTCCCATAAGGGTGCATCCCTTACCAGGGAAGGGGAGGAATTTGTCAATAAAGCACAGGAGATATTGACTAAGATTGACGAGCTGAATTCTCTATTTAATAAGAAACAGCTCGCCAAAAAAACCCTTAAAGGTAGCCTGCGCATTGATGTGGTTCCTTACATGACCCTCCCGGATATCCTGGTCTCCTTTTATAGGCTGCACCCCCAGGTCAATGTGGTTTTAAAGGAACACAGTCCTCAAGAAATTATGAGTAATGTAGCTGAGGGAAAAAGTGACGTTGGTATTATCTTTCGCACAGGCGAGGATCAGGGATTCTCTAAGACCATCTATGAACTGGGATTGAGCTATGAAAATATTCTTGACGATAAGATTTATGTTTGTGCCGGAAAAAAGTCCCCCCTTAAGAAAAAGCGAGTGATATCCCATACCGAACTATTTAAACAAAACTTGATCGTGTCCGAAGATCTCTATGGATGGATTCTGGATATTATCAAGCGCTATCAGGACCCCTCTTCTATACAGATTCAGAAATCAAATAGTATGCAGATCTATAAAAAGATGATTGAAGAAGGTTTGGCGGTGGGTTTTGTTACCGGAATTGGTTTAGAAAAGGAGCTTATTTTTAAGAAGGGGGAAGTAGTCCCTATAGCCATCGAAAAACACAATAACATCACCATTGGGCTGGTGTATTCTAATGTTGATTCACAAACTGAGATCAGTAAGGAATTCATCAACCATCTAAAATTAACAACGCAAGATTATCAGTGCTGATAAAGTTTTATAGCGCATGAGCAAACCTTAAATAGTTGTCCGAGAGACTCTCTCGGATTTTTTCTTGCATTTTTATCCCTTAGCAAAGACTCGTTAGTAACTTGCCTCTATTTATTTAGGCTGTAAGGCCACAAATGATATTTGTGGCCTTACACAGAATATTCCAAATTATGTGTTAGCCAGAACAAGTGAAAGTGACTACAATGTATATAAGAGGTCACAAGGCGCCGTCACCTCATAACTAAAAGGGGGCAAAAGGAATGAACGTAGTTGTTATTGGTTCGGGTGTTATGGGACCTGGTATTGCCCAAGTATTCCTAATGGGTGGACATCATGTAATTATGACAGATATTAAAGTGGAAGCCTTAGCGGAAGGAACTAAGGAAATACGTAATAGTCTTAACTTAATGGTGGCCAAGGGTATCATCGATCAGGATGTCACAGCCCTTATGAGCAATTTCCAAACGATGACCAGCTTAGAAGAAGCCGTTAAGGATGCGGATCTGGTGGTGGAAGCTATACCCGAAGTGATTAGCTTAAAACAACAGATTTATGAAAGTCTCGATCAGTTCTGCCCTAAACATACAGTTATTGTCAGCAATACCTCGGCTTTACCCTTACCGGAAATATTCCCGAATTTTCGCCCGGGGAACTTCTTCGTGGCTCACTTTATGAATCCGCCCCAAATTATACCCTTAGTGGAAATCGTTAAAAACGACAAAACCAATCCAGAAAAGGTTGCTTGGCTCAGAGCAGAGCTGGAGAAATGTGGGAAGAAGCCTATTGTCGTTAATCAATTTGTCAAAGGATTCCTCACTAACCGTATGCAGACAGCCATGGCTCGGGAAGGCTTATCCCTCTATGAAAAGGGAATTATCTCTCTAGAGGACCTGGATATTGCCAATACGGCTTGCATCGGTTTTAAATCCGCATGGCAGGGAACCCTTGAAACCATGGATTACATTGGTTTGGATACCTGTGCTTTTGCTTATAATGTCATTTTCCCGGATCTATGCAATGAAACTACAGTTCCATCAATAGTCACAGAAAAAGTTAAAGAAGGAAAATTGGGCTTAAAAACAGGAGAAGGCTTCTTTAAGTATTCCGAAGAGGATGCGATGGCAAGGCAGGAAGGTCTCCTAGAGCAACTCAAACTCTATAATACTTACCTTAATAAATAAGAGGTGAAAGGGATTCTCAACAAGAATCGCAGCAAAAAGTATCTCCTGAAGTTAGGAAGTTTTACTCGGGAGGAAAATAGAAATGAGCACAAAATTTGCCTTAACTCCGCGTCAAAAAGCCTTGTGGCCCATCCTCATCTTGGGAGCGTTTTTCGAAGGCTTTGATGATGCGTTGATCAATATTGCTTTACCCTATATTAAAGCAGATTTTAACCTGAGCACTCAGATGTCTGGTTATGCACTGTCCATTATTGCCTTTGGAACCATGGTAGCTTTCTTTGTTTCGCGGATGGCGGACACCATCGGTCGGCGTAAAGTCTTTTTAACTTGTGTCTATATGTATTCTATTTGCTCCTTAGTCACGGCTTTTTCACCAAATATCCAAGTATTCATCTTTTTACAATTCGTAGCTAGGATTTTCTTAATTGGTTGTTGGTCTGTAGGTTATGTAATCCTTTGCGAAGAGTTTGCTACAGAACATCGAGGGAAAGCTGTAGGAAGATTCCAGTTGACAGCTGTATTTGGAGCTTTGCTGATTGGTATTTTGCTTCCCGTTTTCACCAGTTTCGGTTTAAGCTGGAGAGCTCTTTATGTAGTAGGTGCAGTTCCCATAATTCCTGTTTACCTTATGAGAAATAATTTACCTGAAACAGAGGCTTTTCTAAATCTGCAAGAAGAAAAGAAGAAAGGCATTCGGCCTCAGAAAGAAGACTTCTTTGGTCCTTGGCGGAGTCCTTTCACCAAGTATATGGTTGTCATGTGTCTGGTATGGGTATTCCTCTATTTCGGAGTCAAAGGATCTTTGAACTTCTTCTCCCTCAGAGTTGTTAGTGAATTAAGCTGGACTCCCAACATGGTAAGCTTAGGCCTTGTTCTTCAAACCCTCACCGGAATCTTCGTCATTGCTATGAATGGCAAAATGATGGATGTCATCGGGCGTAAGCGGGCTGCTACCATTATCATCATCGTTGGATGTGTCTTTAGTGTATTGACCTTTACTTTAACAGGCTTCTACCCAGTACTTATCTGCAGCATCATTTCCGCGGGATTTGTTAATTCTTTCTTAATCGTAGGTTCTACTTTAACCAACGAGCTCTTCCCAACGGAAATCCGTGCTAATGCGATGGCTTGGTCTAACAACATCGTCGGTCGTATGGGACAGATTATTGTTCCTACCGCAGTAACCACTATGGCTATCTGGCTTGGTCTTGGTCACGCTACAGCCATTGCCGTAGCCTTGCCTCTAATTTCCCTCATGTTAATTCTTTTCTTCCTGCCGGAAACTGGCAAGAAGAGTGCTGTGAGTGTAGAGAGCTCAGAGGCTATTTCCAAATAAATACAATACTTTTTCCCAAACTATATATTATCAAACCCAACTATGTGCTGTTCTCACTGATTAACTATAATATAGGAGGTTTTACACATGGAAGGAAAATGCAGAGCAGGAGCTCTTGTTTCTGAGGTCTTAAAAAAGGAAGGTGCCAAATATATCTTTGGTATCCCAGGTGGGCATATCTATCCTGCTATGGAGCGCTGCGAAGAACTAGGTATTCCCTTTATCGGTGTCCGCCATGAAATGACAGCTGCTTTTGCAGCGGAAGGTTGGGCATTAACCACCGGTAAATTCGGAGTATGCACAGGAACTGCCGGCCCAGGGGTCACTAATTTGCTTACTGGCTTAGCAAACTCTTATGTAGGAGGATTCCCAGTTTTTGCTCTCGGCGGTAAAGCTCGGGTTACGGAAAATGACCGTAACGAACTCCAAGATTTTAATTCAATGGCTATTCTCAGTCAAATGACTAAGCATGCTCGTGCGGTCTCTGAGCCCAAACGAATTCCAGAATATGTGGGCAGAGCTATCGCTCATGCCACCACCGGCAAACCTGGCCCAGTCTACATCGAGGTTCCAAGAGATCTTATGGAAACTGAAGTGGATCTCTCCACAGTGGAGTTCCAAGAAAGATATATCACTGAAAGCAAGCCCCAAGGAGATCCTGCCAGCATTCAAGCTGCTCTGGAACTGATTAAAGAAGCTCAGAAACCGGTCATCATCGCTGGTTCTGGAGTATGGTTCTCCCAAGCTCATTATGAACTCCAAGAATTCGTAGAAAAAACTGGCATCCCCTTTGCAACCCGTAACGCAGCCAGAGGATGCATCACTGATAAACACCCCTTGTTCATTAGCCCCGGCTATGATCACCCCATTCTTCAAGCCCTTTTGGCAGAAGCTGATCTAGCCATCGTTATCGGCACTAAACCTGGCTTTACCTTAGGCAGAGGAAACTTCCGCAAAGATTTGAAAATCATCCGCATCGATATCGATGCTGCAGAGTTGTACAATCAGTTAGACGTTAAAGTGGGTATCCACGGCGATGCTAAGGAAGTTCTGAGGCAGCTCATCGCATGTGTCGAAGCCGGAAGTCGTCCCCAATGGGCAGGATTCCTTGGTGCAGTAAAACAACAATTTGCCGGTCTTTTTGGCCAAATGTGTGATCCCAGCCATTCACCTATTCATCCAGTTCATTTGATGAGCCAAATTGCGCAAAGAGTGGATGAAGATACCATCGTCGTCGTTGATGGTGGCGATACAGCTACTTGGGCAACTTTAGTACTACCAGCTTATGGCCCTGGACAAATGCTCTCTATTGCCGCAACTAGCTTTGGTCCTTTAGGTGTGGGCATGGGTTATGCCATCGCCGCCAAGCTGGCTCATCCAGAGAAGAAGGTCATTATGATCACCGGAGACGGAGCCTTCGGTTATGGAGTAGCAGAATTCGATACCTTGAAGCGGTATGGACTTGATATCACCACTATTATCCTTAACGATGGTCTCTGGGGCATGATTAAACGCTCTGAGGCTAAGAAGGCCAGCGGCAAAGCCAAATTCGTGGGTGTGGAACTCATGGAACAAGTCCACTACGAAAAGGTCGTGGAAGGCTATGGCGGCTACGGCGAATTCGTCACAGACCCAGCAGAAGTAGGCAACGCCATCGACCGTGCTCTTGCTTCCGGCAAAATGTCCTGCGTCAACGTCATCACCGATCCCCAATTCGGCCCCCCCAGCAGATAAGAGTGAATCAAGGGGACAGGTACAATTATTCAAATTTGGGACAGGGGAATAGGTCCCTTGTCCCAGTCTTCTACCTAAACGCCAAAGCATGTGAGTAATCACATATACTGAATAACCAAGTAAATCTATAATGAAACATTACAAAGCGTTTAACTACTACTGTAATTGGAGGACACTGAAATGAGCGTAAAAGAAGAAATCTATGCATTTTGCGAGAAAATGAATGCAGATCCAGGCCATATGGAAGGAAAGGATCTGAGCTTCCAAGTTAACCTAAAAGAAAGTGGCCCCATCCAAATGGTGATTAAGGATGCAAAAATCACTGTTTATGAAGATTGCCCTCATACACCGGAGTTAACCCTGACCATCTCTGATGACGATTATTCTAAATTACTCAAAAACCAACTCAACACTACAGTGGCGCTAATGACTGGAAAAGTCAAAGTAGATCGTGTAGATAAAGCCTTAAGACTTTTGGAAGTAGTTAAGCAATACTACTAAGAACAGCAAAAAATTAGACTCTTGAGTCTTGTTAAGTTCATAGGTAGTTTCATGTAACTATCTTAGTAAAGCATAGAATATGCTGGAGTAGATTTGGAGGAAAGTGCAATGGCAAAAGTAAGAATGACACCCAGTGAAGCTATCTGCGAGACTTTATTGGCTGAAGGTGTGGACCATGTAACTGGTATCGTAGGATCAGCTTTTATGGATCTTCTAGATCTCTTCCCCACAGCCGGGATTAAATTCGTCCCCGTTCGTCACGAACAATCCGCCGGACATATGGAGGATGCTTATACCCGTGTTACCGGCCGTGCAGGAGTGCTCATTGGCCAAAATGGCCCTGGTATCACCAATATGGTCACCTCTGTGGCAGCAGCCAATTCGGCCCATACCCCTATGGTTATTATCTGCCCCTCAGCTGGGACTCCGACAGTGGGCTGGGACGGCTTCCAAGAAGCAGACACCGTTCAGATTTTCAAAGCTATTACTAAGGAAACCATTCGCGTACCCCATCCTTCCCGGGCTGCTGATTGCCTGCGGACTGCTTTCCGCATTGCTTACGCGGAGCGGGGCCCTGTACTCTATGATATCCCTAGGGATTATTTCTATGGAGAAATCGATGAGCATATCCTCGAACCCCATCAATATCGGGTTTCCCAACGGGGCTGCGGAGATTTGGCTTCCATTGCCAAGTCTGTTGAGCTCTTAGCTTCCGCGAAGCGTCCAGTCATTATCTCCGGTCGCGGAGTTGTCGATACCAAATCCAAGGACATCGTAGCGAAAATCGCGGAGCTCCTCACTGCTCCTGTAGCTTGCACCTATCTCCATAACGATGCCTTTCCTTCAGATCATCACCTGTGGTTAGGGCCTATCGGTTATATGGGCTCTAAAGCAGCTATGAATACAGTAGCAGAGGCAGACGTTATCCTTGCCTTGGGAACTAGACTTTCAGTCTTCGGTACCACTCCTCAATATGACATCAATTACTTCCCAGACAGTGCCAAGATAATTCAAGTGGATATTAATCCTCGCAATATCGCCAGAACCCATCCTGTAGAAGTAGGTTTGATTGCTGATGCGAAAGAAGCGGCCAAGGAAATCCTCAAAGGATTAGAAGAAAAAATCCCTAATCCTCAAGTTAATGAAGAATACTTAAAAGTCATTAAGAGTCGTCAGGATGCTTGGGATAAGGAAATTGTTTACTTAGCAATGGTAGATGGTGATCCTATCAATCCTCGCCGTGCCCTTTTAGAAATCCAAAAAGTGCTACCTGAAAATGCTATCGTCTCTACAGATATTGGTAATGTCTCCTCTACAGCTAATAGCTACCTGAGATTTAAAGGGGAAGGAATGCATATTGCAGCTCTGACCTTTGGTAACACCGGATTTGCTTACCCCGCAGCCCTAGGTGCACAAATGGCGAATCCCGATGCTCCTGTCGTCGCTATTGTCGGGGATGGTGCTTGGGGAATGAGCCTCCATGAAGTCAGTACAGCTGTTGAACATAATCTACCAGTCGTTGCTATTGTCTTCCGTAACATGGCTTGGTGTGCAGAAAAGAAAAATCAAATCGATTTCTACAATAATCGCTTTATCGGCGCCGATATTCCTAATCCGGAAAGTTTTGCTCCAGTAGCCATCGCCATGGGAGCAGAAGGTATCCGTGTTAGTAATCCAGAGGAAGTGGGACCAGCTTTAGAGAAAGCCTTGGCATCCCGGAAACCCACCGTGCTAGAAATCGTCTGTGATGGAACCCAACTGGCACCACCTTTCAGAAAGGATGCGCTGAAATTACCTACCCGCCTGTTGCCTAAGTACAAGGATTTAGATGTGAGAAATTGGTAAACATCTTACGCTAGGGAAGCGTTCGTTGCCGCAAAAAAGGTATAATTCCTCATAATTTTGACGGAATTATACCTTTGCCTATGTCCGTAAGTATACTCCGCAGGGCATAAGCAAAGGAATATCTATTACTGTATTCGAGCAAAGATGATAGTATAGATATATGGGGGTATGAAATGTATAAGTTATATTGTAGAGCCTTTCAAAGCGTGTTGAAGCTTGGTACCTATTTTATGCTTTGGCGCACCCCAAAGTTGCTTGAGGGAAAAAACAGCCTAGGCCAGCTCCCCAGACTTATTAAAAATAAAGAAATCAATAGTGTACTCATCGTAACGGACAAAGGAATTTCTTCCCTAGGGTTAATGAATAGCTTACTTAAAGGATTAGAGGATCATGATATCAAGTATTGTGTGTATGATAAAACCGTTCCTAATCCAACCATTGATAATATTGAAGAAGCCCTAAAACTATACTATAGCAACAAATGTAAGGGGATTATTGCCTTTGGAGGCGGGTCGCCAATGGATTGTGCAAAGGGAGTGGGAGCGCGTATTGCCCGTCCCCAGAAGATGATCCCCCAAATGAAAGGGCTACTCAAAGTCTTAAAAACAATCCCGCCTCTATTTGCTATTCCAACAACAGCTGGGACGGGAAGCGAAGCCACCATTGCAGCAGTAATCACTAATCAGGAAACACACGAGAAGTATGCAATTAATGATTTGGTGCTTATCCCTAAATATGCTGTATTAGACCCCGCGCTTACCGTAGGTTTGCCACCTCATATTACGTCAACGACAGGCTTAGATGCTCTTACTCATGCAGTAGAGGCCTATATCGGCAGAAGTAACACCAAAGAAACTAAGGAGTTAAGCCGAAAAGCAGTAAACTTGATTTTCGATAATCTATTTGAGGCCTATTCTAACGGGACAAATCTTGTGGCACGTGAAAATATGCAGAAGGCATCCTTTTATGCTGGGATTGCCTTTACCCGGGCTTATGTTGGATATGTTCATGCCTTGGCCCATCCCTTAGGCGGATTTTATGGAACACCTCATGGTCTGGCTAATGCTGTGATTCTACCCTATGTGCTTGAATACTACGGGGAGCCAGCCCACAAACCTTTGGCAGAACTGGCCGATTTAATTGGAATTTCTGAAAAGATGGATAATACAGAGGAAAAGGCTTTGAAATTTATTGATGCGATTAAGAAGCTTAACCAAAGCATGGAGATTCCTGAAACAATCGGCGGAATTAAGGAGAAGGATATCCCAACGATGAGTGATCGGGCCTTTAAGGAGGCCAATCCACTTTATCCAGTACCGAGGATTCTATCGAGAGAAGACTTGATCAAGCTTTATGACCTAATAAGAGTAAAGATATAGATGACGAGTTAAAAAAAGTTCCGTGGGAGGTGTGCGTTATGAGTGATGTCAAAGAAATAATCCTTAAACAAAGAAGATACTTTGAAGAGGGTAAAACCAAAGAACTGAATTTTCGTATGGAGAAGCTCAGGGTCTTAAGAAAGGTCATTATTGATAATGAAGAAGAAATCAGGGAGGCTTTGCATAAAGACTTAAATAAGACTCCCTTTGAGGCCTATGCTACAGAAGTAGGGATTGTTCTAGAAGAATTAAGTTACACATTAAAGCATCTACCGAAATGGGTGAAAAGGAAAAGGGTAAGAACACCGATTACCCAATTCCTAGCCACAAGTTTCACCTATCCCGAACCTCATGGAATAACCTTGATTATGTCTCCCTGGAACTATCCCTTCCAGCTTGCGATTGCACCATTGATTGGCGCCATCGCTGCAGGCAATTGCTCGGTTATTAAACCCTCTGAGTATTCCTTCAATACCTCTGTAGTAATCGAGAAGCTCATAAAAGAGAATTTCAAAGAGGAATTTATTACGGTAGTACGCGGTGGGAGAGAAGCTAATAAAACCTTGTTGGATGAAAAATTTGATCATATCTTCTTTACAGGAAGTGTAGCGGTTGGTAAGACAGTCATGGAAGCAGCCTCCAAACACCTTACCCCTGTAACGCTGGAGTTGGGTGGTAAAAGCCCTTGCATTGTGGATGAAACTGCAAATATAGACTTGGCAGCAAAGCGGATTATTTGGGGAAAGCTCTTAAATTCAGGGCAAACTTGTGTAGCCCCGGATTATCTCCTAGTTCACAGTAGTATCAAGAGCAAACTTATCGATAAAATGAAAGAATACGTGGATGAGTTTTACGGGAAAAATCCCAGTATAAATGAAGACTACCCAAAGATAATTAATGAAAAGCATTTTAAGCGATTACAAAGCCTTATCCTAGGTGAAGAAATTGTCTTCGGGGGACGATTTAATGAAGAAACCCATCAGATCTCCCCAACCATTGTTCATAATGTAACCTGGGACAGTCCTGTCATGTTGGAAGAGATTTTTGGGCCCATTTTGCCGGTGCTGGAATTTGAGCACTTAAGGGAGGTTGTTTCTCAAGTCAATAAGCATCCCAAACCCTTGGCACTCTACTTCTTTACTACTAAAAAGGAAAGAGAAGAACAGATCCTCAGGGATATCTCCTTTGGTGGAGGATGTATTAACGATACCATTGTGCACTTAGCGACTTCCTATATGCCCTTCGGTGGGGTTGGTGAAAGTGGAATGGGAGGATATCATGGTAAGGCGAGTTTTGATACCTTTTCACATCAAAAAAGTATTATGAAAAGATCTAATTTGCTCGATATTCCTTTAAGGTATCCACCCTTTAAAAATAAGTTGAGCTTAGTAAAAAAGGTTATGAGATAGACTGAGTCGATAAATATTGTATACATTGCTAATAACTGTTGAAAACAACCCTCGTACTATGTTATTTTTAAGGCATAAATTCTCAAAGAGAAGAGCAAAGGCGCTCAAATGGACTGTACAAACGTACGTCCTTTTGGGCGCCTTTTTATGTGCCACAAAGGAAAGGGGAACGAAAATGAAAATCTTCGGAACAAATGTCTTCAATGATAGCGTCATGCGCGAGAGACTACCCAAAAACATCTACAAATCCTTAAAAAATACCATAGACAATGGTCTTCCCTTGGATCCTGGTATTGCTGAGGTAGTAGCCAGTGCCATGAAGGATTGGGCCATCGAAAAGGGAGCGACACACTATACCCATTGGTTCCAGCCTCTAACCGGTTTGACCGCTGAAAAGCATGACTCCTTCATTTCTCCGACCCAAGATGGCCGCGTGATCATGGAATTCTCCGGTAAAGAGCTAGTCAAAGGGGAACCGGATGCTTCCTCCTTCCCTAATGGCGGGATTCGCTCCACCTTTGAGGCCAGAGGATATACAGCCTGGGATTGTACATCACCGGCATTTTTGCGGGAAGAGGGCACCAACATTGTTCTCTGTATCCCTACCGCTTTTTGTGCATATACCGGGGAGGCCTTAGATAACAAAACTCCCTTGCTGCGCTCTATGGAAGCATTGTCTAAGCAAGCTCTGAGAATTTTGAAACTCTTTGGGGATGAAGAGACCACCCGTATTTCCAGTACGGTCGGCCCTGAACAAGAATATTTTCTCATTGACAAGACTTACTATGAACAACGGATGGACCTTCTCCTCACAGGACGTACCCTATTCGGAGCAAAACCTCCGAAGGGCCAGGAAATGGAAGATCAGTACTTCGGCAGCATCAATGAACGAGTATCCTCCTTTATGCATGACGTGAATGTGGAGGCGTGGAAGCTGGGCATTGCAGCTAAGACTCAGCATAAAGAAGTGGCACCAGGTCAATACGAAATCGCTCCCATTTTCAGCCTGACCAATGTCTCTACTGACCATAACCAGCTCATCATGGATGTTCTTAAAAAGGTTGCCAACCGCCATGGCTTAGTCTGTCTTCTGCATGAAAAGCCCTTTGCAGGAGTCAATGGCTCCGGTAAGCATAACAACTGGGCGTTGGGTACTAATTCGGGGAAGAACCTCTTGGACCCAGGCTCCACTCCCCATGAAAATGCTCAATTCCTCACCTTCCTTTGTGCAGTGCTCAAAGCTGTGGATGAGCATGCCGATTTACTCCGAGCTTCTGCTGCTAACCCCGGTAATGATCACCGCTTAGGCGCTAATGAAGCACCTCCGGCTATCATCTCTGTTTTCTTAGGTGATCAACTGAGCGATATTCTAGCTCAATTGCAAAACGGCGGCTTAAAAAGTTCAATAGCCGAAAGCCGTATGACCATTGGGGTTACCACCTTGCCTGTTTTGAGAAAGGATTCCACCGACCGGAATCGCACATCTCCCTTTGCCTTTACCGGCAATAAGTTTGAATTTCGGATGGTTCCCTCCTCCATTTCCATTGCCGGACCCAATATCGTTCTGAATTCCATAGTAGCTGAAGCCCTTTCCAACATGGCGGATCGGCTGGAGCAGGCAGAAGATTTCAACGCTGACTTAAAGAAACTCCTCAAAGAGATCGCTATCAAGCATTCCCGCATCATCTTTGATGGCAACAACTACTCTGAAGAATGGGTGAAAGAAGCAGAACGTCGGGGATTACCTAATATCAGTTCTACTGTGGATGCTATCCCTGCCTGGATCACGCAAAAAGCAGTAGCACTCTTCGAGAAGCATGGTGTTCTCAGCGGAACAGAGCTTCATTCCCGCTATGAAATTCTCCTTGAGCAATACAACAAAATGATCAATATTGAAGCCCAAACCATGCTCTATATGGCGAAACGTCAAATCATCCCTGCCGGTTTAAAAATGATTCAAAGCTTGGCTACGGGAATTTCTGCGGTCAAAGCTATTTCCAATGCGCCTGTCTCCGTTCAGGAAGGGCTTTTAAATCAAGTCTCCAATCTGATGGTCGCTGTAGATGAAAGCCTCCGAACTTTAGAAGCAAAAGCTAAGGAGGCTCAAGGTATTGGTGATGTCTATAAGCAAGGCAAGTTTTATCGGGATGAAGTGTTCTGTACAATGAATGACCTCCGGGCAGCCGTGGATCAACTGGAGGAATTGGTAGATAAGGACTACTGGCCTCTACCCAGTTATGCGAATATGTTGTTTAAGCTGTAATACGTAGGTTTAGGCATAGCAATAGCTATAACTATAACTATAACTATAACCATAACTATAACCATAACTGTAACCATAACCATGGCCATACTACTTCACATAAAAGCATAGTTCAAAAAGGACACCTTGGGATATTCCATTTTTAGTGGGTGTATTCCAGGTTTTCTTTTTTTATTAGGCCTTCAGAAAATAAGCAGTTAGAATAAATTTCTCAGATTAAAGCAACATAAAGCAATGTAGAGCAATATAAAAACAAGAGCCGTATGAACGTATTAATCGATTTGGATTTAACGTTGAAGGAGTTGTTGCTTTTTGAAAGAAAATAAGAGAGTAGCTAAACAGGAATATCAAGGAAATGATAGATTGCTGTTGGGGATGGTTTTGGGTGTTATTACCTTCTGGCTATTTGCGCAAACGACGTTAAATATTGCGCCAACCATAAAGGAGTTTATGCTTTTATGGGATATAAAAATGAAGAAAAGGAATCGATATACTTCCCGCACCATGAAAAGTTTAAGATTGATGAAGATTACATGAAATATGGTACAGCATTGCATGTGCAATTTGCTCTTGATTTCTTAAACAGCTAAAGGATACATATAACGCAATGGGCAGCAATAGCAAAAAACAGCTGAGGAGAATGCAAAGGGAGTTATGTCTAACTGCATTCTCTTTTTGGTTCCTTGACGTAGGTTAATGGAAATTATCACTATATTAGCTAGAAATCTAGTTCCAGCTGATATACTATTAGAGTGTAATTGGGCAAAAGTATATCGTGAGGGTCTAAAGAGGAGGCAGAAGATGGATCTAATGCATGGTGTCCAAAATCAATGGGAATCGATAATTTATGGCCCCAGTATAAACAAAGTAGGTGCAGCACTATTAATCCTGCTTCTGGCTCTTCTATTGAGAAAAATATTTTCTAAAGTGATCATTGTTTTACTGCGGAAGTTCACCCAAAGGACTAAGAGTACTCTTGATGACACTATTGTGGAAGCCTTGGAAAAACCAGTTCAACTTGTCTTCATCATCATTGGTTTACAGATCGCTACACAATTATTGCTCCTACCTGCGGAGATCAGTGTATTTGTCCACAGAGTTATACGATCTTTAGTTTTATTTGCTTTATTTTGGTCGGCTTACCGAGCGACAGATGTCTTTACAGCACTATTTGAAAAACGAGCCCTTCTCACTAACGACAAATTTGACGATATGCTGATCTCCTTTTTGAGCAAAGGGGCTAAAGCGGTAATTATTGTTTTAGGAGCTATCACCATCGCTCAAGTCTGGTTTACGGAAATCGCCGGTGTATTGACAGGTTTAGGGCTAGGCGGTCTGGCCTTTGCTCTGGCTGCTCAAGATACCGCTAAAAACTTATTCGGTAGTGTGACCATTATGCTAGATCGCCCCTTCAACATTGGGGACTGGGTTCAAACCCCCAGTGTGGAGGGTACTATTGAAGAGATTGGCTTTCGAAGCACTAAGGTCAGGACCTTCGCTCAAGCTGTGGTGACCATCCCCAATTCCGTCATGAGCAATGAGGCTATTACCAATTGGTCCAGGATGGGTAAGCGAAGAATCGATTTTCAACTCAAAGTGAGTTACCAAACGACAGCTGAACAGCTCCAAGAATGCGTCAATTCCTTACGGACCATCCTTGAGGAACATCCGGAAGTTCATCCCGAGACTATTTTGGTCTATTTTGAACGATTCGGTGATAACTCCTTAGATATCTTAGTCTACTTTTTTACTAACACTACCAATTGGCAGAGATTCCTCGAAGTTCAAGAGGATGTTAACTTTAAGATCATGGCTCTGTTAGAGGAGTTGGGTATATTTGTAGCTCTTCCTTCGCGAAGTGTTTATATTGAAAATGCCAAAGCGGAGGGGCTGGATAAAGAGGCTAAAAAAGCTTAAATATTGTATACATTGGCGAAAACGGTTGAAATGCTAAGCCATACTATGATAAGTTATGCTTAACTGAAAAACGGAGCAAAGGCGCTCAGAGAGACATGTACCTGATAAGTGCAAGTCTTTTTGAGCGCTTTTTCTTTATGCTCCTTGATGTTTAAGGAAAACTCCGGAAAAGGGTGATTGATATGAAAAATTATGGTCTGCCAAAAAAACAAGGTCTTTACGATCCAGCCTTAGAGCATGACGCCTGCGGTATGGGATTTGTGGTCAGTATTAAAGGGGAAAAGTCACATGAGATCATCGCAGAAGCCTTGACCGTTCTGGAGAATTTAAGTCACAGAGGGGCCAGCGGAGCCGATGAAAATACAGGTGACGGCGCCGGAATCTTGGTCCAGATTCCCCATGATTTCTTCCTACGGGAATGCGGGGTGCTGGGATTTGAGCTGCCCGAAAAAGGGAATTACGGGGTGGGAATGATCTTTGCCCATCGCTATGAGGATTTCAGGAAAATCCAAATAGAGGCCTTTGAAAAGATCGTCGCAGAAGAGGGGCAGAAAATCCTCGGCTGGAGAGAAGTTCCCATCGACAAGACTACCCTCGGGGAAGGCGCGAAAGCGGTCATGCCGCGCTTTATCCAAGTATTTATCGAGAAGAATCCTCAGCTTACGGATGAGATGGATTTTGAACGGAAGCTCTATACCATCCGGAAAGAAGCTGAGAAAGTCATTCTGCCGATGTGCGAAGACAAAGGCGGCACCTTCTATGTAGCCAGCCTATCTGCAAAGACCATCGTCTATAAAGGAATGCTGACGGCAGAACAGCTGCGCCATTTTTATCTAGATCTTTCGGATCTGGATTTTGCCTCGGCTTTAGCTATGGTTCATTCCCGATTCAGTACGAACACCTTCCCCAGCTGGGAAAGAGCACACCCGAACCGCTATATCGTTCATAACGGAGAGATCAATACCATCCGAGGCAATGTCAACTGGATGAGGGCCCGTCAGAAATGCATTGATTCTCCCTTGTTTGAGGATATAACCAAAGTCTATCCTATTGTGGATGAATCAGGCAGTGATTCCGCGATGTTTGATAATAGTCTAGAGTTTCTGCATCTGACAGGAAGAACACTTCCCCATGCGGTGATGATGATGATTCCTGAGCCCTGGGAGAACAACGGGCTCATGCCCCAGGAGAAGAAGGTCTTCTATGAATACAATAACTTCTTGATGGAGCCTTGGGATGGCCCCGCTGCTATGGGCTTTACGGACGGGGTGATTATCGGCGGAATGCTGGATCGCAACGGCCTGCGTCCTTCCCGCTATTATGTGACCAAGGATGATAAAGTCATTTTGGCCTCCGAAGTGGGGGTTATCGATATCAAGCCAGAGAATGTTCAATATAAAGGACGCCTAGAGCCCGGAAAAATGTTGCTCATTGATACTGAGGCTCAGCGAATCATCTCAGATGAGGAAATCAAGGCCAGTGTAGCTCAGGAGAACCCCTATAAAGAATGGATTGAGAAGCACATCCTTAAGCTCAAAGATCTGTCTACTGGTCTACCAGCTAGTCTATCAGCAAGTGTACACAAAGGCCAAACAACTGACCAATCGACAGATATAGGGACAGCTTTATCTCCGTCAATATCCTCAAACGTAGACACGAAAGAATTGGCAGTTTCAGTTCATGCCGAGATTGCAAAGAATAAGGAGGCAGTAATAAAAGCAGGCGAACACCTGATAAAGCAGCAGAAAGCCTTTGGTTATACCTTTGAAGATATTACGAAAACAATCCAACCGATGGCCGTTGAAGGTGTAGACCCGGTGGGCGCCATGGGCATGGATTCTCCGCTGGCAATCTTGTCGGAGAAGCCACAGATGCTCTATCTGTACTTTAAGCAGCTCTTTGCTCAAGTGACGAACCCTCCTATCGATGGCATTCGAGAAGAGATCATCACCTCCTGCAGTCTGCTCTTAGGTAATTCCGGCAATCTTCTTGATCCGGATCGGGAGGGAACTGCATCGGTTTTCCTTGAGCATCCCATCTTGACTAATGAACAGCTTACCACCATTAAGACCTTGCATGATGAGCGGTTTAAAACAGTGACGCTATCCATGCTATACCCAATAGCAGGGGGAGCAAAGGCCATGGAGCGAGCCTTGGATCGTCTCTTTAGGGAAGCGGATAAAGTCATGACGGAGGGAGCCAATATCATCATCCTCTCTGACCGAGGAGTGAATAAGGAATATGCGGCGATCCCAGCTCTCTTAGCTTCCTCTGGACTGCATCATCACCTGATTCGCAGAGAGATTCGCACCAACTTAGGAATCGTGCTGGAATCCGCAGAGCCTCGGGAAGTGCACCACTTCTGCACCTTGGTGGGTTATGGGATAACAGCTATCAACCCATACCTGGTCTATGAGACCATTGAAGATCTAGCTGCGAGGGAACTGCTCGATGGGCTAAGTGCTAAAGAAGGAATCGAAAATTTTATCAAAGCCTCGGTTAAAGGAATGCTCAAAGTGCTGACCAAGATGGGTATCTCCACTATGCATAGCTACCATGGTGCCCAGATCTTTGAAGCTGTGGGTTTACGCAAAGACTTCATCGACAAATACTTCACCCATACACCTTCCCGCCTAGAGGGGATTAGTCTCGAGGAGATTGCTCGGGAAAACCAAATGCGCCACGAAAGTGCCTACGATGAGAACTCCCTCTATGCCGATAGTCTGGAAGTCGGTGGTTATTTCCAATGTAAGGAGGATGGCGAAAAGCATCTTTATAATCCTGAAACCATCTATCTGATTCAAAGGGCCTGCCGAGAAGGAAATTATGCTCTCTTTAAAGAGTTCACCAAAAAGATCAATGAAGAAGAGGTCTATACCTTAAGACACCTTTTAGATTTCAAACACAATGCAGGGGATGCGATCCCTATCGAAGAGGTGGAGTCTGTAGATTCCATTGTCAAACGTTTTAAGACCGGTGCCATGTCCTATGGGTCTATCAGCAAGGAAGCTCATGAGGCTTTAGCTATTGCCATGAATCGACTAGGGGGCAAGAGCAACACCGGCGAAGGTGGCGAAGACCCGGAACGTTTTGGAACTATGCCTTATAATGCTGGTAATAACCCTGATGCCCTTTGCCAGGGGGACAGTAAAAACAGTGCAATCAAACAGGTGGCTTCGGGGCGGTTTGGAGTGACCAGCAATTATCTGGTCAATGCGCAAGAGATTCAAATCAAAATGGCCCAAGGAGCAAAGCCCGGTGAAGGTGGACAGCTACCGGGACGTAAAGTCTATCCGTGGGTTGCTAAGACTCGCCATTCCACCCCGGGGGTTGACCTGATTTCTCCTCCTCCCCATCATGATATCTACTCTATTGAAGATTTAGCAGAGTTGATTCACGATCTGAAGAATGCCAACCGTGATGCACGCATCAATGTCAAACTTGTGTCTGAAGTCGGGGTAGGGACTATCGCCGCTGGGGTAGCCAAAGGAAAAGCTGATGTGATTCTCATCAGCGGCTATGATGGTGGAACTGGCGCCTCCCCCCGAACCAGCATCCGTAATGCCGGACTGCCTTGGGAGCTCGGTCTAGCGGAAACACATCAGACACTAGTGCTCAATAAACTGAGAGATCGGGTTGTGTTAGAAACAGACGGTAAGCTCCTGTCAGGACGAGATGTAGTCATTGCAGCAATGTTGGGTGCTGAAGAATTCGGGTTTGCCACCACACCCCTGATCGCCTTGGGATGCGTGATGATGCGGGTTTGTAACCTGAATACCTGTCCAGTGGGCATCGCTACCCAAGATGAAGAGTTAAGAAAGAACTTCACAGGAAAGCCTGAGCACGTCGAGAACTTTATGCGCTTTATCGCTCAGGAAATGCGTGAGATCATGGCTAAGCTTGGCTTTAGAACTATCAACGAAATGGTTGGTCGCACAGATCGCTTGAAAACCAAAGAGAATATTAAAAACTGGAAAGCTTCTCATCTGGATCTTTCGCAAATTCTCTATCAACCCTATGCCGGTGACAATATAAGTCGTTATAACACTCAAGTCCAAAAACACTTGTTGGAAAAATCCCTAGATATGAAGAAGCTTCTAAGGGTTTGTAAACCTGCTTTGGAAAGCCAGAAGCGGATCCGCGCCAAATTAAAAATCAAGAATGTGGATAGGGTCGTGGGAACCATCATCGGCAGCGAGATCTCGAAAAAATATGGAGAGGCAGGGTTGCCTGAGGATACCATCAAACTGACCTTTGTGGGTTCAGCTGGACAAAGCTTCGGAGCCTTCGTACCCAAGGGCTTGACCCTCGAGCTGGAGGGAGATGCCAACGATTACCTTGGCAAAGGACTTTCTGGTGGTAAGATCGCAGTGTATCCACCGCAGACTGCGGATTTCATTCCCGAAGAGAATATTCTCATCGGCAATGTAGCTTTCTATGGAGCTACATCGGGAGAAGCCTACATCAATGGAATTGCCGGAGAGCGCTTTTGCGTCAGAAATAGCGGCCTTCATGCCGTGGTCGAAGGGGTGGGAGATCATGGCTGTGAATATATGACCGGTGGAAAAGTCGTGATCCTCGGAAAGACGGGGCGCAACTTTGCGGCAGGAATGTCGGGCGGGGTTGCCTATGTCCTTGACCTTGAGGAGGTTTATTGTAACAAGTCCTTGGTTCTATTAGAAAAGATCGAGTCTGATGAAGAACTCAAGGAAGTCCAAGCCATGATTCAGAAGCATGTAGAATATACCCATAGTCCCCGAGGGCGAAAAATTCTCGCTGATTGGGAAAGCTTTGGAACTCGGTTTACTAAAGTGATTCCTAAGGACTACAAACGGATGCTAGCTAACATCCATAAGGCTTGTCAAGACGGATATTCAGGGGATGAAGCGCTCATGGTAGCCTTTGCAGAGAATTTCGAGACCTTGGAAGCGGCTAAATAAGGGGGGAAAGATATGGGAAAAGCAACCGGTTTTTTAGAATATCAACGTATCGATCCTAAGAAGCGTGTTCCGGAAGAACGGGTTCAGGATTGGCAGGAGATCAAACTACCCAGAGATCCTGAGGTGATTAAAATTCAAGGCGCCCGCTGCATGAATTGTGGTGTTCCCTTCTGCAATGGTGGGGTCATGCTCAACGGCATGGTTTCGGGCTGTCCTTTGCATAACTTGATTCCTGATTGGAATGAGCTGATCTACAAAGGACTATGGGAAGAAGCCTATCGGCGCTTAAGCCGTACTAGTCCCTTCTCAGAATTCACTTCCCGGGTTTGTCCAGCACCCTGTGAAGGAGCTTGCACCGAGGGCTATTTTATGGAGCCCGTCACCATCAACTGCATCGAGTTTGAGATCATTGAGAAAGCTTTTGCTGAAGGATGGGTAAAACCCAAGAAAGGGAAAACCACTAGCAAAAAGGTGGCTGTGGTGGGTTCTGGCCCCGCGGGTCTATCGGCTGGTCATTATCTGAATGCCGTGGGCCATGAGGTCACTGTGTATGAACGCTCAGATCGCCCTGGCGGACTCCTTATGTATGGCATTCCCAATATGAAGTTGGAGAAAACCGTAGTGGAGCGTCGTATCAATCTTATGAAGGAATCCGGAATACAATTTATACTCAATACAGAGATAGGCAAAGACATCCCTGCCCAGGACCTGGTGAACCAATATGATGCGGTCGTCCTCTGCACAGGTGCTACCAAGGCTCGAGGGCTTAACGTAGAAGGTCATGAGCTACAAGGTGTTCATTATGCCGTGGATTTTCTGAAGACCAATACCAAATGCCTGTTGGATGGTAGGTTAGTAGGCACATCTCAGGGCACAGAGTTCATCGACGCTAAAGGCAAGAAAGTTATCATCATCGGTGGAGGAGACACAGGGACAGACTGCGTGGCCACGGCCATCCGCCATGGTTGCAAGAGCGTCCATCAGTTTGAAATCATGCCAGAGCCCCCAGTCAAGCGTGTTGAGGCCAGCAATCCTTGGCCCGAATGGCCCAAAAAGCTTAAAGTTGACTACGGTCAGGAAGAAGCAATCTATCTCTATGGCAAAGATCCCCGTCATTACCTTATCAATACTAAAAAGATCGTGGGCAACAAGCAAGGTGAGGTGGAGGAGGTCCATACCGTTGACATCCATTGGATCAAGGATTCCACAGGAAGAATGGTTCCCCAAGAAGTGTTCGGCAGTGAAAAAGTATGGGAAGCAGACTTGGTTCTTTTAGCCATGGGCTTCCTTGGCCCAGAAGACATTATTCCCGATGAGCTGAAGCTTGAGCGGGACGTCCGTAGCAATCTCAAAGCAGAGTATGAGGAATTTGAAACCAATGTGGAAAAAGTATTTACCGCCGGAGACGCCCGCCGCGGTCAAAGCCTCGTCGTCTGGGCGATTCAAGAAGGTAAGCTAGCAGCCCGTGAAGTGGATAAGTATCTTATGGGTAAGAGCAGTATTAAGTAAGAGGCGAGAGAGGCCAGAAAAAGAGGAAGAAGAGGATATAGGAAGTGGCTGAGAGGTAAGAACCAGGAAAACAATTACCAAATGAATTGTTTTTTATTCTATATCCCGATAGCACAATCGAAGACGTTGGACTATGTCAATCAAGAATAATGATGTTTTTGGACACGAAAATGGTATAATGGAATTATCTAGAAGGTATGGGTGAATTATTTTCTGTGGTGATTTCATTTGTTTTTTGGTCAAGAAATCCCCCCGGAAGGGTTTGTCTCTGAAGGAATTGCTCTTTGCGATTGGTTTCAACAACTTGTGGTACAGTTATCACCCAATGAGAAAGCATCATTACGGGTAGAGCAACTTTGTTCAGAGTTAAGAAAGCTACAATATATAAACACGAACTATCTTTGTACTGGTCATGGCCCTGTTATTTGCGGAGCAATCAACTCGTTCTTTAGATTGCTGTTGGACTGAAAGAACGCCCATCGCAAAAACAGAATTCCCATAACATAGAGGATTATGGATGTGGTTAGGACGCGGCGGGACTCATCAGAACGTTAGACGACTTTCCGGAGGTATGAATATGAATGTTTTAATTTTTGGTGGAACAGGTTTTCTAGGAAAGAAATTAAGCAAGGAGTTAATCTCTAGGGAATATAAAGTATCCGTTATAACAAGAAATAGGCAAATCTCAGCAGATAAAGTTCAAAGTAATGTTGCCTTAATTGAGTGGGATAATAAATCGCCTCTATCTTCAATTGATGATATTGACGAATTTGATGTAGTTATTAATTTTGCAGGAGAATCAATTGGCAACCGTCGTTGGTCTAACTCAGTTAAGCAAGAAATATTGAATAGCAGGATAAATACTACTCGTTCTATCGTTAATGCTATTAACGATGGGACTATGAATCCTAAAGTTCTAATAAACGCTTCAGCCGTAGGATACTATGGACCTCGTCTGGATGAAAGAATAACGGAGAGCGAAGGTCCTGGACAGGATTTTCTTGCAGAAGTGTGTCGGAAATGGGAAGCTGAAGCTTATAAGGTCAAAAATGAATTTACCCGAGTGGTTACTATACGTACTGGGGTAGTATTAGGCAGCCAAGGTGCCCTAACAAGAATGATCATGCCCTTTAAGTATTATGTTGGCGGCCCTCTAGGCAAAGGGACCCAGTGGCTACCGTGGATTCATGTTGAAGATCTTATTAGAATGATTAGATTCATTATCGAACATGATGAGATTACTGGTCCTGTAAATGGAACTTCACCAGCACCAGTAAGAATGAAAGATTTTTCAAAGATTCTAGGAGAAGTTTTAAAGAGACCATCATGGTTTCCCGTTCCCGAATTTGTATTGAAAATTGTCTTAGGCCAAATGTCTGAAATGTTATTACATGGTCAAAGGGCTATTCCCCAAAAAATTAGTGATACTGGTTTTGAATTTATATTTCCTGATTTAAGGCCTGCTCTAGAGGATGCTCTGGGGAACCGGAACGACGTCTAACAGAGGAGTCCCGCATCTAGAGGATGATGCAAGCGGTTGGATTGCTTGTGGTTGGGAAGCAGCGGGGCAAGGCATGGCATAGAATCAGAACCTATGACATCAGATCAATGGTGTTCTCAATTCAACATCTCTTCCGATGTTTTGGTTTCTATTGAAGATAAAGTATTACGCTACTTAAGACATAATTTAAGGCAATAATAGAAAAAAGCGAAGCGAATGATAAAAATTGATTAGTCGCATACCATTCTTAATAGCGGTTTTCTTATATCTCTGCCAACGGCGCATCACTCATTAGGATAATGGTACGAGTGAGTCTAGGGGGATGAAATGAATTTTAATTAAAACCTAAAGTCATTTGCCATTTTGGCACTACTACTGCAGATGTTTATTTTAATGTTAATCCTTGAAACGGGTGCTACGATACTAATATTGGCAATCATCTTTTTGATACTTGCTTTACTGTTTAGTGTTAATGCTGGTTACTACGATAAATATCTTGTTTTTATAAACCCCGAATTATATCGTAAATATTGTGAAAAGGATAGTAACTTTATCAGAAAAAGGAGAAGGGGGTACATAATAAGTTTTTACCTATTAGCTGCCATGAACATTGTCAATGCGTATAAGGTAATAATTCTTGATGTAAACACTAGATTGTTATTTGGTTTGGACAAACTTTCCCCCTATGGATGCTTTGGAACATCCCGGCTCAAAGGCGATACTATTTTGGCCTATCGTGTTGTTTCTGATATCTGCTATCGGGGCTAAAGGCGCATGGAAAGGAAAGAGAGCATTAGTGTGGATTATCGTTATTTTCTTAATGATTCTCTCTATACTAGGCATGTGGTCCATTGGGTTTTTGGTATTTCATCTTGCAGTGTTGTTTCTCATAATTGGCATATTGCTTGCTTATTCCGCAAAAATTGAAAGAACTTAAAGATAACACTTTGGATATTATCTTAGTAGTGATTTAAGGAAATACGGAATGAGCTCAGAATTATTGAAAACGGGGATAGGGAAATGATAAGAGTGAATAGGCTGATACCCCGTAGAACATTTATTATCGGAGCGGTGGGATTTTTATCCTACCTTTACTTTGGGCTTCATTCGATAGCAGTAAAACAGTATACCATTGCAATAAGTAATTTACCTAAAGAGTTCGAAGGCTTTACGATTCTTCATTTGACAGATTTACATTCTAAAGAATACGGAGTTAAACAAGATAAGCTGCTAGACTTAATTAATAGACAGAGTTTTGATATGGTAGCGATGACAGGAGACTTTATTGATAAGAGTAATCCTGATGTAGAACCAATTTTGTCGCTAGTTAAGGGATTAAGCTCTAAACCGGTTTTCTTTGTACCCGGAAATCACGAGTGGTCACATGAATTTAATATCAAATCTGTACTGGAGACGCATGGAGTCGAGATATTGGAAAACAAGGTACTAAAGTATTCGAAAGGGAGCTCCCATATCTGGATAGTGGGGGTTGATGATCCATATCTCCGGAGAGATAAATTAGACCAAGCCCTTGAAGGTATAACAGATTCTCAACCGAGGATTCTGCTAGCCCACGCACCCAATGTTTTTATGCCTGCAGCCGAGTCAAATATCGAATTAGTATTAGTAGGACATACTCACGGTGGCCAAGTCAGACTTCCTATTGTTGGCGCGATTGTTGCCCCGGGGCAAGGTCTTTTTCCCAAATACGATTATGGACAATTCATGTCGGGGTCCACGAATATGATCATCAATTGTGGTTTGGGTGAAAGTGTATTGCCCATTAGATTTTATAGTAGACCCGAAATAGTGCTAGTTAAACTGGTTTCCTCGAGCTAATCTATGGAGCGTTGTAACTACATTAAAATTATTGTGATTGAGGGAAAATGCATGAGAAGAAAAGACAAACAGATATCGGACATCGAAGCTCTCCATAGCGTAATTAATAAAGCAACCGTTTGCAGAATTGGCTTAGTTAAAGAGAATCGCCCTTATGTAATTCCCCTAAGCTTTGGTTTCGACGGAAGGAGCATTTATTTTCATTCAGCCAGAAGTGGTGAAAAAGTAGAAATACTGAAGGTGAATAACCATGTTTGCCTGGAATTTGAGCAAGATATCAGCATCATCGAAGATGAAAAACCCTGTGATTGGAGTGCACGCTACTTGACCGTCGTCGTTCATGGAACGGCTGAATTAGTGGATGATCTCGTTGCTAAGAAATATGGATTAGGCCATATAGCTGAGCATTATCAAGCCGGAGGAGAACAGTATCCATTTACTGATGCAGAGATTCAACCCGTCTTGGTATACAAGGTAACCATAGAGGAGATTGTCGGCAAGATTTCAGGGTGACAGGTTATCATAGAAAATGCTTATAAGCCGGGATGTGGAAGAGAGGCATGCCTCTCTGTTTTCTATGGGAACGCTATTGGAGTTTTGTATTAAAGCATGGTAAAATTATTAACAAGCGTGTTAACTTATTAATTAGAAACGACCTTCTTAAATTAATTAGAAGCGAATTATTGGGGTTAAATCCCCACTGAATGAAGTCTCGCTTCATCTCCGAGGGTTTTAGTTTTTGGGAAAGAAAGGACAGATTCATGAAAAACGGAAAAGCATTGCTCACAATAATCTGGGTAGCGCTAGTTATTATTTCGTATTATTTCCTGCTCATCCCCCTCAATCTGCAGTCCCCGAGTTTTTGGGCCTTAATATTTTATACTTTGGCCTTGGGAGCAGGGTTATTCCTACTGTATCAAATATTTGTAGAAAGACAGCTGAAGATAACCAAGAGCCTACCCACTTACCTGATTATGGCCACCCTTCTTGTAGCGATCCTAGGAGGAATCATGTGGGTTTACTCTCTACCAATCTTCCATGCAAAGGCCTATGCTAATCTTGTGCAAAAGCAAGAAGGTAATTTTGCCACCGATGTAGCTGAATTACCGATCAATCGCATCCCCACGGTGGACCGGGATACGGCTGTGCGCTTAGGGGATCGGAAAATGGGCGAAATCATCGAATTGGTCTCCCAATTCAATGTAGCTCCCGACTATACGCAAATCAACTATCAAGGTAAGCCCGTCCGGGTCTCACCCCTAGAGTACGCTGGTTTCTTTAAGTGGCTGAACAACACCAAAGAAGGCCTTCCGAGTTATATGATGGTGGATATGATCAATGGGGAAGTCGATTTGGTCACGCCGGAACAAAGTATCAAATACTCGGAGAGTGAACTGTTTTTCGAGAATGTCCGCCGTTATCTGAGAATGAACTATCCGACCGTTATTTTTGGTGACTTTAGCTTTGAAGTGGATGAACAAGGAGTTCCCTATTGGATCGTCTCCGTACGGGAGAATAAAATTGGGCTCTTCGGTGGAACGGATGTAAAAGAAGTCATTATACTCAATGCTAGCACAGGTGAGCACCAAAAAATCAAAGTCAGCGAAGTACCAACTTGGGTGGACCGGGTCTTTGATGCAGAACTGGTCGTCGATCAGGTCAATTATAATGGCCGTTTCACCAATGGCTTCATTAACTCCATCTTTGGCCAGCAGGGCGTGCTTGCCACCACAGCAGGATACAATTACCTAGCACTAAACGATGATGTATATCTTTATACGGGAATAACCTCCGTAGTCAGGGACGAATCTAATATTGGCTTTATCTTGGTCAATATGCGGACCAAGGAAACAGCCTTTTATAGTATTTCCTCCGCAGAAGAGTTTTCAGCTATGGAAAGTGCCCAAGGGGCCGTTCAGGAAAAACGCTATGCTTCGACCTTCCCCATTCTGCTTAATATTGACGAGAAACCCACCTACTTCATGTCTCTCAAGGATGATGCAGGGTTAATCAAGATGTATGCCTTGGTGGATGCCCAGGACTACCAAAAGGTCGTCACCGGCAATACCGTGGAAGAGACCGTCAACAAGTTCACTGATCGCACAGCTCCCATCACAGAAACAAAACCTGATGAGCCCCGGGAGGAATTCGAGATCCAAGGGAAGGTCACCGATATCCAGAGTGTTGTCATCGGCGGGAATACCTATTATTACCTGCTTCTTGAAGGTCAAAAGGATGTCTTTAGAGCCAATATAACCGTATCAGAGAAATTACCCTTCCTGAAAATTGGCGATGAGATCAAAGGCCAATACAATAAGGAATATGAGGGTGTTAATCTGATCATCAGGATGCAATAGAGGCGGTGTCTAAGTGAAGCAATGCATGGATTCGGAGAATATTCATCGTCGAATCAATAAGATCATGGGTCAACTCAAGGCCATCGATAAAATGGTGGATAGTGATGTCCCCTGCGAGGACATCCTCATTCAAATCAACGCAGCCAAAGGCGCTCTTCACAAGGTTGGCCAGATCGTCCTTGAAGGGCACATCAACCATTGCGTCAAGGATGGTATCGAACATGGCGATGCGGAGAGGACCATCAAGGACTTCACCAAAGCCATCGAGCATTTTTCGCAGATGAGTTAGAGCGGGATTGCCTACCCATCGGTCAGTGATGAATTCGGTAGTTTACTTGTAAATGGAAATGTGCAAGAAGTTAGAAACAGACGCTTGAGATGTAAGATTCTCAAGCGTCTGTCTATTTTTCGGGTAACCTTCTTTGAAGAGAATTTGGAATAGTTTAGGGTGAGAACTTTACTTTGGTCTTTCGATGAAGGGTATAGTACGGTATACTAGTCTTATATAAAATCAGAAAATTACAATAATTTAACCCATGGGGGAAGGGAACGTTGGGAGGAAATTAACGAATGAAAATTTTAGCGATTAACGGAAGCCATCGTAAAGGAAAAAATACGGCAGCACTTTTGAGGACCGTGCTAGAACAAGCCGCTGCCCAAGGCGCTACAACCGAGTTGTTAGAGCTTACAGATTATAATATCAAGCTTTGTACTTCCTGTAATAAGTGTCTGGGCAAACCCCAGTGTTCAATTACTGATGATGATATGGTTGCTGTAGGAGAAAAGCTACTGGCAGCTGAGGGAATTGTTTTGGGTTCGCCAGTATATTGGAGTAATGTAACAACCCTCATGAAGAATTTTATGGATCGCACCCGCTATCTACATATGACTCAAAATCTTCTTGCCGGGAAAGTAGGAGCAGCCGTAACAAATGCCGGCCTTCGTCATGGTGGGCAAGAACCTACCCTCAGGATTATGGATTATTTTATGCACGCCCATGGGATACATGTCGTGGATTCGCGCGACCCGGCTGGACCGCTGATGTACGCAGGAGTGACGGGTTCTCTGATGGAAGACTTTAAGGAGGACAAGGTTACCTGGAGGCGTAACGCAACCGATGATGAATTAACGGTTGCCTCATGCAAACAGATCGGAAGGAATATGGTCAAGCTAATCCAGCAACTGAATGGATAATTATTGCCCATACATATGCATGCAAGATCTGATTTGCCTTTTGGGCTGGTCAGATCGTTTTCCTTGAGTGCTTTCAACGTGTTTTAACTAAAAAAGGTCCGATTTGCTCTTCTGTGCAGATCGGACCTTTTTTTTATATCAAATGCCGTAGATTTTGAAGGTGTTTGATTCAGAACTACATTTTATTGCTTCTCCCAAGTTATAGTTGCTATCAATCAGCTAAAACAATATGCTGACTAAACTGATTGTAAAGCCCCCCCAAATCCGTTACCTTAATTCTAAACTGGTTTCGTGCCTTCGTTTGTACTCTACCGTTATCATTGATAAACACTTTTGAGGCAGGGTCATAAACTATCAGTCCTTGCCTAAAGGCCTCAAGAAAATATATAAAATCAGATCCTTCACCTAACAAGATAGGATCACTATACTGATACTCATTTACTCCGTTTAAGTTTCTTTTATTGTAAGGAATATAAACCGCATGAGCATGTTTCCTCCCCCAATGCTCAATAAGTTTTGCATACGTCCATATAGCAGCAGGCTCATTATTTTCATCAAGTAAGGTTAATCCGCCTGTAACATTTACAATACGTTTTTTTTGTTCGTCATAACCATCGAGGATCATCTTGAGCTTTGTGCGGTCTTGAACGTCTCCACACTTATGTACACCTGTAAAATAAAAATCTCCTGCAGGTCTAGTTCTTCCGTACTTCCTGACAAATTGTTCGACTCTATACTCTCCGTAATATCCCGAATCTGGCTCCGGAGTCATAAGTGTTATTCTGTTACTTGTATAGGCTTTAACTTCCCAGCCCTTCCAATCAGGTTCTGATCTGCCATTTGGAATGATCCCCATATTTGCTTCTAATGTATATCCTCCTGCATTGGGAGCATTATAGTCGACGATGATGCCTTGATTATTCATTCTGCATCCTGCGATCCATCCTCTGTCCATGATCTCTCTTATTTTGATAAGTAGAGTTTCTTTGGTAGCACAAGATGATTCGGTCTCAAGGGAAGTAAAAAGATTCGTAGTGTCTTCTAAGGAAATAAGTTTATTGGCAAGCGGAGTCTCTGCGGCTGAGAGATAGGCAAGAATTCTTCCATCGGGACAGATTCCGAATACTAGTACCCTTCCATCTTTAGCATTAAAGAATCTTCTTTCGCCAGTGCTAATAGGCTGAAGTAACTCACGCGGAGCGATACTACAGTATTGTAAGAAGCTTGATAGCCTGACCTCAGGATATTTGGGGTACAAAATTAGTTGTGCCTTTGGCGCGATCTCAATATTTCCTTGTTCGTCTAGCCAATAAAATTTAAGAGCTGCTTTATAATTGGGATATTTCCCTTGGACATTATCAGGGTGCACCTCTCCAAAAGGAATTTGGTTAATAGCTTCAAAGCTACTACCAAGGTATATTTGTTGTTTAGTATTATCATTTTCGGAAAGACATTTAAAAATTATCCGTGTGACGCCCTTATCCAACATGAAGCTAGATAATGAATTTATATCATTGAACAATAGTGCTTCCTCCTTATAATATCAAATTAAAAAAGTTCGAACATATGTTCTAAATTCTATTGACATCTGGGTAAATATCGTGCATAATGCATGTATAAATCCCCCTGGAGGTGTAAAGATGGATGCTCTTATCCTTATGGAGAATATTAGCCAGTATAAAACAAAAGCCCAGATTGCACAAGAAATCGGTGTTAATGAATCGACTGTGCGACGTTGGCTAAATGGAGACTGTAAACCCAAAGATTACATAGTGCCACAATTGCAACAGATGCTAAAGGATATCGTCCCCCAGCCCAAGGATACGGCTATGTTTAGTTTTATTGACCTTTTTGCAGGCATCGGTGGTATCCGCAAAGCTTTTGAAGATAAGGGTGGCAAATGTGTATTCACTAGTGAATGGGATAGCTATGCCCAAAGAACATATGCGGTGAACTATCATATAGATGAACCCATCTATGGTGATATCACACAAGTAGATGAACATTTAATTCCTACCCATGACCTTCTTTTGGCAGGGTTTCCGTGCCAACCGTTCTCTATTGCTGGGGTATCAAAGAAGAATGCTCTTGGACGTTCGCATGGTTTTATGGACGAAACACAAGGGACATTGTTTTTTGACGTAGCACGTATAATTTCTGCCAAACGCCCCAAAGCTTTCGTACTGGAAAATGTAAAAAACCTTTACTCACATGATAAAGGAAAAACATTCAAAGTAATTACCAATGTTCTGCAAAAGGAGCTTGGCTACAACATATATACCAAAATTATTGATGGGCAACACTTTGTGCCTCAACATAGAGAACGTTTAATAATTGTCGGATTTAAAGACAACGTAGATTTCACATGGGATGATCTACAATTACCTGAAAAGGGCCTAATTCGCTTAGATAGTATTTTACATAAAACAGACGGATCAGAACCCTACATTATCCATGATGCCAATCGTTTCTTTGACCATACTAGAAATGTGGTTCTTGAAAAGTATACTTTGACGGATAAATTGTGGGATTACCTCCAAGCATACGCAAAGAAACATCAAGCAAAAGGAAACGGATTTGGATTTGGTCTTGTAAACTCCTCTTCAATTGCAAGAACGCTTTCAGCACGGTACTACAAGGATGGTTCGGAGATTTTGATTGATCAAGGTCAGGGCCTCAACCCCAGAAGACTAACGCCTAGGGAATGTGCCCGTTTAATGGGTTATGATGACTCTTTCGAAATACCCGTTTCTGACACTCGGGCTTATAAGCAGTTTGGGAATTCGGTTGTTGTTCCAGTGTTTAGAGCAGTAGCTGATTTGGTAATTCCTCATTTGAATTATAGCTATAATGTTGATAAAAAAGTCAGTGCCTTATAGTTAACGGTAGGATTCCTTATTGTTCGTTAACCCCAGCAAGTAATCAACACTGGTATTATAAAATTGAGCGAGTTTTATTAGTGATGAGTTAGGTATATCAAGAGCCCCACTTTCATACCTAGAGTAAGTCGCTTGGTTTACATTAAGTAAATCTGCTAGATTTTTCTGGGTCAAATCCTTGTCTTCTCTTAAATCTTTTAAACGTTGATACATAGAACCACCTCAAGTTTATTTTATAGTATGCGATAATCGTATATTGCATATTATGCGGTAAACGCATAAAATGTAGGTGGAAGTTTTTTTGAGGTGATGTAGGTGGCAAATTACAGTGAGATGTATCTCATACTGTTTAACAAGATTACTGATATCATTGAAGAACTACAGGATGTGCAGCGTCAAACAGAGGAAATGTACATTCAGTGCCAAAAGGGCGAGACAGTTTTTCTGAAAGTTTACAAAAGCAGTCAACCCGCGTCTTCAGCGGATGAAATAAAAAACAGTAAACTCCATCCTTAAGCAAGCGGGGCTTAAATAGCTCACTTGTTGGGATGATATAGAGATAAATGCAATATTTCGTAAAAGGAGGGTGTCATTCAAATGAAATTAGTCTACCCAGCCTGTTTTTACCCGAGTGATGAGGGCTTTACTGTAGTGTTTCCTGACCTGTCTGGTTGCGTGACTGAAGGCGAAACATTAGCTCATGCTATGGAAATGGCCGAAGATGCAGCCTCTGGCTGGTTACTGGGTGAGATTGAAGAAAATAAAAAATTACCCGATGCTTCGGCTATTAGTGAAGTGGTTGCAGACGAATACGAAAATGGCTTTGTAAGTCTTATCGGTATTGATTTAGATGCATATGCTTTAAAGTACAGTAGCAAATCCGTAAAGAAAACCTTGACTATACCACAATGGCTTAACACTATTGCCGAAGAAAAAGGTGTCAATTTTTCGGCAATCCTTCAAGAAAGCTTAAAGGACCATTTAGGAATAGCTGAATCCCAAAACTCCTATGGAGTAAAAACGAAAATATAAGCGATCTCAGCCCTTTTTTGCCGGATAACCGGGGAGCCGTCGACTATTCCGATTTGATAACGAACAACCATTGCGGTTTCTAACGGTGTCGAAAGGATTGCCATGCATAGTTCCCTCCTTGTTCTGGATTTGGACAGGCTTCGAATAAGCCTGTCTTTTATTTATATGCACCTTGTCCACCTAGGGTTCTTTGACGATAGGTAGCGTAGATTGCATTTTTTTGGAAGACAACATACAATGTATGCAAGGTCTGGGAGGCGCCATGCGCATAATGAGTCATTTAAGGGGGAATAGTTATGACCGCTAACCAACCCAAAATAGAAAAGGCAACCTTTGCCGGAGGTTGCTTTTGGTGCATTGAAGCAGCACTGAGTTCGATTGAGGGTGTCATGGAAATACAATCGGGTTATACAGGAGGCCACGACACTAATCCTAGCTATGAGAAGGTGTGTGCCCATACCACTGGACATCTGGAAGCGGTGGAAATCAAGTATGACCCCGAGCGGATATCTTATGCAGAATTACTCAAGCATTTTTGGCAACAGATCGATCCGACCGATCCGGGGGGACAATTTCATGATCGGGGAGAATCGTATCAAACAGCCATTTTTTATCATTCTGAAGAGCAGCGACTCCTTGCCGAAGCCTCCAAAAAGGCCCTAGAGGAAAGCAAGCGCTTTGACAAGCCCATCGTGACCAGCATCCTCCCAGCGTCTCCTTTTTACCCAGCGGAGGATTATCATCAAGGCTATCATAAGAAAAATTCCTTGCGTTATAAGCTTTATCACCAAGGCTCAGGTCGGGAGGCTTTTATTAAGAGGCATTGGACTAAAGAAAAGCAGGAGCTAAAGAAGCGACTTACGCCGCTACAATATCAAGTGACTCAAGAAAACGGTACGGAACCGCCCTTCCGCAACGAATTCTGGGATCATAAGCAGGAAGGGATTTACGTCGATATCGTCTCCGGTGAACCCTTATTTAGTTCGAAGGACAAATTTGACAGTGGTTGTGGCTGGCCCAGTTTTACCAAGCCTCTTTTAAAGGGTTATATCCAAGAAAAGACGGACACTAGCCATCACATGACCCGTACTGAGGTTCGCAGTAGAGAGGCAGACTCCCACCTTGGTCATGTTTTCGAGGACGGGCCCGGCCCAGATGGATTGCGCTATTGTATCAATTCGGCAGCCCTGCGCTTTATTCCTAAGGAAGATCTGGAGCGGGAGGGGTATGGAGATTGACCCATACCCGATTTGATGGACAAAATCCACTCGTATATAATAGAACCAAGTAGAAGGAGTGGAGAAAATGACAAAGCGCTACTCAGAGGAATTTAAGGTTGAAGCTGTCAGAATGGTGCTTGA